>DATJMG010000287.1:0-16545 GCA_035508835.1 Puia sp.
GACGTGGTTGCGGGCAAAATAGTCAAAGGCCATGGCGACGGTCACTTCAAAAAAGGAAGGGTCGATCGTTTCGGACACAGGCCGGATGCGATCGACAAAATCAACGACGGCATGTTCGTCGATCATCTTCCCGTTGATGCGGATGCGCTCCCGGAAATCTTTCAGGTGGGGTGAGGTATAGAGGCCGGTCTTATAGCCGGCTTCCTGGAAGATGGCGGCGAGCATGTGGCTGGTGGAGCCTTTGCCGTTGGTGCCGGCGACATGTACGGAGCGGAACCGGCGGTGGGGATTATCGATGGATTCGAGCAGCCGCAGGGTGTTAACGAGGTCTTCGCGGTAGGCGGCGGCGCCGATCCGGCTGTACATCGGAAGCTTGCTGAACAGATAATCCAGTGTTTGCGGGTAGTTCATCATGGGAGGGCAAAGATAGAATGCTTTGCCTAACCGTGAATCTTGAAATTGAAGATGATGGTGCCGACGGATTCGCCGGAGCTGGAATTGAATTTGACCAGGTGGGCTTTCTGTTTCGCTTCGGAGACATAGTTACTCTCGGAGGTTGTAGATCCCCGCAAATCGTAGTCGGCGCTGGTGACGTTGCCGTTTTCGTCGACGTGGACCTGGATAGCAACCTTCGCATTCTCGTTAAAATCACCGGTAAAGGAGGGCGCGCTGACGATATGACGTCCTGTTAATCCTCGCGAGATGGCGACACCGGAGTTGCCGTTACCGCCGCCGGTATAGTTGTTGGAATTCGGATCGCCGCCCGGTGCGCCCTGATCGCCGCGGCCGCCTGCGACACCCTGGTTGCCGCCGGGTTTGAAGTCGTCGGCGTCATTGCCGCCGTTACCGTTGCCGGCTATCGATCCCATGAGTGCCTTGGGGTGCCGGACGACGGGTTTCACGGGCATGATCTCAGGTTGTTTGACGGGCCTGACCCTTTTTGTGGTCAGGTCTTTATCGGGGAGCCTGGTGGCGTTGGGTCTGGTAACGGGCGGATGTTTGATGACGGGGGCATCTTCCTTGTTGTTGTCGTCGGTCTCGACATCCTTGACCGGTTGCCTTTCCACGACAGCCTGTTTGGGCGGGGTATATTTCTCCTTGTCTTCGGCCGCAGGTTTGCCCGGCAGATACGGCTGGCTGGTCCCCATTCCCCTGTCGCTGTTGCCAAGGTTGACCTCGATGCCTTCTTCTACGGGAGGCGGAGCTTCGACCGGCAGGGTCCAGCTGTAGAGCAATATGACCAGCAGCAGGGACAGTGAGACTGCCGTGTAGCCGGTAGCCTTGAGATTCTTACGGGATTCGAAGGAGTCAGCCATAGGAGATCAGTAAAATTGGACCACGTCCGGATTTATCCACTGCAAAACTACCAATTTGTTGGGGATAAACGCAGCGGGTTATGCCTTAATTGTTCCGGCTTCTCTAGGCAAAACGTTAATTTTTTGCGGCTTTGCCCTTGCTCCGGCTATAGCGGATCGGGTAGTGGACGTCGTATGCGGTTTCGTAGCCCGCATTGGCGACAAAGGCCCTCCGGCGTGCGCGTCTATTTCTTTCCATGAGGTAGATGGTAGTGCCGGCGGCCAGGATAGCGCTGATTGTCGCGATGGCAATCACATGTTTCTTTTTCATAACAGTCTGACTGCAATTGAGATGCCAAGTTCTAGCCGATCCGATAGTAGACCCAGCCGGGTATCCACCGAAAGAGCTGCGCGATGATCCACCAGCGGCGTGTGATATAGGCGACGCGGCGTTTCTTTTCGATGGCGCGGATGATCTGGCGGGCCGCTTTCTCCGGCGGGGCTACCCAGAAGGCGACGGGGCCTTTGGACATTCTGGTGTCCACATAGCCCGGCTGGATATCGGTGACATAAAGCGGCATCTTCATTTTGCGGGCTTTGATATAAAGTCCTTCGAAGTAAGTGCTTTGAAAGGATTTGGCGGCGCTATAGGCGGGCGAGTGGCGGTTACCGCGCTTGCCGGCGATGGAGGAGACAGTGACGAGATGTCCCCATCCCTGGCGGATGAAATAGTCCCAGCCGAAATGGATCGCGGTGAGAAAGGCGTTGACATTGATGTCTACGGTTGGCTTGTCGATGTTCCAGTCGAGGGTGTCGGAAAGATCCCCCCAGCCGGCGTTGAAGATGAGGATGTCGAGGCCGCCGAGGCGCCGGGTGAGGTCGGCCAGTTGTTGGGTTGCGTCGGGGGCGGTGGCATCGGCGGTCAAAGTAAGGATGTTTTCGGGGTATTCGGCTTGCAGGCTGTCGAGGAGGTCCTGTCGCCGGCCGGTGGCGCCGACAAGATGACCTGCCGCGGCGTAGAGCCTGGCAAGCTCCCGGCCGATGCCGGAACTAGCCCCGATGATGAGGATCTTTTGCATGGCGGCAAGTTAAAAGGAAACCTGGTTCTTTTAGTTGGTTGTTTGGCTTGGCATTAGACTATTGACAGTAAATAGTAAAATATGTGGGTTTTGCGAAAAATAATTTATATTTGACTATTGATAGTAAATAGTAAAATGACAGCACACGATAAGATACTTACTCTGTTTGAAAAAGATAACGAGCTCACTATCAAAGAAATAGTAGATAAGTTGGGTATCTCAAAGCAAATGGTCCATATAGCCGTTAACAAGCTGATGGAGGAAGCCCATTTGGAAAGGCTGGGAAGGCCACCCAAAACGATCTATCGTCTTCTCCGCGATCGGCAGCCCGCCAAAAAACCGGAAACATTGATCATTCCGGAAAAGGATAAAACCATATTGGAGAAGGAATTTCTTGTCGTAACGGAATCGGGTAACCTCCTATCGGGCATAGAGGCATTTGCCTATTGGTGCAAACAAAGAAAACTGCCTATCGAAAAGACTCTGTCAGAATACATCAAAACAAAGGAGAAATATGCCCGATATTATGAGGTCACGGGCATCGTTAACGGGCTGGAGAAGTTGAAGAATACAAAAGGGTATGACAGGATATGGCTGGACGAATTGTATTATCTTGACTTTTATGCCATCGAAAGGTTCGGAAAGACGAGACTGGGAACATTGCTGCATTTTGCGAAACAAGGTCAGAATCAATTCCTGATGCGGATCATGATGGAAGAAATACGACCACGGATCATAGAGTTCGTACAATCACAAAATGCAGATGCCATAGGCTTTGTTCCACCTACAATAAGAAGGGAATTGCAGTTAATGAAGTTCATTCAAACTCATCTTAACCTGCCCTTTCCGGTTGTCGAAATACGAAAGACCAGCGGAATAATTCCCGTGCCGCAAAAATCGCTGCCCAAACTGGAAGAAAGGATAAGAAATGCAGAAAATACATTTGCGGTTACCGAAAGAAGGGCATTCAAGAGGGTCATCCTGATCGACGATGCGGTAGGGTCCGGTTCGACATTGAATCAGATTGCCGGAAAGATCAAAGAAAAAGGGGCCGCCCAGGAAGTTGCCGGTCTCGCTGTTGTGGGAAGTTTCAAAGGATTCGATGTCATTTCGGATGTCTAATGTGCGAAATCTTTTTCGTATCTGCCGCGCATGCGTTCCATCGGCGGGTTGAAATAACCGAACCGGACGGTGGGAAACTCTTCCCGGATCAGGTCCATCAACTGGCGGACGCCGAGGAATTCCCCCGTATCCGTGACGCCGATCTTACCCAGGTACCAATCGGGGTCGATATTGAAATTCCGCCACTGGATCATCGTCAGATCGGTCTCGAGGATGAGCCGGCGCAGCGCTTCGTATTCTTCCACGCTGTCGGTCATGCCGGGGAAGACGAAATAATTGATGGAGGCCCAGCCGCCAAAGCTGCGGACGACCTTTAGACTTTCCACGAGATCGTCGAATGTATAATTGTTCGGGCGGTAATAGGCGGTGTACACGGAAGGCCGCGCTGAGTTGAGGCTGACGCGGATAGAGTTGAGGCCGGCTTCGCAAAGCATCCGCACCGCCTCCGGCCGGCTGCCGTTGGTGTTGATGTTGATGCTGCCGCGGCCGGTATGGCGGCGTATTTCAAGGATCGCATCGCGGAGCGTGTCCGCCATCAGCAGCGGTTCGCCTTCGCAGCCCTGACCGAAGCTGACGATCGGAAAAGGTGCGGTCTCCAGGTGCGGAACAGTGAATTCGACTATTTCCTCAGCAGTCGGTTTAAAAAACAGGCGGTCCTGTGTGGAGGGAATGGTCGCATCTGTTGGTTGGAAGGAGATACAGCCGATGCAGTTGGCATTGCAGGCGGGGGAGGAGGGAACGGGGCATTCCCATCGCCCCATAAAATAATTACGGGCGGCCGGGCAATGATAGGTCAGGCAGCAATTGTTGGCCAAGTGTTTGACCAAACGATTATGAGGATAGGCTTTCAGGAGGGCATCAACTCCCGCATGGATGACATTCCAGTCATAGCCGGCACAATCCTGGCGAATATCTTGCTCAATGCGGACTGCCGGGACACAGAACGTTGAATCCAGCCAGCCCGCCGCGGTGTAACAGAACAGCGGCAGGGTAGGAGCGTTCGGTTCGGTCTCGTAAGCGGCCAGGTACAGCCCGGTATGGGCCGGGGGGATAAAAGCAGCGACGGCCCAGCCTTTTTCGCAAAGCCGCATCTGCCCGGTCCGGACGTCGATGCCGATCCCTCTTCTGCCGGGCAATTCATAGAGCGAACCGCCTTCCGGCAGCCCGATCCAGTCCTCGGGAGCTATGGGCAGCGCGTCCCAGCCGCTGCGGCCGGTCACGTAGAGTGAGGTGTCTTCGAAAATATTCCCTTTTCCGTCGGAGTACAAAATAAATGGCGATGACTGCATCAGATTCCTGGATTGACCGGCAAAATTCGTGAATTTGTTCGAGTTGTGCGAATTCAAGATTCGGGTATGCCCGCGAGGCGGCGGTCAGGCGGAGGCGGAAGCGGAGGCACCCGTCAGCCGGAGGCGGAGACACCCATCAACCGGAGGCGGAAGCGGAAGCACCTGTCAGGCGGAGGTGGAGGCGCCCGTCAGCCCGAGGCACCCGTCAGGCGGTCCCGGCAATAGGCATTGAATTCTTCTTCATTCACATCATCTTCTTCCGTTTCGTCATCGGCTATTTCCTTCTGGAACAGGCGGTTATTTTTGAAATCGAGGGTGAGCAGTCCGTCCTTGAGGAGGATATTATTGAATACGGACCAGTCATGGCGTTGCCGGATGAGGGAATTGATGACGATGCAGTCGCGGTCGAATCCGATCTCCAGCGGCCGTTTAGCCTGATGTTCAAGAAAGGCCAGGGCGAGGAAGAGGATGCCGATCCAGGGCAGAACGGGCATGCCGAACCAACCCAGAGCGGTCAGCAGGATGAGGTATTTAAAGCGAACGGGTTTATGCCGGCGGCGGCGAATGACACAGTAGACCAGCCCGGCCAAAATCAGCGCAGTGAATGCGTAGAGATAAATATCGGGATGGTCGCTTTTTAACTGGGAAAGCCCAAAAAGGACCGCCGAGCAGAAACACAGCAGCACACTCAGCAGATCGGTCGCACGCTCACCGTCTTTTTTCAGGATAACGACATACTGGTACTTCATTCAGGCATTGTTGGCGATCAGCAAATTACATAGTTTCCACAAGATGCGGGCGCCGACATTGGAATCCCATTCCGTTTCGCCGACACCCATTTCAACCAGGTCGAAACCGATAAATTTCCGGCCGCTGCGGATAATCCTGCGGATGAGGTAGAAGACCTGTTCGGTCTCCAGGCCGCCGGGTACGGGGGTGCCGGTGTCGGGGCATAATTTCGGATCCAGGCCGTCGATATCGAAGCTGACGTATACTTTTTCCGGCAGGTGACTGACGATCTCGTCGACGATCTGTTTCCAGCTTTCTCCTTCGAAGGCCCGCTCCTTAATATCTTTATCAAAATAGGTGATCACCTGGTCATTGCTGTGGCGGATAAAGTCCGATTCTTCCAGGGAATAGTCGCGGACCCCGACCTGGATGAGCCTTTTCAGCTGCGGAGTTTCCCGCAGGGCATTGTACATAACGCTGCCATGGCTGTAGTCGAAGTTCTCGTAGGATTTGCGAAGATCGCAGTGAGCGTCGATCTGCAGGATGCCAAAGTCGCCATGCCGTTCGGCCATCGATTTGAAATAGCCCAGCGGGGTGCTGTGGTCGCCGCCCAGCAGGGCCACAAGCTTGCCGGCATCCAGCAGGGCCCGCGTCTGCTCATATACCCACCGGTTCAGGTAGCCGCTCCCTTCGTTGATCTCCTTCAGCGATTTACACATAAAGCTGTTCTTTTCTACCACTTCGCCTTTGGAGGTATAGTTGATGTATAGTTCTGCTTCCTTTCTGAGGTAGTCGCTTTTCATCAGGATCTTCCTGTCCGGCTGGCGCATATAAATACCTTTTCGCCAGGCGTCATTCGTTTCAGCGTCAAAAAGATCCACCTGCATGCTGGCACGGAAGATATGTTCCGCAGCACGCGCAGTTCCAGCCCCGTAACTGACGGTAACTTCCCAGGGGACAGGAAGGATGATCAGCCGGGATTCTTCTTCCTTGAATGGTAATCCGAAGATATTGTTCTTAGGGTTACTTGGTCCGTTAGGATCGAAAAGGGATAGATCTGTCGTCATCAGCGCGCAAAGTTAGGTCGTTTTTCCGTACTTGGGGGATTGTGCTTAATTTCGCAGCTTATGGCTATGAAAAAGGTAGTTGTAACAGGGATTGGCGCGGTAACCCCTTTAGGCAATGATGCAGGGACTTTCTGGGAGGGCCTGGTCGGCGGGCGCAGCGGCGCCGGACCGATCACGCATTTTAACCCGGCACTTTTCAAGACCCGGTTTGCCTGTGAGGTCAAGGGTTTCGACCCCGGCCCGCTGTTGGACCGGAACGAGCTGAAGCGGAGCGATCTGTTCACGCAGTACGCCTTAGTTGCAGCGGACCAGGCGATCAAGGATTCGGGACTGGATATTCCTTCGATGGATCCTTTTGATATCGGGGTGATCTGGGGCTCCGGTCAGGGGGGGATGGAGACGTTCCAGGAGCAGGTGGAAGAATTTGCGGAGGGAGATGGGACACCGCGGTTCAGTCCTTTTTTTGTCCCTAAACTGATCGCCAATATGGCGTCGGGGATGATCTCGATCAAATACCGGCTGATGGGCATTAACTATACCACGGTATCGGCCTGTTCCACTTCCAATACAGCGTTGATGGATGCGCTGACCTATATCCGGCTGGGGAAGGCAAAAGTGATCGTAGCGGGTGGTTCGGAGGCGCCGGTAACGCAGGCCAGTATCGGGGGCTTCAATGCCATGAAGGCTTTGTCTACGCGCAACGATGATCCGCAGGGGGCATCGCGGCCCTTCGACGTAGACCGGGATGGCTTTGTGATGGGGGAGGGTGCCGGGGCGCTGGTCCTCGAAGAGTACGAACACGCGAAAGACCGCGGGGCATATATCTATGCCGAGCTGGCCGGAGCGGCTATGACCGCCGATGCTTATCATATGACGCACACCCACCCCGAAGGTGCAGGTGCATTCAGGGCGATGCAGGAAGCATTGAAAGACGCGGGTTTGAATAAGGAGGAGGTGGATTATCTCAATGTGCATGCGACCTCCACGCCGGTGGGGGACGTGAGCGAGGTCCATGCGGTGGCGAGACTTTTTGGGCCCGCGCCGGA
Organism: Puia sp.; assembly: GCA_035508835.1. Classification (GTDB taxonomy): domain Bacteria; phylum Bacteroidota; class Bacteroidia; order Chitinophagales; family Chitinophagaceae; genus Puia. Next base: position 7,628 of record DATJMG010000287.1, read on the forward strand.
TCATTTGATCATCAGCGCCACCAAGTCCATGACGGGACATTTACTCGGCGCCGCCGGGGCGATCGAAGCTATCGCCTGTCTTTATGTTTTGCGGCAGGGGGTGATCCCGCCGACGATCAATACCCGGCAGCTGGATGCGGCTATCCCGCCCGGACTGAATATCCTCCTGGGGGAGGCACGGGAGTGGCAGGCCAGCGTTGCGATGAGCAACACCTTTGGTTTTGGGGGACATAATGGGATCGTGGTGTTTAAAAAAGTGTAACTTCGTGTTCATTTATGAAGAAATCACATATCGTTATACTGATCCTGATCCTGGCATCTGTCGCGGTGCTGGTCAGTTTCATGGGGAATCTGTCGACCTACGAGACCATAGCTTCCGCCCGGCAGAAAACGGGCCAGACCGTGACGATCATCGCCCGGATCGACAAAACGCAGCCCATCGAGTACGATCCGGCAAAAGACCCTAACTACCTGAGCTTTCATATCACCGACACGCTGGGCAATGCCGCCCGGGTGGTCTATCATGCCGAAAAACCATATGATCTGGAAAAAGCGGAGCGGATCACGCTGAAAGGAAAGATGGAAGGGGATGTGTTCGATGTCGCCAGCGGCGGCATCCTTCTTAAATGTCCGTCCAAATACAAAGACGATCCGAGTAGCAATCAGCGGGCGTTGAGCCAAAATTAAAACCCAGCCATGCAATTCATCGGCGAACATCTTCTGCCCGGTAAAATTGGGCATTTTTTTGCGTTGCTTTTTTTCAGTGCTTCCGTTGTCGCCGTGATCGCTTATTTCAAGGCGGCTAACGCGAAGACCCCGGAGGAGGAAAACAGCTGGCGGCGGATGGCCCGGTGGGCTTTTTGCATCGATGTTTTCTCCGTTTTCGCCGTCTTCCTGACGATCATCTTCATTGTCGCCAATCATCTCTTCGAGTACAATTTCGCCTGGGAACATTCCAGCCGGTCGATGCCGCTGCAATATCTTTTCTCGTGCATCTGGGAAGCGCAGGAAGGGAGCTTCCTGCTGTGGACCATCTGGGTCTGCGTACTGGGGCTGATCCTGATCCGCAAGGCGGGTAAGTGGGAGAGCCCGGTTATGACGGTGATCAGCTTTACCCATCTTTGCCTGGCCACGATGATCATGGGGTTGTACTTCTTCGGGAACAAGGTGGGATTCAATCCTTTTATCCTGACCCGTCAGATGGATTGGGCCGCGAACGCGCCGATCTTCAGCCGCCCCGATTATATGAGCATTCCGCAGATGCAGGACGGGCAGGGGCTCAACGCATTGCTGCAGAACTACTGGATGACGATCCATCCGCCGATCCTTTTCCTGGGCTTCTCCTCCACGGTCGTACCTTTCGCCTATGCGATCGCGGGCTTGTGGAAGCGCCAGTGGGACTGGACGCGGGCGGCATTACCCTGGACCTTATTCTCCGCCTGCGTACTCGGAACGGGCATCATGATGGGGGCGGCCTGGGCTTATGAGGCGCTGAGCTTTGGCGGCTACTGGTCATGGGACCCGGTGGAGAATGCTTCGCTGGTACCCTGGCTGGTGATGATCGCGGGTTTGCATACGATGGTCGTCTACAATTCTACAGGCCACTCCCTGCGGGCAACGCATTTCTTCCTGATCACGCAATTCCTGCTGGTCTTGTACTCGACGTTCCTGACGCGCAGCGGCATCCTGGGAGACACGTCGGTGCATGCCTTCGTCGATTCGGGGATGAATGTGCAGCTCGCGATGTTCATCTTCGTATTCCTTATTCCGGCCTATTTGCTGTTTATCGCCCGGTATCATAAGATCCCGCATATTGTCAAAGAGGAGGCTACGGGTTCCCGTGAGTTCTGGATGTTCATCGGCTCGCTGGTGCTGTTCCTGTCCGCTTTGTACGTGATCAGCGCGACCTCGCTGCCGGTCTTCAACCTGGTGACCAAAAAGAAGGTGGCGATCGGGTCTGACGCCCAGTTTGCCTACAACAGGATCGAGATCTTCATTGCGGTGCTCCTGGGACTGCTCACGGCGGTGACGCAATACCTGAAATACAAGGGAACAAGCTGGACCTATTTATGGAAAAAGATCCGGCTGCCGACGGCAGTGGCCCTGGTGATCTCGGTGCTGATCAGCGTCTTTGGCGGTATTCATTATGATAGATATGGAGCAGGGTTCCTGGCGGCGATCCATCTGGCGATGTTCGCGGCTGTCTATGCGGTGGTCGCGAATATCTCGTATATCCGGATAGGCTTGAAAGGGCAGCTGCGGGCGGCGGGCCCGTCGATCGCACACGTGGGATTCGGGCTGATGCTCATCGGCATCCTGTTCTCTTCGGCAAAAAAGAGTGTCTTGTCCATCAATACGACCGGTATCCTGCTGCCGTTCAGCCCGGAATCCAAGCAGGACCCGATGGAGAATCTCACCCTCCTGAAGGGGGTCCCCACCGACATGGGGGTCTACACGGCTACCTATGTGAACAGTGACTCGGTCGATACGCGGAAGAATATCACTTACTATCATATTCATTTTGACAAAAAGGACAGCAAGGAACAGTTCGACCTGTATCCTGACTATCTCTACTCCCCCAAAGGCGGCGGGGAGACGGCGGCCAATCCGGATAAATATCACTATTGGGATAAGGACATTTTTGCCTATGTCAGCGCGACCGAAAATCCGGGCAAAGACGACACGGTGCAGTTCAGGCCCTCGCCCCTCCTGGCGCCGGGGGATACGACCTATTTTTCGAAGGGATACCTGGTACTGGATTCCATCGCGGTCAACCCTAACAATGAAAAGTTCCATTTTGGGCCCGGGGATACGGCTATCGTAGCCAAGGTATCGGTGGTCACCCGGGACAGCATGCGTTATGTCGCTTATCCGGCGCTGTATGAAAAGGACGGCGAGTGGCATTATGCGAACGATACGGTATTCGCACAAGACCTGGCGTTGCAGTTCGATAAGGTAGAAGGCAGGAAGATCGAGCTGGGAATCAAGGAATCCGCCGGGATGGTGCCCTTTGTCGCGCTCAAGGTTCTCGAATTTCCGCAGATCGGCGTGCTGTGGATCGGTACGATCATTATGATCATCGGCTTCGTTATCAGCATCGTATGGAGACGCCGCCAGGCTGCGCTCACCGTGAGCCGCTGACGGCCGAAAATAACGAGGGATGCGTCCCGGTTGACAATTCATTGAAAATTAACAATCTCTTTCGACCGCTTAAGGGTTACCACGGCTGTTAAAGCTGTATTAATTGGAAAGCTTTTAGTAACTTTAAGTCCGTCTATGCGCCGTGTTGTACTGAAATATCTCCTTCTGTTGACCGTGCCTGTGATGGCCGGCCTGTGTGCATTGGCGCAGGGTACTCCGGCGGCGAAGCCATCTGTTGCGGACACGGCTCCGTTACCGCCCGATGTGATCCGCCCCGTCTATGGCCCTTACGATACGATTATTGTTGGTGCGCAGGTCTATGACCATGAGCTGTTATCGGCGCACACCATGCCGTATACCTGGGTAACCGCCCCGATGACCCCCGCCATGCGCCGCAGGCTGGAGGCATGGAACCGGCTGCGGAATGCGGTATATGTCACCTATCCTTATGCGCGGAAAGCGGGAGTGATCATCAACGATATCAATACCAAGATGGCGCTGCTGGGTACGGAGAAGGAGCGGAAGGCATACCTGCAATCGCGGGAGAAGGATTTGCGGAAAGAGTTCACAGATCCGCTCGAGCAGATGTCGATCTATCAGGGAAAGATCCTGATGAAGCTGATCAACCGGCAAACCGGGAATAATTGTTACGAATTGATCAAGGAATATAAAGGCGGGCTCTCTGCCCGTTTCTATCAGACGGTGGCTTTCTTCTTCAGCACCAGTCTGAAGCAGCCTTATGATGCCAGGGGTGATGACCAGGCTATCGAATCCATCGTACAGGAGATCGAGCGGATGTATCGCGGATGACAACAGCCGGGATGACAACGGCCGGGATGACAACAGCCGGGATGACGACGGCTGGAACGGCATCGGCCGGGTTAAAGCGCCGTGACATGTGCGGCGATGGCTACCCAGCGGCCTTTTCTTTTCTCATATACGTCAAGATAATCGGTTTTCCCGGTGGTTTGCTTGCCGTTTTGTTCGAACGTGAATACGGCGCGGGCCAGAACAAGGCCGATCGTACCATACAGCCTGATCTCGACGGTGTCGACTTCGCAGGAAAGAAAATGCGGGCCCGTGACGAAACCGTTGAGGACATCGCGTCTGGTGCGTCGTTGGCCGGCAGGATTGATCAGAACAAAATCAGGAGCGAAGATGCGCTTCAGTTTAGCGGTATCCCGGGTCATAGACCCATGGATAAACATCGCGTTGAGCGCCTTGAGGGAGTCGGCATCGGCAGATTGCCCGCGCGAGACGATCGCGATCAGCAGGATAATGGCGGTGATAAAATATCTCATAGTTTGGTGATCTTTTCGAGGATCCCGGTGGTGGAAAACCCCGGCACGATGGGATTGATGACGACGCGCCCTCCCCACGACAACACTTCTTTCGCGCCAACGATCTGCTCCAGGGTGTAATCGCCGCCCTTGACGAGGACATCGGGCCGGATCGTGTTGATCAGGTTGAGCGGGGTATCTTCATCGAAAAGGGTTACCGCATCGACCATCAGCAAGGCGGCGATGACGATGGCGCGGGCGTGCTCGTCGTTGATGGGGCGGCCGGGGCCTTTCAATCGTCCGGTCGACGCATCGGAATTGAGGCCGACGACCAGGAAGTCCGCTTCGCGGGCCGCGTCCGATAAGGAGGCGATATGGCCCTGATGGAGGATATCGAAACAGCCGTTCGTAAAGGCGATGGTCTTGCCCATGACGCGCCACCGGTTGACCTGGTGTATCAGCCCGGGGCGATCAAATATCTTGTGCGGTATGATCTGTGGTAATTTCATCCGTAGCGATTACAATTCGTTTCTTATTGATCCTTGGCAACAGGATAAAGCTGACGGTGCCAAACAATATAAAGCTAAGAAATTGTCCGAACCACAGCAACCAGCCGAGCGCCTGACCAAAAGGGAGGGCGGGGATGTTGTAGAAGGACACGGTTTCGCGGACGAGCAGCGCATAGGCGCCGATCCCGCCGGGTGAAATGATCATGCCTACGCTGCCCATGGCCAGAACGCTGAGTGCGTCGATGATGCTAAGGCTCCGGGTGGCGCTGATGGCGAAGAAACCGAACCAGGTGCTCAGCAGGTAAAGGCACCAGATGCCGATCGTATAGATAAAGAACAGGGGTTTGTTCCGGATCGAGCGAACGGTGGTGAGGCCGTGAAAGATATTGACAACGATCGCTTTGACCTGGTGCATGATCCGGGTCCACCGGCTGACCACCCATCGCCGCCTGGCAATCACGAAACCCGCGACCAGCAAGACCGCTGCCAGCAGGATCCACCACTTCAGGTGTGAAGAATGCCCCCCGCTGCCGCCGTGGAAAAGGGAGCTGTTGGTAGTCAGGCTGTGAATGACGTTGAATTGAAGCCAAAATGACAGGCCAAACACGATCGCGAGGCAAACCACATCGAATGCCCGTTCCGCTACGATGGTCCCTACAAGCTTATCAGCCGGGATCTTCTCATAGCGGGCCAGGATGGTGCATTTGAGCACTTCGCCAAGCCGCGGGGCGCCGAGGTTGACGAAGTAGCCGATCATGACGCCCAGAAAACAATTCATGCGCGAAGGCTCGTAGCCCAATGGTTCGATCAGCTGGCGCCAGCGCAGGGCCCGGAGCCAGTGACTGGCGAGCAGGAACAGCAGCACGGGGACCAGCAGCCAGTAGTCCGCCTTGTCGAGCGCATCCTTCAGCTGGCCCCAGCTTTTCTTATCCATATCTTTCAGGCTCAACCACACAAAAAACGCTGCCAGAGCAGCGAATAGAGCGTATTGAAGCGCGACCATTATTCCTTTCTTCATAGCCCGTACAAGTTACAGCTTATTTCCTTCTTTCGGAAAAACGATGGCGGGCTTGAAACGCCTGGCCTCCTCAAATTCCATCTGTGCGTAGGAGATCACGATGACGATATCGCCCACTGCACCTTTTCTTGCAGCGGGACCGTTAAGACAGCAGGTACCGGAACCTCTTTTCCCTTTGATCAAATAGGTTTCGATCCGTGTTCCGTTATTCACGTTGACGATCTGGACCTTTTCATTTTCTATCATGTTTGCCGCATCCATGATGTCTTCATCCAGCGTAAGGCTGCCAACGTAGTTAAGATCGGCTTCGGTGATGGTCACACGGTGTACTTTCGATTTAAGGAGTTCGATGATCATAAGGGCAAAGTTAGCTTACAGAATCATATTGTCGATCAGCCTGACGTCTCCCTGAAAAGCCGCGATGAGCGCGACGGCGGCGGCCGCATTCGCAGGGTCGGCTATTTGCGCAAGGGTATCGGCGTCGGCGACTGAAATATAGTCAATCCGGAAATCAGATTTTTTCAGGATTGCCTCGGCTTGTACAAGGGCGGACGCCGGGGAAATGCGCCAGTTGTTGCGCAGCCAGAGCAGTGCATGGTAGATGGCCGTTGCGTGGGCCCGTTGCGTTTGATCGAGCCGCAGGTTCCGGCTGCTCATGGCAAGACCGTCGGGTTCCCGGACAATGGGGCAGCGGTGCAGCTGTGTGGGCAGGCCCATCAAGGTCAGCAGGCGCTGGATGACCATACATTGCTGGTAGTCCTTCCGGCCCATGAAGAGGTGGTGGGGGCGAACGATGGTTAGCAAGCGGTTCATGACCTGGCAGACCCCCTGGAAATGTCCGGGCCGGTACTTGCCTTCCAGCAGGGTTGCGAGCGAACCCAGATCATAGTGCTCCAGTCCGGCGGTCCCGTCGGGATAGAGCTCCTCGACCTCCGGCAGGAAGAGGATGTCGGCGCCCGCCGTTTCGAGCAGGGCGATATCTTTTTCAAGCGTGACAGGATATTTCCGGAAGTCGTTGGGGTCATTGAACTGGGTTGGGTTGACAAAAATGCTGCAAACGGTAAGATCCGTCTCTTTTTTTGATATAGAAATAAGTGATATATGACCGGCATGCAAGGCGCCCATGGTGGGTACGAAACCGATGGAATGGCCGGAAGCCTTTATTTGATCTAGCCATCCGGTGAGGTCGCCGGAGTGTTTGAAGAGGATCATTTTTTGGGGGTTTGAGCATCAAAAGCAGAGCGGTATACCATAAAAAACCGTACTTTTGCAAACTATTTGGGTCTGTGAACCTGAAATGCGCCGACCGGGAAATTAGCGCATTTCAGATTTGTAATTAATATTTGTCCTTCGGACAATCCGCCGAAGGCGGATTTAGGACCAATAATTATTAAATAAATAATGCTACAAAAGAAGCGAATTTTATTTATTGCCAACGAAATGTCGCCATATTTAGAGCTGACAGAATTTGCAGAGATCGTTAACAAGCTGGCAATTAAATCAAATGACAATGGATTTGAGGTGCGTTGTATCATGCCGCGGTTTGGGGTTGTGAATGAGCGGAGGCATCGGCTTCATGAGGTTGTCCGGCTTTCCGGGATCAATGTATCGGTTGACGACGACGATTATCCCCTCCAGATCAAGGTAGCATCCCTTCCGAACGCCCGCTTGCAAGTATATTTCCTGGACAATGAGGACCTGTTCAAGCGGAAGTTCATCTTCCATGACGAGCAGGATAAATGGTTCGAAGACAATGGGCTGCGGACGGTGTTCTATTGCAAGGGGGCGTTGGAGACCGTCAAGAAGTTCGGCTGGCCCCCTGATGTCATTCATTGCAGCGGCTGGATGACCGGGCTTATTCCGCTTTATCTCAAGACGGTCTACAAAAAAGAACCTGTTTTTGCTCACAGCAAATGTGTCTTCACCATCGGGCAGCCTACTTTCAAGGAAAAGCTGGGGCCGGACTTCCTGAAGCTGGCCAATATCCACGCCAATATCAGGGAAAAGGACCTCGAGCCCTATAAGGACGCCAACAACAGTGCGCTTTTCCGGGGCGGCGCCACCTATGCGGATGCGATCAGTTTCGGCGCCGAGAAGGTCGATAAGAAACTGGTGGAGGAATTCGGCAAGATCCGCGGGAAGAAGGTGCTGGCCTTCAATGCAGAATCCGATCTCACAGATTATTTACAACTGTATACCGATCTGAGCAAATAATGCGTTATTGCGCTATCTTTGCGCCCGGAGCAAAAAACCCTTTCTTTTCAATTAAATATTCTTTTCCAAAATGCCTTATTTATTTACTTCCGAGAGCGTTTCTGAAGGACACCCGGACAAGGTGGCCGATCAGATCTCCGATGCGTTGATCGACAATTTCCTTGCTTTCGACCCGCAGTCCAAGGTAGCGTGCGAGACCCTGGTTACAACGGGCCAGGTGGTGCTCGCAGGGGAAGTTAAATCCAAGGCTTACCTCGATGTCCAGGAGATCGCCCGCGGCGTCATCCGCAAGATCGGCTACACCAAGAGCGAATATATGTTCGAAGCCAATTCCTGCGGAATTTTTTCTGCCATTCACGAGCAGTCTTCCGACATCAACCAGGGGGTGGACAAGAAGAAGAAGGAAGAGCAGGGGGCAGGCGACCAGGGGATGATGTTCGGCTATGCCAGCAACGAGACGGAGGACTATATGCCGCTTTCGCTGGACCTGGCGCACAAGATCCTGCTGGAACTGGCGGCGCTGCGGCGGGAGAACAAACAGATCAAATACCTGCGTCCCGATGCCAAGAGCCAGGTCACCCTGGAATATGACGACAACAACAAACCCGTGCGGATCGATGCGATCGTCGTATCGACGCAGCATGATGACTTCGATACGGAGGCCAAGATGGCCGCCAGGATCAAGAAAGACATCATCGAGATCCTTATCCCCCGCGTCAAGGCAAAATATAAAAAGTACTCGCACCTTTTCAATGA
>DATJMG010000288.1:0-40009 GCA_035508835.1 Puia sp.
CCACCTGGACGACACCCGCGACCAGATCGGCCGGCTGGAGGAGATCTTCAGGAAAACCGGGAACCGGCCGGAGACCCGGACGCCGGAAGCCGTCCTGGGGATCACGCGCGAGGCGGAGAATATAATCACTGCAACGGCGCCGCAGTCGGCAACCAGGGATGCGGGACTGATCGTTGCCGCACAGAAGCTCGAGCACTACGAGATCACGAGCTATGGCAGCCTGGCCCAGCATGCCCGCACGCTCGACTACGATGATATCGACGAGATCCTCGAGACTTCATTGATGGAGGAAAAGGAGGTCGACGACCTGCTCACCGCACTCGCGGAGAACTATATTAATGGTGAGGCGAATAAAGAATGAGCTCTTGCCGGGGTTCCCCTGAGCCGGGGGCTCAGGCGGCCGGAGTCAGATCACGTCGTCCTCCCGGAAGCGATACCGCTGCCTGATCCGCCGGGTGACGTCCTCGAGCGGCGTCCGCTGCGGGATCTTGTCCTCTCCCCGCTCCCACTGATCCAGCTCTTCCCGGATATGCTTCTTTTGCAAGGCCGTCAGCTGTGCGAGCAGTTCATCGGTCCGCTCCTTTCGTTGGCTGCGGAGGGTTTTTTGACGCTCGAGGACCATATCCCGGTCGTGCCGCATATCTTCTTCCGCGGCGGCCATTTGCTTTAGTTCCATATTGGCAAGCGCGACATCGTAAGGTCCGGTGTTCATGATCAGTTTGGAGAGGATCGGACCGGTCTCGATCAGGATGATCAGCAGGGAGATCAGGAGCATGGCCCGGAAAACGCTGGGCTCATGTGAGGCAAGATCGGAAAGCGCCTTGTTCTTCTCCAAAAAGCCCACGTCCGAGGCAACTTGCGCTTCGTATTCCTGCTGGCGAATTTGCCGCGTGGCGTTGGCTTGCCGGATCAGGCTGTCCTGGTAGGCAATCTGCTGCCCCAGCTGCTGAAGTTCCGGCGTGGTACGATCGAGTGTATTGTTGTAGGCTTCCTGTTTGAGCCGGGTGAGCTGCTCGATCCCCCGGCGGCCCGAACCGCCGGTGCCGTCGGCTTCTTCGATATAGGCCTGCTGGAGCCGGTGAAGGGTATCCTGCAAAGCCAGCTGACGGGCGGTGAGCCGGTCTCGCTCTGCGGTGGCGGCTCCGAGGGTGGCCCTGTTTTCCGCCTGCAGCAGGCTGTCGTTGAGCAGCAGCTTCTGATGGCGGTTGGCAGTGATCTGGACGTCGATCTCTTTCTCGAATATTTTGAGTTCCAGCGGCCGCGCAATGGTGAAGCCGATCAGCAGCGCCAGCGCGATGCGGGGCGCGGCCATCCACAGCTGCTTCCGGCGCGAAACCCCGTACTTGCGCATCGTGGAGACAAGAAAGCGGTCGAAGTTGAAGATGATGAGGCCCCAAACGATCGCGAAGAGCGCAGCCCACAGCGGTTCATTGAAGACACTGTAGATCGCATAACCTGCCGAAAGCGCGGCCAGTACGAAGGTCGCCAGCAAGACGCCGCCAAGCCCGGCATATTTCGTCTGTTCGGAGGGGCATTCCCTGAGGAGGTCCTGATAAGCGCCGGCGCACCACCAGAGGAAGTGTCTGTCCGGCGGCTTCTTTTCCCGCGCGCCGATACCGGTAAAGGAATCATAGGTATAGCCGCCCTGGAGCCGGCCGTTGTCGGTCGTTGCCATAAATAGTTCGTTAAGAGACTTTGTAAGTCAGTTGTTGGGAAATCTCTCGTTGGGGTCGAAGCGGGAACACGTAAAGAACGGGGAAAACGGGAAGAAATTGCAAAGGAAAAGCTAAAACACCGGGCCTGCCGGCGGGTGGGATGGCGGTTTTGCATTGCGCATCCGAATGAGCGAGTAGGACAAGGTGGACGCAATAACCGCGTTGCCCAGCGACCAAAGTTCGGGTACGACACGGAGCTCGAGGTGATCGACGTTCAGCAACTCATCAAAGATATTGTCGATACGGCGGACCGCCAGCGGAGTAACCGGCTCGTAGGAGATATAATAGCCGGCAGTCTCGTCGAGGAGCGCAAATGTGCCGGCAGGAAATTCATACGAATAGAGGGTCGTTGTATTGACCCGATGGAACCAGGCCGTCTCGATGGCGACGACGTGGGTAGCGGCCGAACCGCTGAGGAACCGGTCACGGTCTTCCGGTGTCGTGGCCGCATTGGCATAGTAGGTCACGCGGGGACAGTCGCGGGGCAGGAGATAATTATGGAGCAGGTGACCGGCAATCGCAAATACGACGCTGCCGGTGATCGCCTCGAATTGCGAAGGGGATGGGCGGGGCTCGAAGCGGTCGATATCGCCGGTTTCGCTGATATGGAAAAGCCGGGGTTGGATGGCACAAAACTAGGGAGCGCCCACGGTTATTTCGTGCTGATCCAGCGCCCTTCTGATAATTGACGCAAATTTAACAGGGTCGTCGCCGTCGCCATGAAGGCAGATCGTCTCGGCGATGATCGGGATGGTCTTTCCCTCCGAGGTCCGGACCTGCTGACGCCCGACCATCGTCAGCACCTGGTTCAACATGGTTGCCGGATCATGGATGAGGGCAAATGGTTCCGAGCGCGGGGTCAGGCTGCCATCCGCGCGATAGGTCCGGTCGGCAAAGACCTCATTCACAAAGCGGAGGCCGGCAGTTTGTGCCGCCAACCGTGTCTGGCTGCCGGCAAGACCGTATATTATTAAGGAAGGGTCGATGGCGGCGACCACTTCACAGATGACCGTGCTGGCACCCGGATCCCTGGCGGCGCGATTGTAGAGCGCGCCATGCGGTTTCACGTGATGGAGGCGGGTGCCTTTCGCGTAACAGATGGATTGCAGCGAGGCTATCTGGGTCTTAAGATCAGACAGCAGGGTGTCGAGCGGCAGGGAATCAAAGATATCGATCCGGCCGAAACCTGAGCGGTCGGGATAGGAAGGATGGGCGCCGATAGCAACGCCATATTCCAACGCGAGTTCGACACTCCGGCGCATGGTCGCATCGTCCCCGGCGTGGCCGCCGCAGGCAATATTGGCAGAACTGATAAAGGGAAAGATGGCTCCATCGCCGGGCATGCCTTCGCCCATGTCGCAATTGAGGTCGACGGTAAAGTGGGGAGGAAGGTCGGCCATCAGCACGCCATTTCATTGAGATGATCGAGACAGGAGCGTTGGAGGATATGCAGCTCTTTTTTCCGGCCGACGAGCAGCTGTTCTGCTTCCTCTATTTCGGTCCATTTGAACTGAATGGTATCGGAAGGCCGCAGTTGGGCAAGCTTGGGCAAATGCGCGGTGATCACGTGGGCCACGCGGGGATAGCCGCCGGTAGTTTGGTGATCCGCCATGAGAATGATCAGCTGACCGTCGGGAAGCAATTGGATGGTTCCGAAGCTGACAGCCGAACTGACGAGTTCAAGCGGCTGTTCCAGGCTGAGAGGGCTTCCCTTCAACTGGTAGCCCATCCGGTCGGAGGAGGGATGGATGAGGAAATTATTTTCGATGAAGGTCGCTTGCGAAGCTGCCGAAAGCAGCGGCCATTCGTGGCCGGGGATTACGCCGATCTCATGCGGATGTTGATAGACACTTTCCGTGTTCACCCGCCAGGGCAGCGCCTCGAAGTTGCTTCCATCTTTCTTCAGCAGCCCGGCGAAATAGATCGTATTCTCGTTGAAGGGCAGCTCGTCGCCTTTCTTTAGCGGCATGCCGTTCCAGCCCCCCGCTCCCGCCTTGAGACTGGTGCTGAAGCTGTTCAGCCATTTCTTCATGCAATATCCGCCATGAACGCTGAGATAGCAGCGGCTGCCCTGGATAAAGGTGGGAAAGTGCAGGACGGTATTCTTGCGCACGACTACGGGTTGCCAGCGCGGGATCACTTCATCGTTGACGGTCGGGGAGAAATCGGCGCCGGTAATGGCGATCAGGGTATTCTGCTCGAACAGGATCTGCGGCCCGGGAAAGTGGATCTCGATCACCGCCTCGCATTGATTGTTCCCCACCAGCAGATTGGCTACCTGTGCTGCATAGCTGTCCATCGCGCCGCCCGGCGGTATCCCCCAGTTGCCGAAGCCATTTCGCCCCAGATCCTGGATGGTATCCAGCAGCCCGGGTTTAATGATGGAGAAAGACATAGTTTTCGTTTAGACGTGCAGAGATGAGGGCAGATCAGCAGGTGTGGTCCTCACAAGGGTGTCTAAAATAAGGAAAAAAAGCTTATCATAGCTGTCCGCCCGGAAATTCCGACCTGGAAACCCGATAAAACCGGACCCGGTCGCCGGTGCGCAGCAGGATAGGTGGATCGGTGTCGCGGTCAAAGAGGTGCATCGGGGTCCTGCCGATGATCTGCCAGCCCCCCGGACTGTTCAATGGATAGATACCCGTCTGCAGCCCGGCAATTCCTACACCGCCGGCAATCACCGGCATCGGTCGCGGCTTTCTGGGTATCTCCAGGCGGGGATCGATCTTTCCCATATAGGGAAATCCGGGCAAAAATCCGATCATATATATCCGGTAGGTCACGGAGCAATGGATATCGATGATCTCTTCGCCGGACAGCCCTTTTTGGCGGGCAACCGCTTCGAGGTCGGGCGCATATTCTCCTTCATAACAGACCGGGATGCGGATATCGCGGCCGTCGATCGCCGGCGGAACCGTCACCGTCTGTTGCCAGGCTTTCCATAACCATTCGGAAACGGCCGTCCGGCCCCTCACCCGGGTCGGGTCAAAGAAGACCGATACCGAACTGTAGGCGACGATCCGGTCGATAACCCCTTCCAGCGGATGGCCTTCCAGCCAGTCATAAATGGCCAAAGCCCTTGTATTGAGGTCTTCGTCAATACAATTTCCCAGGTCCAGGGTAATGGCGGAATCGCCCAGGGAATAAATATGCGGGGGGCTCGTATTCATAAACTTATAACTTTCGATCCTTGCTGGCACATAAATGGCTGGTAAACAATAATAAATAAAAAACGGCAAATCCGGCAGGACATTGGCAGGAGACCCGCTAATTTTTTAATCTGGCGGTTATACTGTAAACTTGCAGCCATCATAAACCTGTAATAGAAGAAATGGCGAAGAATTTATTGATCGTGGAGTCACCGGCAAAAGCCAAAACGATTGAGAAGATCCTGGGGGAAAATTTCGAGGTCAAGAGCTGCTATGGCCATATCCGGGATCTGGAGAAGGATGATATGGGTATCGATATCAAGGACAATTATCGCCCCCGGTATATAGTTCCGGAAGATAAGGAGAAGGTTGTCAAGGAGTTAAAATCAATTGCCAAGAAGTCCAACGAAGTATGGCTCGCAACCGATGAGGACCGTGAAGGAGAAGCCATATCCTGGCATTTGTGTGAGGTCCTGGGCCTCGACCCGGAGCGGACCAAGCGGATCGTATTTCACGAGATCACCAGGCCGGCCATCCAGTCGGCTGTCACCCGGCCAAGGACCGTCGATATGAACCTGGTGAATGCCCAGCAGGCGAGGCGGGTGCTGGACCGGATCGTAGGTTTTGAGCTAAGCCCCGTCCTGTGGCGCAAGATGAGCATGAAGAACAATCTCAGCGCCGGGCGGGTGCAGAGCGTGGCAGTACGGATCATCGCCGAACGGGAGCGGGAGATCAATGCGTTTGTCCCGGTCAGCTCCTTTAAAATAGAAGCCTTGTTCACGGCAAAGGATGTTACGGGCAAGACCGTGACTTTCCCTGCGGAGGGGAAGAAGCAATCCAGCGCGGAGAATGCCGGGACTTTTCTCCAAAGCTGCGCGGGTGCCAGGTATACGGTCAGCGATATCCAGGTCAGACCCGGCAAGAAGACGCCCGCCGCGCCGTTCACCACCTCAACCCTTCAGCAGGAGGCCAGCCGGAAGCTAGGTTATGGGGTGTCACGGACCATGGTGCTGGCGCAGAAGCTCTACGAAAGCGGGAAGATCACCTATATGCGTACCGATAGCGTCAATCTCAGCGAGCTGGCGATGGACCAGATCAGTCAGCAGATCCGCGGCCAGTACGGGGAGCGGTATATTCAGGCGCGGCGGTATAAGAACAAGAATGAATCGGCTCAGGAGGCGCATGAAGCGATCCGGCCTACGGATATGACCAACCTCACGGTAGAGGATGCCGATTGCCGCAGGCTTTATGACCTGATCTGGAAGCGGACGATGGCCAGCCAGATGGCGGATGCGGAGTTGGAAAAGACGACCGCGAAGATCGGCATCTCCACCAATGGAGAGGAGCTGACCGCATCCGGTGAGGTGCTGAAATTCGATGGGTTTCTCAAGGTATACCGCGAGGACCGGGATGAAGACGACATGGTGGAAGAGGAAGGCCAGGAAGGAATGCTGCCGCCGCTGACGACGGGACAGCAGTTGCCACTGCCGGAGATGAAAGCCATCGAGCGGTTCACCCGCCCGCTTCCCCGGTATACGGAAGCATCGCTGGTCAAGAAACTGGAAGAGTTGGGTATCGGCCGGCCGTCGACCTATGCGCCGACCATTTCGACGATCCTGAAACGGGGGTATGTCGAGAAGCGGGATAAGGAAGGGGTCCGGCGGGACCTCCGGGTATTGCTGCTAAAGAACGACCGCATCGAAAAATTACAGGAGCACGAGAATACGGGGGCGGAAAAGTCCAAACTTTTTCCCACCGATCTGGGATTGGTGGTGACGGATTTCCTCAAACAGTATTTCGACGATATCATGGACTATCATTTCACTGCGCGCATCGAGGAGGAATTCGACGAAGTCGCGCAGGGCAAGATGGTATGGAGCAAAATGATCGATGACTTTTACAATCCCTTCAAAAAAGATGTAGAGAACACGATCGAAAATGCGGAGCGGATAAAGGGCGAACGGGAGCTCGGAGTCGAGCCCCAGAGCGGGAAAAAGGTCATCGCGCGGATGGGGCGTTACGGTCCGATGGTGCAGATCGGGGATGTCAGCGATGAAGAGAAACCGCGGTTTGCAAAGTTGAAGAATACCCAAAGCATCGAGACGATCAGCTACGATGAAGCCATGGAATTGTTCCGGCTGCCGCGTAATCTGGGGGAGTTCGAGGGCAAGGAGGTGTCGGTGAATATAGGGCGTTTCGGGCCGTACATCGCGCATGACGGGAAATTCTATTCGCTGGGCAAGGATTTTGATCCTTATACCATCAGCTTTGACATGGCCACGCCGCTGGTTGTCGAGAAGAGAGCGGCAAAAGAGCAGCGCACGATCAAGGTTTTCGAGAAAGAAAAGATCCAGTTGCTTCGCGGTCCCTACGGGCCCTATATCAAACAGGGGCTGCGGAATTACAAGCTGCCGAAGGAAAAGCAGGATACTGCTGCCGATCTGACGCTGGAAGAAGTGAAGGCGATCATCGAGGAGGTCAAGGCCAATCCGCCCAAACGTGTTCCCCGGAAGAAGAAGGGATAACCGACGGAAAGAACAAGGGGTAATCGCCCGGAAAGAAGAAGGGATAACCGCCCGACCCGCCTGCGCTGAGGCGTCGGCGGGCAAGACAATTTAATGAACATTGCGGTCGTTATTGTGGATAAGAATTTTACCAAAGTTTTATCAACTTAGGCGATCTTCCCAACGTATATCCGAGACCGGCCGGAGGCTGGTCACATCATGACAACCCCATGCAGGAAAACCGCGAAATAGCAGCCCTTTTCCATCTGATCGATGATCCTGATCAGGAAGTATTCGATTCGGTCAGCAACCGCATTGTCAGCTATGGACGGGGCATCATCCCAAATTTGGAAAATCTCTGGGAGAATACGATCAGCAACGACGTGCAGGAGCGCATCGAGCTGCTGATCCACAAACTGCATTATCACGATCTCACCGAAGACTTTCAGCACTGGAAGAGCAGCAGCTACCAGGATCTGCTCACAGCATCCCTGCTGGTGGCGAAGTTCCAATATCCGGAACTGGTGACAACACCGGTATTGCAGGAGGTGGAGAAACTGCGCCGGAATATCTGGCTGGAGCTCAACAGTTACCTGACGCCGCTGGAACAGGTGAATGTGCTGACGTCGATCCTTTACAATTATTACGGCCTGAAGGGTACGGAGGTAGCTTATCAGCATCCGGAGGAATTCCTGATCAACAAGCTGATCGAGACCAAGCGCGGGAATGCGATCACCAACGGCATTCTCTACCTGCTGCTGAGCGAACTGCTGGATATCCCGGTAAAAGCGATCAATATTCCGCGTCAATTCGTGCTGGCGTATATCAAACCTTATTATGACGAGAATCCGGAGAAGCTGAGCCCGCAACAGCGGATAGAGTTCTTTATCGACCCGATGAGCGGTCAGGTCTTTTCGCATAAGGATGTAGAGAATTATTTCAAGCGCGTTTCCGTGCCGCCGGTGGCGTCCTACTTCAAACCGCTAACGCATAACCGCATTATCCAGACGGCGCTGGAGGAATTCAGCAAATGCTTCGATGATGAAAGAAGCCGGTACAAGCAGAAGGAGCTGGTCGATCTGGCGAAACTTTTAAATGAATAAAAAAGCCCGGTTTTTCGCCGGGCCTTTTTGTTATATGCGGGATTATGCGCGGAGGCATGCACGGAGGCATGCACGGAGGTATGCGCGGAGTTATACGCCTGGCTATACGCCGAGGGACCAGCCCTCGCGATAGGTTCGTTTCACATACTGATTCGCCGGGTCGAAATTGGTGATCTTCATGTTGGGCGCGTCCCAAAGGAGTTTCTTGCGGCCGGTGAATTTGCCGTTGGCGTCCTTGTAGATGTGGCTGCGGAGTGCGAGGTTGCCCATGAGGATCGTTTCGGTCAGTGGTCCGGCGTAATCGAACGGCGAGCTTAGCTCATTCTTGCCATAGCCCGCGATGCAGGCATTGACCCATTGGGCATAGTGCCCCTGGGCGCCGCCGGGGACGCGCGGGATCGTCTGCGGGATGTTGAGGCCCTGCATCCGCGACGTAGGAAGCAGTGTAGCGCGGTCGCTATAGGTCCCGCACATCATCTTACCCTTTGTGCCGGTAATGATCACGCCGCAGCCGCTCGGGTCGCCCATGATCTCATCGGGCCCGAGTTCTTCCGGGCGATCCGGCTGCAGGCCGCCATCCATCCAATGGAGGCTGACATCGGGTTTGCCGGGCTTGCCGGGGAATTTCATTTTCACGATGGAGGCTACCGGGCAGCTTTCCGGATTATAGTCGGGTGTCCACATTTTGGAGAATATGGTCGCGACGCTGCATTCCACTTCGGAGGGATAGCCGAGACCGACCGTTTTGAAAGCGGGGTCGATCAGGTGGCACCCCATGTCACCCAGTGCGCCCGTTCCATAGGCCCACCAGCCGCGCCAGTTGAAAGGCAGGTATTCCTTGTGATAGGTAGCGGCCATGGCGGGTCCCTGCCACAGGTCCCAATCCAGTTCGGGAGGAACCGGGTCAGTGCTGGTGGGCACCGGTCCGCCTTGCGGCCATACCGGCCGGTTGGTCCAGACGTGGATATCGGTGGCGTCGCCGATGAGGCCTGCATTATACCATTCCTGCATGTTGCGTACACCGTCATTGGATGCACCCTGGTTGCCCATCTGGGCGACGACCTTGTAGCGTTTGACGGCTTCCGTCAGCATCCGCGTTTCATAGATATCGTGGGTCATCGGCTTTTGCACATAGACGTGTTTGCCGCGCGTGATCGCGGCCATGGCCGCCACCGCATGGCAATTATCGGGGGTCGACACGGATACCGCGTCGATGTGTCTGTGCTCCTTATCCAGCATCACGCGAAAGTCCTTGTAGCGTTTGGCCTGGGGGAATTTCTTTACGGATCCGGCCGCCTGGCGGTCATCGACGTCGCAGAGGTAGGCGATATCGGCATTGCCGCTGGCGTAGAAATGGTTGATGTCGTCGGCGCCCTTGCCGCCGACACCGATGGATGCAATCTGCAGTTTGTCACTGGGTGCAACGAAACCCCTGCCCAGCACGTGACGGGGTACGATGAAGAAGGCAGAGGACGCCACTGCGGTGTTGCGCAGAAATTCGCGGCGTGAGGTCTTGAATGATTTTTTGGAGCTCATGTGAATCGGGTTGCTTTTATGATCGTTAGATGTTTGAGAAGGGGAAGTTACGGCAGTTGGAAATAAAAAAGCCCCCGCTGATCACAATTTAGCAGGGGCCCCATTTTAATGCGTTTTTAATTAATCCATCGGCGTCTAATCCGCCGGCGTCCAAACCATCGGCGCAAAATCCATCGGCGTCCAATCCATCAACGTCTAGTTCGTCAATGTCGCGTTGAGGCTGACCTCCGCTTTCAGCACCCGGCTGATCGGGCATCCTTGTTCGGCGCCTTTAGCAAATTCCTGGAACTTTTCGTTGCTGATCCCCGGGATCTTTGCCTTCAGGTCGAGGTGGGAACTGGTGATGGTCGGCGCGGGGCCGGTCACGTCCAGCGTGACGGTGGCGGTCACGTCTAGCGTATCAGGGGTGACCCCTGCGCCCTGCAGGGCAAATGCAAGCGCCATCGCAAAACAGCCGGCATGAGCCGCGGCGATCAGTTCTTCCGGGTTGGTGCCAACGCCTTCCTCAAATCGTGATTTGTAGGAGTACTGGGTCTTGTTCAGGGTGGTGCTCTGGGTCGTCAAATTGCCTTTTCCGTCCTTACCGGAGCCGTTCCATACGGCGGTTGCTGTGCGTTTCATAAAATAGTATATTTAATTGATTAAAAAAATGAGCTAATGATGCTGTCACCCACGATTGAATGGCCGGATTTTGAAAAGATAGATATCCGGGTCGGGACGATCCTCGAAGTTAACGAATTCCCGAAAGCAAAACGACCGGCATGGCAGCTCACGGTTGATTTTGGGCCCGTGGGGATCAAAAGATCCTCCGCCCAGCTCACCGGTCTTTACGGCCGGGATGATCTTGTAGGGCGCCAGGTCCTGGCGGTGGTCAACTTCCCGCCCAAACAGATCGCCAATTTTTTCAGCGAATGCCTGGTCCTGGGTGTGTATACTGACAAAAAAGAAGTAGTTTTAATCCAGCCGGACAGGAAAGTGGAGAATGGCTGGAAGTTGGGATGAGGGAGCAGGCCTCCAATGAGGAAACGCAATGGCAACCACCGTAGAAATAACGAAAACTTATTATCAATCCCCGCTGGGCTTGTTGCGCGTTGGCGGCACGGATACCTATATCAGTGAGATCCTTTTTGTAGACCGGCTGGACGAAGAGGATTATCGGAATCGCGATCTCCGCGGTCCGGTCGCGCCGGTGGTCATTCAGTGCATCGAACAGCTGATCCAGTATTTCCAGGGGCAGCGGAAGGTGTTCGACTTCCCCATCTACCAGGAGGGGAGCGAGTTCCAGCAGCGGGTTTGGAATGAACTGTTGGCGATCCCCTTCGGGAAGACGATCAGCTACCTCGAGCTATCCAGGCGATTGGGGGATACGAAGAATATCCGGGCAGCCGCAGCGGCTAACGGCAAGAACAATATCGTGATCGTCGTGCCTTGTCACCGGGTGATCGGGTCGAAGCGGGACCTGGTGGGTTACGGGGGTGGGTTATGGCGGAAGAAATGGCTGCTCGATCATGAGACGAAAGTGCAATGGGGAGTGCAGACGTTGTTTTAGCAGGGCTTTCAAATCAGCTGTTATCCGGGGCCTTCAAATCAGCTGTTATCCGGGGCTTCCAAATCAGCTATTATTCATGGAGAATTGGATATTGCGGGTAGCCGGCATTGCGCCGGAGACCACCGACATGAAGACGATCTTCCTGGAGCGCCGGAGCGGCGAGCCGATCCATTATGAGGCTGGACAATTCCTGACTTTACTGTTCACTTTTCGCGGCCATGACCTTCGCCGCAGCTATTCTTTTTCCACGACACCGGGTATCGATGCCACGGCGGCGATCACCGTCAAACGGGTCCCCAACGGAGAGATCTCGCGGCATCTGCTGGATCACCTGCGGGTGGGCGATGTCCTGACGACGCTGCCGCCGGCGGGGCGGTTCACCTTGGGCGCGAGTGGGCAGGAGGAGGGCGCGGCGGTGAGGGGGGCGAAGAAGCTGGTGTTCATTGCGGCGGGGAGCGGGCTGGTGCCGGTATTTTCGTTACTGAAGCAGGGGGTGGCGATGGGAATGCGGCCCCTGCTGCTGACGCAGCAGCATGACGAGGCGTCGTCACCATTCCGGACGGCGCTGAAGAGCCTGGGATTGAACTGGACCGAGATGCTGACCGTGCGAGATGGCCGGTTGACGAAAGATCGATTGGTGGCCTGGGTAGTCGCATCAGGGTTGGGCAGCGACGTCCGCTTCTACCTGTGCGGGCCGCCTGACTTTATGCGCATGGTGCAGATCACCCTGAGGACATTGGGTTTTCCCGACGAGACGATCCGGCGCGAGCATTTTACGGTCGGGTATATTCCGCCGGCGCCGCCGGTCTTTGACGCGACGCCCAAAAAGGTGCTGGTTCGGGGCGCCGTCGATCGTGCAGGCGTTGATCGTGCGGCCGTCGATCGCCAGTTCGTTGTCACGTGGCCGGACAGTATCCTGACGGCGGCTATCCGGCAGGGTGTTCCGCTGCCTTACAGCTGTCGCGCCGGCCGCTGTTCGAGCTGTGTCGCGCATTGTCGCCGCGGACGCGTCCGGATGACCCATAATGAAGTGTTGACGGATAAAGACCTGGCCGAAGGGCTGGTCCTGACCTGTGTGGGCTATGCGGAGACGGATGTGGAGCTCGACTATGCCAGGTCGCCCGCCGCAAATGCCAAAGGCAGCAAGGACCCGGATTCGGGGATCACATAGACCGGCCCCGACTGACCGCCGAGGATCAGGCGGATCGGCTGCTGCGTACGGGTCTCGAATTCCTGTAAGGACTGGCGGCAGATGCCGCAGGGGAAGATGGGCCGGCCGGCAGGACCCTGCTCATTGAAGTAGCTGACGGCGATCTCCCGGATGGGCGTGCCGGGATAAAGGGACGCTGCAGCAGACAACAGCACCCGCTCGGCACAGATGCCTACGGGAAAGGAAGCGTTCTCCTGGTTGGTCCCGGTGATCACCTCCCCGGTTGCGAGCCGTGCAGCGGCGCCGACCCTGAAGCGGGAGTAAGGCGCATAGGCATGGGCCGTCACTTCCCGTGCTTTGGCCAGCAGGTCCCGGTCCCCGGGCGCCAATTCCGCGTCCGAAGCATATTCTTCATAAGTCAGCCGAAATTCCTTGTGCTGCATACCGTTTGATTGATTGGTCTGCCGGTATCTTATCGAATCTTCTTGAAGAGCCGGCTCCAGCGAACCCCTTTGTTCCAGCTCATCCAGATCAGCGCCGCTTCACCGACGATGTGGTCTTCGGGCACAAAACCCCAGTACCGGGAATCCTGCGACCCATGACGGTTGTCACCCATCATCCAGTAGTAGTTCATCCTGAACGTGTATTGGGTGACGGGCTGGTCGTTGAGATAGAACTTCCCATCCTTCATCTCGAATTTGTTGTGCTCATAGACGCGGATCGCGCGTTCGTACAGCAGGTAATTGGCGGGCGTGAGGGTCAGCGTGGCGCCTTTCGCGGGGATCCATAGCGGACCGTAATTGTCGCGGGACCAGGCATAGCTGTCGGAATAGGGCCATACGCTCCGGTCGCTGTCGATATCGGGGACAATGCTAAGCGCCAGGCCGCTGTGCTCCATTTTCTGTTTGGCCTTCCAGGTCAGCAGCATATCATATTCGTTGGGCGGCCCGATCGGGCGCACTTCATCACCATTGATGTCCACGTCGTAATCGTCTTTCATGGCGCCTTCGTCGAGCGGCTGTCCCTTGGTGGTAACCGTATAATAGGTCTCCGATTCCGGCGGCATCGGCTGAGCATGGCCGTCGATATAGACCACCTGGTTTTTGATCTGCAGCGTATCCCCTGCAATAGCTGTGCAACGTTTGATATAGTTCTCTTCCTTATCCACAGGGCGGAGCACGAGCGGGTATTGATCCGGGTCGCTCAGCACGATCTGGCGGCCCGAATCGACGTTGCCGCGGCCGACTTCGCGAATGACGTCATAGTAGGGATGAAGGGATTGGAATTCCGGCCGGTCGATGACCGTATCACCCGCGGGGAAATTGAAGACGACCACATCCCCGCGTTTCACGGGGCTGGCGAACCAGCGGGTATAGGGGATATGGATCCACTCGACATACGATTTGCCGTTGGTGATCGGCAGGGTATTGTGTACGAAAGGGATCGCCAGCGGCGTATTCGGTATCCGCGGCCCGTAGCTGAATTTGCTGACAAAAAGAAAGTCGTTGATCAGCAGGGTCTTTTCCATCGAGCCGGTGGGGATCGTATAGGCTTCAAAAACGAACGTCCGGATCAGGGTGGCGGCTACGACGGCGAAGACGCCGGCATCGATCCATTCCCTTGCGGGTCCCTTCTTATGTTTACGCGCCGCTTCAGGGCCGATGAATTTTGTTTTCGGGTCGAGCCCTGCGTACAGAAAATAGAGACCCGCGCTGAAGACGGTGAGGGCATGCTGATAAAATTTGAATTTGCCGTATACTTTGATAAATTCCACCAGGATACCCAGGGTAATGAACCAGCCCGCCACCGGTATGAACTGCAGGATGAACCAGTACACCGGGCGATCGGCGATCTTCAGCATGAGATAGGTGTTGTAGACGGGTATGAGCGCGTGCCAGGGGGGTCGTTTGGCTTTCCGGAACAGGAGGTAGGCGCCGAATGAGGGTAGGATAAAGAGGATCAGGGATATCAAACATACAATCGCAATCTGGTGAGCACTCATGTAGTCGTAATTTTTAGCGGGACAAATTTAGGTTATTAATGATTTAGTCGCCGGACCGGCCGAAATATTACAATTAACGGCTATTTCTTTGGCAGCACGTAGTTCTGGACGTCATCCTGCGAGATAACCCTGCCCGAGAGGATGATCAGGCGCTCGACGACGTTGCGCAGCTCGCGGATATTGCCGGTCCAGTCATGCTGCTGAAGGGCCTGGATGGCGGCATCGTCGATGGCCTTTTTGGCAATCCCATAGTCGCCGCAGATGTCGCCGAGGAATTTGTCTACCAGCAGGGGGATATCGTCCTTACGTTCGTTGAGACTGGGAACATGGATGATGATGACGCTGAGGCGGTGGTAGAGGTCCAGGCGAAAGGTCTTTTCGTCGACCTCTTTGAGAAGGTCTTTGTTGGTGGCGGCGATCACGCGGACGTCCACGTTGATATCCTTGTCGCCGCCGACGCGGGTGATCTTGCCTTCCTGCAAGGCGCGCAGCACCTTTGCCTGCGCGGTGAGGCTCATGTCGCCGATCTCGTCGAGGAAGAGGGTACCGCCGTTGGCCTGTTCGAACTTGCCGATCCGCTGTTTGACGGCGCTTGTGAAGGAGCCTTTTTCATGGCCGAACAGCTCGCTTTCGATCAGTTCGCTGGGGATGGCGGCGCAGTTGACCTCGATAAGAGCGCCGGAGGCGCGGTTGCTCTTCTCGTGGACCCAGCGGGCGACGAGTTCCTTTCCTACCCCGTTCTCGCCGGTGACGAGGATACGGGCTTCGGTGGGCGCTACCTTTTCGATGGTCTCCTTGATCTTATGGATCGGCGCGGAGGCCCCGACCATTTCCTGTACTTTGGAGAACTTACGTTTGAGGACTTTCGTCTCCGCGACGAGCGTTGTTTTGTCCATCGCGTTGCGGATCGTGATCAGCAGGCGGTTGAGGTCGGGTGGTTTGGAAATATAGTCATATGCGCCCTTCTTCACCGCTTCGACGGCGGTCTCGATGGTCCCGTGACCCGAGATCATGATGATGGGGATGTCGGGTACGACCTCTTTTGTCTTTTCGAGAAATTCGATGCCGTCGATCTTTGGCATCTTGATGTCGCAGAGGATGACATCGTATTCTTTTTCCTTTACTTTCTTGAGCCCTTCTTCCCCGTCGCCGGCTTCGTCAATCTTATAACCTTCGTAGGAAAGGATCTCGCTCAATGTCTTACGGATCGCCTTTTCGTCGTCAATGATGAGGATGTTCGACATAGGGTTCAAAAATACGGATTTTCCGGCACCATACGAGGAGTTCAGAACCAATGAGTTACGAAAATGGGTAAAATGAAGTGTTAAAACTTGCAAAAGCGGCGATCGATGATTATCTTAGCGGGTAATCCAAACATATCCTCTATGAAACAAGAATTCGACCTCCGCCCCATCCCCGCCGGCAAGTTACTATTCCGTTTAGCTCTTTTGGGTATTGTGCTGTTAGGCTGCGTATACGGCTTCCTCGTGCTGTTCAATTCGGCGCTGGCGGCAATGAAATAGAACCATTGCTTGAAATATAGTTATACATGAAGAACCCGCCTCCGGCGGGTTCTCGCTATTTGGCGGGGCCGATTTACTTTTGAAGGTACATCACTTCTTTTGCCAGTTTGACCGTCCGGGCGACGTCGGGAAGGGCCAGGGCGACGAGATTGGGGGCATAGTGGAGCGGGGCGTCCGCGGAGGTGATCCGGCGGATCGGAGCGTCGAGGTAGTCGAACCCTTCTTTCTGGATCCGGTAGCTGATCTCGGAGGAGATGGAGGCGAATGGCCATTGTTCTTCCACGATCACCAGCCGGTTGGTTTTCTTGACGCTTTCGAGGATCGTCATCCAGTCGAGCGGGCGAATGGTGCGAAGGTCGATGACCTCTGCGCTGATGCCTTCTTTCTCCAGTTCGGCCGCCGCGCCGAGCGCCACCTTCATCATTTTGTTGTAGGACACGATGGTGACATCCTTGCCCTGCTTCCTGACATCGGCTTTCCCGAGCTCGATGTAGTATTCTTCCTCCGGCACTTCGGATTTATCGCCGTAGCTGGTCTCGCTTTCCATAAAGATGACCGGGTCTTCTTCATAGCGGATCGCCTGTTTGAGGAGGCCCTTGGCGTCATAGCCATTGCTGGGGGAAACGACCTTGATCCCGGGGATATTGGCGTAATAGCTTTCGAAGGCGGTGGAGTGCTGGGCGCCCAGCTGACCGGCAGAACCGTTGGGGCCGCGGAAGACGATCGGGCAGCCGACCTGGCCGCCGCTCATCGCCAGCATTTTGGAGGCGGTATTGAGGATCTGGTCGAGGGCCAGGACCGCGAAATTCCAGGTCATGAATTCGACGATGGGCCGGAGACCGTTTTGTGCCGCGCCGACGCCGACGGCGGTGAAGCCAAGCTCCGAGATAGGGGTGTCGATGACCCTCAAGGGCCCGAATTCGTCGAGCATCCCCTGGCTTACCTTGTAGGCGCCGTTGTATTCTGCCACTTCTTCCCCCATTAAAAAAACGCGGTCATCGCGCCGCATTTCTTCGTTCATGGCCTCTCTCAGCGCTTCCCGGAAAGCGATTTGTCTCATATTGAATTGTTTAATTTGGGCCGGACGCCTGGTCCGATTTGCGAGCCGCAAAAATATCCCATGTCGGGGAGATTATCAAATCGGGTTGGGAATCGACACCGGGAGGGCGGAGCAGGCTACGCTTCCTCGAATGTCAGCATAAAGCTCGTCCCCTCTCCCAGCTGTGAGCTGACGTCGATCCCCGCGCGGTGTGACTGGAGAATATTCCAGGTCGCGGCCAGTCCGAGCCCGAAGCCGTTGGTCTTGGAGGTGAAATAGGGCTCAAAGATCCGGGAGAGGTTCTCTTCGGGGATGCCGGTACCGTTGTCGTTGATGTACATCCGGTAATGGGTGCCTTCCTTCCGGATCGAGATGGTGATGATGCCGGACTGCGCCGGGACCGCCTCTACGGCGTTGATGAGGATATTGAGGAGGGCGATCTTCAGCTTTTCGCGGTCGGCCATGACAAAGGCAGGCTGGTCGGGATAGGTCAGTTCGAGCTTGATGTTCTTCAGCGAGATGCGGTCGGAGGCAGCGGCCAGCGTGGAATTGACGATATCCTGCAGCCCCGCGCGCTGGAGCGAAATTTCCGCGGGACGGGAAAGGTCGAGTAATTCGGAGATGAGGCTATCGATCCGGCCGCAATTACGGGCGATGATCTCGAGGTAGATCTGGGCGTCGCCGCCGGTCATCTCGGGCTTCAGCTGTTCGACGGACAGGTTAATGTTGGTGAGCGGATTGCGAACTTCATGTGCGAGGGTACGCAGCAGGGTCGCCGTCGACCGCAGCTTTTCGATCTGAAAGGTGGCCCGTTCGATCCGTTTGAGGTTCGTGATATCGTGGATGAGACCCTGGATATACCATTCGCCGGACAAACCGGGTTCGCGGGAAATAGAGAGGATACAATTCTTTTTCTCCTTTTTCCGGGTCAGCAGCTCTACTTCAAGGTCTTCGACTTCCCCCTCTGTCGCCAGTTTATCCCGCAAGCGATGCGCCGCGTCGCGGCGGGCGAACAGGTTGTAAAGGCTCAGGCGCACGATCTCCTCCTTACTGTAGTTGAACAGCTCGCAGGTGGCATTGTTGACATCCCGGAAGACGAGGTCTTCGCTGGTCAGAAAAACGGAGTCCTTGGACCGTTCGAACATGCTCCGGAATTTTCGTTCGTTGGCCTTTAGCGCCTTGATATAGGCGCTTCGATCCAGGGCATAGCGGATGCAGCGTTCCAGCTTTTCGGTGTTGATCTCGGATTTTACGAGGAAATCGACCGCGCCGCTGGCCATGGCCTGAACGTCGACGTCGCGGCTGCCGATCCCGGTAAGGAGGATGAGGGGTTCTTCGCAGCCCATGGACTTGGCATCTAGCAGCAGTTCCAGCCCGGTCCGTTCACCCAGCAGATAGTCCACAAAATAGATGTCATAGGAGCCCTGGGCTATCCGCTGCAACCCATCCGCATAATCGTAGCACCAATCGATCCGGAACTTCCTGTCGGGGATATCGTTGATGGAAGCCTGAATGATCAGAAAATCATCCTGGTCGTCCTCAATGATCAAGATACGTGTCGGCGAGTTAGGCAGCATACAACTAAGGTAGTGAATTGGTGTTTAATTCGACAGCCGGCATCTCCTTCTTCGGCGTCTGCAGGGGCAGGGATACGATAAAGACGGCGCCTTCGCCGGGCCGGCCGATAGCCGATATAAAACCCCGGTGCATGTCGACGATCTTCTTGCAAAGCGCGAGCCCGATACCGGTCCCCTCATATTCGGCATTGGAATGCAGGCGGCGGAACATATCGAAGATCTGCTCCGCATACTTCTGATCAAACCCGATGCCATTGTCCTCGATATAGATGCGGCCGTAGCGGACGTCCGGTTCCTTGCCATTGGTTGCCGCGGCCGAGGGCCCCTCTTCATACCGGATGCGGACCCGGGGGGGCTCGTCCCGTTTGGTATACTTCAGGGCATTGCTGACCAGGTTGGAGAAGAGGGGTCCCATCAGGACGGTACTGGCGGGCAGTACGGGCAGCAGGTCGACGGTGACCTCGGCATTTTTCTCCCGGATGGTTGTCTCCATTTCGGCAAGGACGTCCTGGATCACGAGATTGAGGTCTACCTCCTCGAAGGATTGACCCTCCGCGGAGATCTTGGAGAACCGGAGGATATCGTTGATGAGTTCCTGCATCCGGCGGGAGACTTCCTGGATCCTGGCCAGGTAGAGCCGGGATTCATTGCTCATATTGGGGGTGTTGCCTGCCAGCAGCCGGTCGCTGAACATCCGGATCTTGCGAAGCGGAGCCTGCAGGTCATGGGAAGCCATAAAGGCGAAAAGGTCGAGGTCCTTGTTGGCGGTTTCCAGCCGGGCAATGTTCTCCAGCAGCTGCCGGTTCAGTTCGGTCACTTTCTGCTCGGAAGCGATCCGTTCGGCGATCTCCAGTTCGAGGTTGCGGTTGATGGCCACCAGCTTCTGTTCCTGCGCCAGCAGCCGCTGGTTCTTGCGGTAGAGCTCGACGAAAACGCTCACTTTTGCCCGCAGCAGTTCGGGATTGACGGGCTTGTAGATATAGTCTACCGCCCCGGCGCGGTATCCCCGGAAGAGGTTCTCGTCGCCGTAATTGTTCGCCGTGATAAAAATAATGGGGATGTGGCGAAGCCGATCCCGCTCATAGATAAGCGATGCCGTTTCAAATCCATTCAAATTCGGCATTTGGACGTCCATCAGGATCAGGGCAAAGTCAAAGTCCGTCAGGAGCAGCTTCAGCACCTGGCGGCCCGAAGTCGCTTTGACGAACCGGTAACCATCGGGTTCCAGCACTGTCTCCATCGACAGCAGGTTATCTTCCCGATCATCCACTAACATGATCTTAGGTTGCATTAACCACTCTATTTATTTATAAAACCATACCCGCATCAGGGACAGCAGCTGATCGATCTTTAAAGGTTTGGTAATATAGTCGGAGGCCCCCGCTTCGATACATTTCTGACGGTCACCCTTCATCGCCTTGGCCGTGACGGCGATAATAGGAAGGGTATTGTTCTTATGTTCCCGGCGGATCTTCTGGGTGGTCTCATACCCGTCCATCTCCGGCATCATGATGTCCATCAGCACCATGTCGATCTTCTGTTTGTCGTCGTTGATGATCTGGATGGCTTCCCTGCCGCTCTCGGCAGTCACGACATTAATGTTATAGCGTTCGAAGACCGTGGTCAATGCAAAAAGGTTTCGGACGTCATCATCCACGACCAGTACGTTCTTACCGGTTAAGATATCGTCTTTCATCCGGATATTCTCGATCACCCGTCTTTTCTCCGGAGCCAGATCGCGGTGGTTGATGTGCAGGTGCAGGACGGTCTCTTCCAGCAAATGCTCCAGCGAGTTGACCCCCTTCAGGAGGATAGTATTCGAGGTCCGGTGGAGATGGTTCAGCTCTTTTTTGTCGAAGTCCTTGGCCGAATAGACGATCACCGGGGTAAGCTTACGCTTGTTCTCGCTGACCTGGCGTACCAGCTCGATGCCCGAGATATCGGGCAGGGTATAGTCGAGAATGATGCAGTCGAAGTCTTTGATGTCATACTCCTGCAATGCGGTCTTGCCGTTGGTCGCGATGACGACCTCCATATTGTCGCTGTGCAGCATCCGCGAGATCTGCGAGGAGTCGACCTCGTTATCTTCCACGACGAGGATCTTCCGGGTTTCCCGCTTATTAAAGGAAATGATATCCTCGAATAGCTCGCTGAGGGCTTCATTTTCCAGCGGCTTGAGCAGGAAACTGCGGGCGCCGCGTTTGAGGGCCAGAGCGCGGTTCTCTTCCCCGGAGATAAGGTGGATGGGGATATGCCGGTAGTTCAGGTCGTTGCGCAGGAGGTCGAGCACCTTCCAGCCGCTGGTATCGGGCAATTTGACGTCGAGGGTGATGGCAATCGGCGTAAACCGGTTGACGAAATCGAACACCTCGATATAATTAGTGGCAACGATGGCCTTCAGGTCGTACTGATGTGCTTTTTCGACGATGATCTTGCCGAAGCGGAGATCGTCCTCAACAATCAGCACGATCTTATCACCCTGCAGGATGTTGTTCCGGTCGTCGCCGGCTTCATTGATCATTTCGTTGACGATGTTCATCTTCGCCGGATCTCCGGGATCGCCGGCTACCCGCAGTGAGTTCAGCAAGGTGTCGATCTCGCCGTCCCCGCCGCTCAGCTGTAATTGCTGGTAGGCGCTGTTGAGACTGTCGGAGGCTTCCTTCGAGATGACGCCGGAACTTTCAATGGGCACAAAAAGAGTGAAAGTGCTGCCTCTTCCCGGCGTGCTCTCCAGCTCGATGGTGCCCCCGAGCAACTCGGCAAGGCCGCGGCTGATGGAAAGCCCCAGACCGGTACCGCCGTACTTCCGGCTCGTGGAACCTTCGGCCTGCTGGAAGGCCTCGAAAATGATCTGTTGCTTTTCCAGCGGAATGCCGATACCCGTGTCGATGATGGCAAAGGCGACCACCTGGCGGGCGCCGTCCAGGGTGGACGTGCCGGGCTTCCAGTTGCGAGCGGCTTCATACATCCGCAGTTTGACCTCGCCTTTTTCGGTAAACTTGAAGGAGTTGGAAAGCAGATTCTTGAGGATCTGGTTCAGGCGCTGCAGGTCGGTCTCTATATTCTGCGGCAGCCGGGGGTCGGTTTCGATGGTAAACCGGAGGTGGCGCGCTTCGGAGATCGGCTTGAAGGTTGTTTCCACGAAGGCGGCGATCTCGCTGAAGCGGACCGGCGAGATATTGGCGGAGATAAAACCGGATTCGATCTTCGACAGGTCGAGGATGTCGTTGATCAGCTGGATCAGGTCATCCCCGCAGGAATGGATCGTCTTGGCATAGCGGATCTGCTTGTCCGTGAGGTTGCCTTCCGCGTTCTCGTACAGCTGCTGTGCCAGGATGAGCAGGGAGTTCAACGGGGTGCGCAGCTCATGGGACATATTAGCCAGGAACTCCGATTTATATTTGGACGTGAGCGTCAGCTGTTCGGCCTTCTCTTCGAGCGAGCGGCGGGCCTCTTCGACTTCCTTGTTCTTGGCTTCCACTTCGTTCTTTTGCTTCACGAGCAGCAGCGCCTTGTCCTGCAGCTCGTCGTTCGTGCGGCGCAGCTCCTCCTGCTGGATCTTCAGCTCACCGGCCAGCGACTGCGACTGGGCGAGCAGCTCTTCCGTCCGGGTATTGGCTTCGATGGTGTTCAGCACGATCCCGATACTTTCCGTCAATTGACTGAGGAAGTCGAGGTGGGTTTCACTGAAGATGTCGAGTGACGCCAATTCGATAACAGCCTTTACCTTATTTTCAAACAACACCGGCAGAATAATAAGGTTCGCCGGTTTGGCGCGGCCGAGACCGGAGGTGATCCGGATATAATTGCCGGGGACATTGGACAGGATGATCCGCTCCTTTTCGAAGGCCACCTGCCCGACAAGCCCTTCACCGATCGCAAATTCGGTGGGGATATTCTTTTCGCTCTTGTACCCGTACGCCGCGAACAGGCGGAGCTTGTCTTCGCGGGTATCTTCGTCCTGTTTGAGGATGTAGAAGGCGCCGTAGTGGGCGACAACCACCTGCGCCAGTTCCGAGAGGATGCGCTGCGTCACCGTGGGCAGGTCCTTCTGGCCCTGAAGCATCTGGGTGAACTTCGCGAGGTTGGATTTCAGCCAGTCCTGTTCCTGGTTCCGGAGCGTGGTTTCCTTCAGGTTGGCGATCATCTGGTTGATCGTATCCTTCAGGGCTTCCACCTCACCTTTCGCCTCAACCCGGATCGTCCGGGTCAGGTCACCCTTGGTTACCGCAGAGGCGACTTCGGAAATGGACCGCACCTGGGTGGTGAGGTTTTGGGCCAGCTGGTTCACGTTTTCCGTGAGGTTCTTCCAGATCCCCGATGCGCCGGGCACGCTTGCCTGGCCACCCAGTCTTCCTTCGACGCCCACTTCCCGGGCCACGGTAGTTACCTGGTCAGCAAAGAGGGCCAGGGTATCGATCATTTCATTAATGGTATCGGTCAGCTGAGCCACCTCACCGCGGGAGACGATGGAGAGTTTCTGTTTCAGGTTGCCGGTTGCCACGGCGGTCACCACTTTGGCGATCCCGCGCACCTGGTTGGTGAGGTTAGAAGCCATCATGTTCACCGAGTCGGTCAGGTCCTTCCAGGTACCGGCCACGCCGCGCACTTCGGCCTGGCCGCCCAGCTTACCTTCCGTTCCTACTTCGCGCGCCACGCGGGTCACCTCATAGGCGAAGGAGTTCAGCTGCTCCACCATCACATTGATAGTATTCTTCAGGTCCAGGATCTCTCCTTTTACGTCGATGGCGACCGTCTTGGACAGGTCACCCGAAGCCACGGCCTTGGTCACTTCGGCGATATTCCGCACCTGGGCGGTAAGGTTACCCGTCATCGAGTTCACCGAGTCGGTCAGGTCTTTCCAGGTCCCGGCGACACCCGGCACGAAGGCCTGGCCACCCAGTTTACCGTCGGTACCGACCTCACGCGCCACGCGGGTCACTTCGGAGGCGAAGGCGCGGAGCTGGTCCACCATCGTATTGAGGGTCTCTTTCAATTGCAGGATCTCACCCCGTACATCCACGGTAATCTTCTTCGACATGTCACCGTTGGCCACGGCGATAGCGACTTCCGCGATATTCCGCACCTGGCCGGTAAGGTTGGAGGCCATCCCGTTCACGGAGTCCGTCAGGTCTTTCCAGGTCCCGGCGACACCCGGTACAAAGGCCTGGCCGCCCAGTTTTCCTTCGGTACCGACCTCACGCGCCACGCGGGTCACTTCGGAGGCAAAACCGCGGAGCTGGTCCACCATGGTATTGATCGTATTTTTCAATTCGAGGATCTCACCCTGCACATCCACGGTGATCTTTCGCGAGAGGTCGCCATTGGCCACGGCGGTGGTCACTTCGGCGATGTTCCGCACCTGGGCGGTCAGGTTACCGGCCATCTTGTTGACCGAGTCGGTCAGGTCCTTCCAGGTCCCCCCTACCCCGGGCACGTCGGCCTGGCCGCCGAGTTTTCCTTCGGAACCTACTTCCCGCGCCACCCGGGTCACTTCTGACCCGAACGAGTTCAGCTGGTCCACCATGGTATTGATGGTATTCTTCAACTCGAGGATCTCGCCTTTCACATCTACGGTGATCTTGCGCGACAGGTCGCCTTTGGCCACGGCGGTGGTCACTTCGGCGATGTTCCGCACCTGCCCGGTAAGGTTGGAGGCCATTCCGTTCACCGAGTCGGTCAAATCTTTCCATACCCCGCCAACGCCTTCGACCGCAGCCTGGCCGCCCAGCTTCCCCTCGGAACCCACCTCACGCGCCACGCGGGTCACTTCGGAAGAGAACGAGTTCAGCTGGTCAACCATGGTATTGATGGTATTCTTCAATTCGAGGATCTCGCCTCTCACCGCCACGTCGATCTTACGGGAAAGGTCACCCGTAGCCACGGCGGTGGTCACTTCGGCGATATTGCGCACCTGGGCCGTCAGGTTACCGGCCATGATATTCACGGAGTCCGTCAGGTCTTTCCAGGTACCGCCGACACCCGGCACGTCGGCCTGGCCGCCGAGCTTCCCTTCGGAACCTACTTCACGCGCCACGCGGGTCACTTCGGAAGAGAAGGAGTTCAGCTGGTCCACCATGGTATTGATGGTATTCTTCAACTCGAGGATCTCCCCTTTCACGTCCACGGTGATCTTCCGCGACAGGTCACCCTTCGCCACGGCGGTGGTCACTTCGGCGATATTGCGTACCTGGCCGGTGAGATTAGAGGCCATAGCGTTTACCGAGTCGGTCAGGTCCTTCCAGGTCCCCCCTACCCCGCGAACATGTGCCTGGCCGCCGAGCTTTCCTTCGGTCCCGACTTCAAGCGCCACGCGGGTCACTTCGGAGGAGAAAGAGTTCAGCTGGTCGACGAGGGTATTGATGGTATTCTTCAGTTCGAGGATCTCGCCCTTTACGTCCACCGTGATCTTCTTGGAAAGGTCACCTTTGGCGATGGCAGTGGTCACATCCGCAATGTTCCGCACCTGGGCCGTCAGGTTACCGGCCATGAGGTTAACCGAGTCGGTCAGGTCTTTCCAAACGCCTGCCACCCCTTTAACTTTCGCCTGGCCCCCCAGCTTTCCCTCGGAACCTACTTCACGCGCCACGCGGGTCACCTCCATCGAGAAGAGGTTGAGCTGTTTCACCATGTCGTTCACTTCCCGGGCAATTCTCGAAAATTCTCCCTGCAACGTATGACCGCCGATCTCCAGGGGCATGTTCTGGGACAGGTTTCCCTTGGCCACTGAGCTGATCACATGCGCAATCTCGATCGTAGGGTGTACCAGGTCGGAGATCAGGGAATTGAGCGAGCCCACGCCCGTAGCCCAGGAGCCTTTGGCATTCGGGACCTCGATGCGCTGGGTCAGCTTTCCCTGCTTGCCGATGGTGTTCCCCGCCTTCGTGAACTCGCGCATCATTTCTTCGTTCAGTGAGATGATCTCATTGAGGGTGTCATAGATCCGGCCTTTTACGCCAACCTCCCCGATCGGCATGCGGACCGTAAAATTACCATTCCGGACCTGTAGCAAGATCCGGAGCAGTTCCTTATCATCCAGCAGGGAAGAATCTTCGTACGCAGCAGTGCGGACGCCATTTGAATGGCCATTGGCGGCGGACCTGGCCACCGGTCTTTTTTTAGCCTCTTTGGAAAGTCCCATGGTCGAACTCTTAATTTGATTAAGCGGTTATAGCACAAGTCCCGAGCCATATATTTGGCAAGGTCTTAGTATACAGTTTGGGCGGGAAAATTCCGATCGGAAACCCGCCCGGAATGAGCACGAAATTTAGCAAAAAGGGATGACGCCGGCAAAGAAAAAAACAGGCAGCACGGCTAATATTGCGGCCCGGAACAACCAAATATCATGAAAAATAACCCGCGGCTTATCTATATCGTGGATGACGATCCGGATGACCGGCAGATCATCCTCGATGCCTTTCTCGAAAAGAACCCGCAGATCGATTATGTCTTTATCGAAAATGCTGAAAACCTGCTCCAGGCCTTGTATTCCGACGAAGCCGAATATCCGGCCGTCATCCTGCTGGATCTGAACATGCCCGGAATGTTGGGATTGCAAGCCCTGAAAGAGATCCGAAACAATAGAAAATTCAGTCAGATCCCGATCATCGTGCTGACGACTTCCACGCTTCACCAGGACCGCCGCGCTTCCTATGAACTGGGAGCCGCCTGTTTTGTCCGAAAACCCGACAGTTTTGGCGAGTTGGTAGAAATTACCGATTCAGTCGTCCGGTTATGGCTCTATGAGGATCAAGTCCCTCCGGAAAAAATTTAAGGTTTTATTCCAATTTGTGGGGAATTTTTTCCACGATTTCCCCACGGTGCCGTTGACCGTGCGGGATTGTCCATACGTCAAAGAAAATTGCAATTGGCGGAGTATACTGTAACTTGTCCAGCCATGACACGAGCGAAATTTTTCTGGAGATATTTGTTCCCCCCATTGTATGGGTTGCTGGTTTACACTGTGATCCGGCTCGTGTCCGATCTCACGAACCGTGATGAGTTCTGGAAGCGCTCCCTCCGGCAGAATACGGTGGAGATCGTGGGGGTGATCATTCTCGCCTATCCGATGACCCGGATACCCCTTCGTTTTGCGCGACGGTTTTCGAAGTTGCAGGGTCAGTTCACCCTGGAACGGGTATTCAGGGAATTCGGGACCGTGCTGTTGACGGCGGTCGCGCTGGCAACGGCAGCCTGCTCGGCGATCCATGTCGGGGCAAATGACTATCCGATCGGCATTGATGACCTGACGATCGCAGCGGTCATCGTGTCGCTTTTTATGATGCTGCATTTTGCGATCCTGCGCGGAAATGGCTTTGTCAGGGCCTACGTCGAGCAGAAGCTGCTCGTGGAGAAGATCCGCAATGACCAGCTGACGACCGAATTGAAGTTCCTGAAAGCGCAGTATCACCCGCATTTCCTGTTCAACGCCCTCAATACGGTCTATTTCCAGATGGATGAGAATGTGGCGGCGGCGAAAGAGAGCATCGAAAAATTCTCCGAGCTCCTGCGCTACCAGCTTTATGACCAGCAGCAGACGGTGGCCGTCAGCCAGGAGATCCGGTATCTCGCCAATTTCATCCAGCTGCAGCAGACCAGAAGCTCGGAGAAGCTGAGGCTCCAGGTCTCCTTCGACGGGCAGCTGGATGGTCAGCAGGTTTATCCGTTGTTATTTCTCCCATTGGTGGAGAATGCGTTCAAATACGTCGGCGGGGATTATCATATCCGGATCGCAGCGAAGGTCGAGGGTCCGGCGATCCGGTTCGAGGTAGAAAATGGCGTGCCGGAAACCATACCGCTCCGGAAAGAGGGCGGAATCGGATTGGAAAACCTGCGGCGACGGTTGGAGCTGTTGTATCCGGGGCGCCACCAGTTGACAGCGGAGAAGAAAGGGGATAATTTTGACGCGGTGTTAACGATCGAATATGGAAAAGATTAAATGTATCATCACCGACGACGAACCCTTCGCGCGCAAGGGTCTCCAGGGTTATGCGGCGCAGATCGACTTCCTCGATCTGCGCGGGACTTGCGAGAACGCGGTGGAGCTCAATTCCCTGCTCAAGCGGGAGCCTGTGGACCTCTTGTTCCTGGACATCCAGATGCCGTATATGACGGGGATCGATTTCCTCAAGCATTTTCCCGGTGCGCCAAAGGTGATTTTCACGACCGCCTATGAGAAATATGCGCTCCAGGGGTTCGAGCTGGAGGTGCTGGATTACCTGTTGAAGCCAATCCCGTTCGAGCGGTTCTTCCGCGCGGCCAATAAGGCGTATGATTACTTTCGGGCGCAGTATTCGGCAGCGGCCGCGGCAGCTACGGCACAACCGTCTATCGTCGCACCGATGGAGGATTATATCTTCGTCAAGGCAGACAACAAACTGGAAAAGATCGATTTTGCAGATATTCTGTTCGCCGAAGCGCTGGAGAATTATGTGGCGATCTATACGCGGGAGAAGAAAGTGATCACCCATCTGACCTTGAAGATGCTGCAGGAAAAGCTACCGGCGGCAGCCTTTATCCAGCCGCATAAGTCCTACGTGATCGCGATCGACAAGATCAATTCCATCGAGGGGAATATCCTGCACATCGATCAATACCAGGTGCCGATCAGCAAATATCAAAAGGAGGAGATCATGGAAAGGATCGTGAACTCCAAATTGTTGAAGAGGTAAACCGCACCCCGCCGGAGTAAGGTTAATCCACTGTTAATCAGGTATTGTACTGACGCCGGTCCCCGCGGCATTTCCTTTGCTGCGCTACCTTTGTATTGAAATCAGGCAGCGATATGAAAAAGCTATTTTTTTCGGCCCTGTTCGGCATTGGCCTTCTGGGCGGCACGCAGGCCTTCAGCCAGGATATCGGGACCGACGGGGATCCGGTCATTTCGGGCAATCCGGATCATTCCGCCTTTATAGCGTATTTGGGAACTAATAACGTGGTAGAGATGCGCTGGGGGAGGTCTGTTAATGACGAGATCGATCATTATGTAGTTGAGCATTCCACGGACGGCAGTTTCTTTAATCCGTTGCACCAGGTAGTAGCCAGGAATGGCGCCGTTCGGGACAGCGGCTTTTATTACGATGCCGATGCTTTCCCCACCAGTCCCGTCAACTATTACCGGCTGACGACATTTTTGAAAGATGGCAGTTCGTTTTCTTCGAAGCCGGTCAAAGTAACGCTCGATCCGGGAAGAACGCCCGCGTTGGTACCGTCGGCTTTGCATGAAGGGGAGACCTTACGGATGGATCAGAACTACCGGAATAAGCTGATTGTCGTCGAATTCTTCTCGCCTTCCGGCCAGTTCATGGCAGCTTATGAGGTGAACGGTTCCTCCTTTAATGTGAATACCACAGGGTGGCAAAAAGGGCTTTATTTCTATCGGATCACGAGTGAGGGCCGGCCGTTGGTGGACAGCGGCAAGATCCTCATCCTGTAATCCTCATCCCTATGGAGTATACCAACACGCTACTCATCACGGAGACCTACGACCGGCAGTTCGATAAATATTTTCATGAAGCGCTTTCGTTAACGGACCTCGGGGTGACCGGCAGTCAGGCCAGGGTCAGGGCCGGCGATCAAAGCCTGCGCCGCATCCGCCAGTCGTATTGGACATCCTGGCCCAGGAGGAAAATGTGGCGGTCAAAGATCTCGAATCCCATTTTTTCATAGAAGGCGATGGCGCGATGGTTGTGTTCCCAAACGCCCAGCCAGATCCATTGTTTGCCTTTCCCGCGGGCAAGATCGATACATGCCCCCATCAACGCTGTGCCTATGCCCTTTCCGATCACCCGCTGTTCCGCATAGATACGGGCGACCTCAATGGAATTGGTCCCGGCGATCCCGCGCGGCAGCTCGATCCCTTCATAAAGCCGGACATAGCCAACCGGCTGCTCGCCGAGCCAGGCGAGCAGGAAGGTATTCCGCGGCGCTCCTACCTGTTTGATCAGATATTCGCGCGTAAACTGCGTCTCCATGAACTGTTCCATATTCTCCGGGGTATTGTGCGGCGCGAAGGTGTCATAAAAGGTGCGCCGGCTGAGATCGGCGATCAATTCCGCCTCCGGAGGGCCGGCCATGTCGATCCGGACGGTACCCGCTGCATGTAACGTGTCTCCCATCCCCGCAATTTACGCAATCTCCGGCGACTTCCGACGGCGGTACAGCAGCCGCAGCAATGTAGGCAGTACGATCAGCAGCAGCGGCAGCGCGATCAAGAATCCGCCGATGACGGCGATGGCCAGCGGCTGGTGCAATTGGGCCCCCGTGCCGATCCCCAGCGCCAGCGGCAGCAGCGCGATGATGGCGCCCAGGGCGGTCATCAACTTCGGCCGAAGGCGGGTAGAGATCGCATAGATAACGGCATCATCGACGGACTGGGTGGCCAGGCTCTCCCGGAACTGGAGATAAGTGAAGATGGCATTTTCGCCGATGATCCCGACGATCATGATCAGCCCGGTATAGCTGCCGACATTCAGGGCGGTTTTGGTCAGGAATAGCGCCAGGTAGCTGCCGGAGATGCCAAGCACCGCGACCAGCAGGATGACCAGTGCGACGGCTACTTTCCGGTAGAGGTAGAGGATCACGCCAAAGACGAGCAGGCTGGCCGTGATCAGGATGGTCAGCAGTTCGCTAAAGGACTTTTGCTGGTCGGCATAGGCGCCGCCATATTCTATGTGATACCCTTCCGGCAGGACGACACGGCTTTCCACCCGCTGCCGGATCTCCTTGATGGTGCTGCCGAGATCGCGGCCTTCGAGCCGGGCGGTGACAACCCCCATGGATTGCAGGTTCTCGCGCTGGATCTCGGCGTCGCCGGATTTGACGGTGACGGTGGCCAGATCGGTGATCGGCTTGAGCTCTCCGCCGGGTAAGAAGATTTGCAGGCGACTGATATCTGCTATGCTGAGGGTCCGGCTGCCGGGATAGACCATGCGGATATTGGTAAACTGTTCCTTTTCGGGGACGGTGCCGACGATATTGCCTTCAAGGGAGTTTTGGAGCTGGAATTGCAATTCAGCCGGCGTAAGCCCGAATTGTGCCAGCCGGGCATAGTTGGGTTCGATGGTGACAGAGGGTCCGGCGATCACGATCCCGTCAAAGACGTCGGCTGTACCCGCCGTGCCGGAGACGACGTCGGAGATCTGCTTCGACAGGAGATGCAGCTGGTCCTGGTCATTCCCGAATACCTTGATCTCGATTGGCTGGACAGAGGCCATCAAGTCGCCGAGCATGTCGCTGATGACCTGGCCGAAGTCGATCCGCAGCGCCGGCTGCGTCGCTTCGATCTGTTTGCGAAGATCTTCAATCACATCGTCGGTGGTTTTGGTACGGTCCTTCTTCAGCTGAATGAGGTAATCGCCGCTATTGGGTTCGGTAATAAAGAAACCCATCTCGGTGCCGGTGCGGCGGGAATAGGCCTCGACTTCCGGGGTGGCCACGATAATCTTTTCGACCTCCCGGAGCATCCGGTCGGTCTCTTCGAGGGAGGTGCCGGGGGGTGAATTATAGTCGAGCACGATACTGCCTTCATCCATTTCCGGGAGAAAGCCGGTCTCCAGCCGGGGATAGATATAAATGACGGCGGCGATCAGTGCGATCATGATGGCGAAGCTCACCATGGGGAACCGGATAAACCAGGATACCCAGCGTTGACGATGGACGAGGTGCGGAGTTGCGGCGGCACGTGGTTTGGCAGCGGTTGCAACCGGGGCGGCTCCCCCTTCGGGGGTCTTCGGCCGCCGTCGCCGGGTGGGACTGAGCAGCAGGTAGATCACCGGCAAACCGATCCAGGTCACAAAAAAGGAGCAGACCAGCGTGATGATCATCGTGTTGGTCATGACCTTGAAATAGGCCCCGGCAACCCCGCTCATGAGCACAAAAGGGATAAAAATGACGATGGTGCTTATCGAAGAACCCAGCATCGCGGGAAAAAGGTAATGGATCGCCTTTTGCACCAGGGCGGTCGACGGTTCTTCCGGATGCTCCTCATGTGTCCGGTGGATCTGCTCGACGACGACGATGGCATCGTCGATGATCAGGCCGATGGCGGCGGCGATCGCCCCGAGGGTCATGATATTGAAGGTGTAACCTACAGCGTAAATGACGATGAGAGTAAGGCAAAGCGTTATCGGGATCGTGAAGAGGATCGTTGTGCTGGCTTTCAGGGAGCGAAGGAAAATGATCGCTACGACTATCGCCAGCGCCAGCCCGATCCACAGACTGTCGGTTACGCTGCGAACGGCGTCGTTGACGAAATCGGCCTGGAGATAATAAGGCCGGATCGTTACCCCTCGCGGCAGCACCTTCTTCAGTTCCCCGACCTTTGTCTCCATCGCTTTCGAGATCTCGACCAGGTTGGCATTGGGTTGTTTGATCACGGCGATCAGCAGCGCCGGCCGGCCGTTGGCGTTGATCCGGGTATATTCCACGGCCTCCCTGACGTTGACGGCGGCGACATCTTTTACCAGGATGATCCGTTTGCCGGTATTTTTAACTACGATATTCCCGATGTCGTCTGCCGAGTGAACAGTCGCATCGGTCAAGGTCAGGTAGAGAAAATGATAGTCGGAAAGATAGCCGTTGGATTTGATGAAGCCGGTCCCTTCGATAGCAGCTTGCAGCATGTCGGGGGTGAGGGAAAGCGAGCTCATTTTCCGCACGTCGAGGGTAAGCCAGTACTCTTTCATTTTCCCGCCGATGATCCGCACTTCCGAGACGCCGCTCACCTGGGAAAGAAAAGGCTTGATGGTATAAAGAGCGAGCTGTTTGAGCGCAATATTGGACAATTGGTGGGTTTCGAGCGTATAGCCCATGACCGGGAGGATCGAGGGGTTCATCTTTTCCACGGTGATCTGGGTCTCGGCGGGGAGGTCGCTTTTGATCTCGTTGATCCTCGATTCGATGCGCTGCTGACTGAGATCGATATCGGCATCCCAGTCCATAAAGGCGGAGATCTCGCAACTCCCC
Source organism: Puia sp. (assembly GCA_035508835.1). Lineage (GTDB taxonomy): Bacteria > Bacteroidota > Bacteroidia > Chitinophagales > Chitinophagaceae > Puia. The sequence continues at coordinate 32,813 of DATJMG010000288.1, forward strand.
CGGCTGGTCGTACTGCGAACATAGTCCAGGTCCGGGACTTGCTTGATGGCATTCTCCAGCGGTTTGGTAACCGTGACCATCATTTTGTCGACGGGCTGGAGGCCGGCTTCGGCGATGACCTTGATCTTCGGGAAGGTGATCTCGGGGAAAAGGGAGGTCTGGAGCTTACTATAGACGAACCCGCCGCCCAGCAGGATGAGCACCAGGGTGACAGTGAGCGGGTTCTTATAGCTGACGAAGAAGTTTCTCATGGGTTATTGGTCTCCACTTTTACTTTGGCCGTATCCGGCAGGCCATAGTTCCCGGTGACGAGGATCCTGTCGTCCGGGTCGAAGACCGGCGAAAGTATTTCCACGCGATCGGCCGTTTCGACGCCCTTCTTTACCGGTACTTTGACGGCAGTAGTGCTATCGAGGAGCTTCATGACCCAAAAATTACTTTCGGTCTCATCGGTCAGCAGGGCGGACCTGGGCAGCGATTGAGCTCGCGGGCGCGCGGTCCGGAGGATGCGTACTTTGGCGATGAGGTTCTCCGGGATGGCAGTGTTGGTATTGACGCGGATAACGACGTTCTGGGTCTGTGAAGCCGAATCCACCGTCGGCATCACCGGGCCGATGGTGCCTTGCAGGCGTGTGCCGTCCGGGAGGAGAAGGCTGGCGGCATGTTTGCCCAGTATGGCGGGTCGTAGCTCGTAAGGCAGGCTCAGCAAAAAAACGAAACTGTTGCGGTCGCTGATGACGGCGAGCTGCTCACCATCCTGTACGTAATCGCCGGGCTGATGGTTTAGTTCGGTGATATAGCCGTGCTGGTTGGCCCTGATGGTGTTTACCCCGGTGAACCGCAGGCTGGTATCCAGCCGGTCGATGGCGTTACCGATGCTCTGCGCCTCCTTTGTCTTAAGGGTGAAGAGCGGCTGGCCTGCCTCCACATACTTGCCGGGGTAGGCATCGGAAGTTTGCAAGTAGCCATTGGCGTTAGCTTTGACGTAGCTCTTCTGCAGAAAGGCGGATACGGCGTTCAGCTCGATGGAGTCGTTGAAAGGCGCATTGGTGACGGTGGTAACGGTTACGGGGGTTCCGGCATCTGCGGAATCGGCGGCGTCGGCCCCGGCGCTGCCGGCCTTCGTACTGTCTGCCCCGGCATTGTCGTCTTTGGCACTGTTCCCGCATGCCGAAAGACACCAGAGGATATAGAAGAAAATACAGTAAAGGGGCGCTTTTTTCATCGATTCCAGTAATTGATTTGGTTGATAATCTGCAGCCGGGTGATGTAGTTCTGGGTCAACAGGTTCTTTGCGTTCAGATAGTTGCTCAGGGCGAGGATATAATCCGCGATCCTGGCGTCGCCGGTACCCAGGAGCTTGCCGTTGACGTCGATCAGGGTCTCCGAGTAGCGGACCTGGTCGTTAATCTGGGTGATCAGGTCTTCGGTGGCCTTCAGCTGCTGTGAAAGTTGAGCAAGCTGCTGGCTATACTGGCTGGTAAAGAATTCCCGGTAGCCGGAGCGGGTGCGTTCCTGGATATCCAGCTTGGAATATTGCATTTTACGCTGATGGCCGTCGTAGATCGGCACGGTGATGGTCACGCCGAAGCTCACGCCAAAATTTTTGTAGGGCTCGTACATCAGGGAGGACGAATAACCGCCGTCGGCGTAAAGACTTGCTTTGGGCCGGTAGCCGAAGTCTATGAGCGAGCGGCTGTTTTGGAGCTTGAGGCTGTCGAGGGCAAACTGGCGGAAGAAGATCGAATTGGCAATATCCGGCATTTGCTGCAGCTCGATGACCGGGGCGGCCAGCAGCGTGGCGCTGGTATCGACGATCCCGCAGAGATAATTCAGCGTGCCCTGGTCGTTACGGAACTGGATCTCCAGTTGGCGGAGCAGGAGCGCTTCCTGTTTCAGGGTGACGAGAAAAGCGAGGTAGTCGGTCTGCCGATAGACATTCTTTTCGGTAAGGTCTTTCAGGAGGCCCGATTCCTTATCCAGCAGCTGATAGATGTCGCGGTTGAAATTCAGCTGCTGAAGGTCGCCATAGGTCGTGATATACTGTGCGGTAACGCTGCGTTTAAGGTCCTGTTCGGAGATCCTGGAGGTATTGCTGATCCCCTGGTTATTGAGCCGGATGGTCTCATATTCGGCGTCGAGGTGTTTCTGCCCGACGAGGGTCTGGGTCACGGCGACGACGGTGGTGAAATTGCCGCCGTTGCTGATGGCTTCGTCATATCCCCAGCCGTGATACGAAGGAGCATAGATATTGGTACTGCTGCCGGCAACCTGGGGGAGATAGCCGGCATGGATGAGCTGGCTGTCGACCCGGCCCATTTGCACCTGGTTTCGATAGTCCTTCAGCAGGGGGCTGTTGTGCAGCGCCTGGCCCAGATAAAAGTCGAGATTGGCGGCGGTGTCCTGTTGCGCAAAGGCAGGCAGCAGGAAGCAAAGAACGAGGAGGGATGTGAGCGTATACCGGAAATGAACCATAGGCTTTATCGGTCGGGCCGGCCGGGGCCGGCTCCTGCCGGAAGCAAACTTAACCTTACATTTTGTCGAAATTCTGTAGCGGGAACCGGATGTCGATCGTGTGACGCTGATCGATATAACCGTAGGAAAGTGAAAAATCATAGTTGTCGCAGATCTGGCGGACAATGGCCAACCCCAGGCCCGTGCCGCCGGAGTGGGCGCCCTTGACGAACCGGTCGAAGATGGTAGCGGGGTCGAAGGAAAGTGCGGGCCCGGAATTGGCTATCTGCAGGCTGTGTTCGCGGAGCCGGATCATCAGGTCTCCGCCGTCCTGGTTATGGCGGATGGCGTTGAGCAGGAGGTTATTGAGGAGGATATCGGCGAGATAGCCGTTAATCGGCAGGTTCATCCGGTCGAGGTCTTTATGCACAACAAGGTGGCGGTCGCGGAGCGGGTCTTCCAGCTGGGCCAGCTTTTCTTCGATCAACGGCGCCATGTCGATGGATGCGGAATGAGTGAACTGGTGGTTTTCGATCTTGGTGAGGAGTAGCAGGGACTGATTCAGCTGCCGAAGACGGCCGATCGCATCGTACATGGCCTGGATGGGCCGGTGGTGTGTCTCGGCCAATTTGTGGTCCTGGATGAGGAGGTCGAGCCGGGAGTTTATAATGGCCAGCGGAGTTTGCATCTCATGGGATGCGTTTTCGGTAAACCCTTTGAGCATGTCGTAGTCTTTCAGGATCTGGCTCGTCATCTGACGGGCCGCTTCGTCCAGGTTGCGGAACTCGTCGATCGCGGTGTCGCGCACCGGCAGCGCCAGGCGGCTGGACAGATTGAACTGCCGCATCCCGGCAAGCGTTTGGTAAAACGGTTTCCAAAGCCGGCGGAGCAGCAGCCGGTTCGCCACGAAGAGCGTCCCGAGCAGCAGCAGGATCATGCCGGCCGTGATGGACATGATCAGTGCCAGCAGGTCTTCGGTTTGTTCTTCAGACACGCCGACCGTAACGGTATATAGCCGGCCGCCGGCGGTGACGGGAAAGATCAGTACGCGGTAAGGCTCTTCCCGGTGGCGGCGGATCAACCTGCGGGTATCGACAAAGCGGCGCTTGACGGGAGTAGTCGCCGGTTCATAGCTGATCTGCTGGTCGTGATAGTCGGTTGGCGGTGGCAGTACCCCGCTGGTCCTGACATTATTGAGGATCTCCGCCTCTTCCACCCGGAGGCTATCGTCCAGCTGGTCGATGAGGACATACCGCATGGTAAAATAGTACCCGATGCTGCCCACGAGCAGCGCGAGGATGCTGGCGACGATGTTAACGCGGGAATACCGGGTGAAGAGTTTCATGCGACAGCAAAGCTAGGCAATCGCAGCGATATCGGCAGGATCCGGTCACACCGCCACGGGCATCTCGACGGTGAGCAGGCAGCCGTTGCCGGGTGCTGTTTCGAGGATCACTTCACCGCTATAGAGTCGTGCCCGTTCATGGATATGGGAAAGACCGAGGCCCTGCGGGGTTGTCCGGGTGTCGAAGCCCCGGCCGTCGTCGCCGATGGAAAGGCGCACGTGGGTCCCGAGACAGTGGAGAGAGATGCGGATGTTCGAGGCGTGGGCATGCCGGATGATATTCTTTAGCTGTTCCTGAAGGATACGGAACAAAGCCAGCTTCCGGTCCGTCTCCAGCAGTTCGATATCGGCCCGGCCGTCGTGCGTGAACTGAATATGACAGGGGGCGGCGTGACGGATATCGTTCACCAGCCGGGTGATCTGGCCGATAAGCCCGATCTCGTTGAAATGCGGGGCCACCAGGCCGCGGGAAAGCTGGCGGATCTCTTCGATCGCGCTTTCTGTCAGTTCGGAAATCCTGCTGCGAATGTCTTCGGACCGGTAATATTCTTCTTCGGGCAGCCGGAGATAGAGGTTGGCGGTGGTGAGGATCTGGTTGACGTTGTCGTGGAGCTCGTGGCCGATCCGTTCGCGCTCTTCCTGCCGGGCGCGGGTGATGCATTCGGTGATATCGAGGGCGGCGCAGCCGACCATCGGGAAGGCAAGGATTTCCTGGATAGGGAAAAGGGTCAGCTGGAAATAGCGCTGGGTGCCGTCGGCCAGTGTAGACCGGACGGTGGAATGATCGGCCAGCTTTCGGGAGAAGACGCATTTGATCTTATCTTCCAGGGTGGAGGCCAGGTCAGGCGAGAACAGGGCTGAGAGCTTACTGCCGATCACCGACTGCTGATCCGAGCGGATATAGTTCAGCATGGCCTGATTCGCATAGATCAGGTTGTGCTGATAGTCCACCATCCAGGTCAGCTGCGGGCTATGATCCATAAAGGAGACGATTCCTTTACTCAGGTTCTCGAGGAGCGTCCGGGCATGTTTCATTAGGATACAAAGAAACAATGACCCCGGGCGGAAAAAAATAGAAGGGACTACCATTCGGATGTACCCTCTTTTACGAAAGAGTGTAGAATTTATACGACAGATCGATTAGGGCGGATGGCTCACAGCAAGGCTGAGATAATGTTCGGGATCTCCTCGAATTCCGTGGATTTGTCGAGGAAGCGGAAGGCGCCGAGGGAGGTGCAAACCGAGCGGTAGGATTCGTCCGATTGGTTGGAGATCATAATAACGATCGTATCGGGATGGCGTTTGCGAACGACGCGGAGGAGCTCGACGCCGCTTTTGTCCGGCAGGTGGACATCAAGCAGGAGAATATCCGGCGGGCTGATGTCGATCAGGGACAGCGCTTCGCTGTAGCTGCCGGCATAACCGATCAGTTCGGCGGGGAGCAGGCCTTCGAGCATACCCAACAGGCGCTCGATAATGAGAAGCGAGTCATCGACAATGAATAAGGATCCCATAGTTTTCGCCTGAAATACGGCAGGTCGTGAAACTACGATTGTCCGGGGACAGATGACGTAGGGCCGCCCACGCAAATACTGTAGAATGAATAACGGAGACAGTGTAGAACATGCGCTACAAGCAGCCGGCGCATAAGCGGTCGCGGGGAATCCGTCACAGCAATTTGTTTTCCATGGCGTACCGGGTCAGGTCATAATTGGTTTTGAGGTTCATCTTGGTCAGGATGCGTGCGCGATACGTGCTGATCGTCGTCACGCTGAGGCATAGCTGACTGGCGATCTCGGAGACGACCTTACCGGAGGCGAGGAACTTCATCACTTCGAACTCACGGTCGGAGAGGTGTTCGTGCGGCGGGCGGTTGCCGTCCTCCTGGTCGAGGTGGAAGGCCAGCTTTTCCGCGAGTGAGGCGGTGATATATTTTTTTCCAAGGAGAATGCGGCGGATAGCGGTCACCAGTTCTTCCGATGCAGAATCCTTGCAAAGATAACCCGAGGCGCCGGCTTTGAGTGCGCGGATGGCATATTGGTCCTCGGAGTGGGCGCTAAGGATAAGGACAGGCAGCCGCGGATAGTCGCGGCGGATCTGCTGCAATACTTCCAGCCCGCTCTTATCCGGCATCGAGATATCAGTGATCACGATATCCCAATCTTCCCGGAGTACTTTCATAAACAGCGTGGCGGCGTCGGCCGTTTCGGTGATCTCCGCGGTGGGAAATTCTTCGAGCAGGATCTGTTTTAATCCCTTTCTGACTACCGTGTGATCATCTGCGATCAAGATCCTTAGCATGCGTATAGTTATGTGCGGACCTCCGGTCCGTTGTGGGTTAACTCGTTGACAGTACGGGAGGTAATGGAACGGTCACCGCCAGCCGAAAACCTTTCGTTTCACCGTTGCCGATCTCCAGCTTTCCGCCCATCATCAGCGCCCGCTCCTTCATCCCGATCAGTCCGAGTGTTTTTCCGTCCGGCTTCCGGGGGTCAAGTCCTTTGCCGTCGTCGCTAATGACCAGGCATACTCCGCCGTCCGCGGAGTCCAGCGTGATGGAAACGTGCGATGCCGAAGCATGGCGGGCGACATTGGTCAGGGATTCCTGGCAGATACGGAACATCCCGATAGCGATATCGGGCGGAAAGTCCATTTCGGACATCGAAGACTGAAACACGGTCCGGATACCCGCTCTTTTTTCAAATTCCTGGCTTTGCCATTCGATGGCGGCGACCAGACCGAGGTCGTCCAGGATGCTGGGCCGAAGGTCGGTAGCGATGCGCCGGACGGTCCGGATCGTCTCGTCCAGCAGGCTCATCGTGCTGCGCATTTTCTGCCTGGCCTGGTCCGTCGCCGGGCTGTCGAGCCGTTTGACAACCCATGACAGGTCCATTTTCAATCCCGTCAGCTGCTGGCCCAGTTCATCGTGGATCTCGCGGGCCATGGCTCCTCTCTCTTCCTCACGGATCCGTTGCAGCCGGGAAGTAAGGTCCCGGAGCTCCATGTTGGAGCGGGTCAGTTCGGTGGTCTTCTCGTCCACCTGCCGTTCCAGTTCCTCATTGAACTGCCGGAGCTTTGCTTCCGCTTTTAATCGTTCGGTCATATCGCGGCAGACCATAATATATCCGTCAACGTGGCCATTTTCGTTGTGGGTCCTGGAGATGGAGATGGCGATATCCAGCGGTTCCTGTTTGCGGGTATGATAGGTCACGAACCCCTTCCAGTAACCTATCTCCAGTAGCTCCCGGCGGATGTCGGCCCGTTTTTCATCGGACATGGGGCTGCGTAATGCTTCATTAAGAGGCTCACCGATCACTTCAGCGGCGCCATAGCCAAACAGGGCTTCCGCAGCTTTGTTAAAGCTGGTGATCCGATAATCGGCGTCGACCGCAAAGATG
>DATJMG010000289.1:0-24692 GCA_035508835.1 Puia sp.
CCTCCCCATTCTACACCGTTTTATTGGCCGGACTTTTCAAGATCTTCGGAGTCCACCTCATCCTCCCGCTGCTGATCAACCTTCTCGCCGGCATCGCCGTTCTCATCGTCATGCACCAATGGCTGAAACGCCAGAGTCTGAGTGCCGCCGCCCGCCTCACTATCCTTCTGTTCGTCAACTTCCTCACCCCCCTGCCTTTACTCGTGATCAGCGGGATGGAACATACGTTTCAGCTGCTCTTTACGTTCCTGTTCGTTTTCACCTTCGCCGGGATCGCCGGAAGACCCGCGGATTCGACCGGAAGACCCGCGGAATCGATCCGAAGACCAGCCGACGCGACCGGAAGACCCCCCGATGTAACCGGCCTGCGAACCGGCGCCGGAAGCCTCCCCTGGACCCTATATCTACTCGGCCCCCTCATGATCAGCACCCGCTATGAATGCCTCCCCATCCTGGGTCTGGTCTGTCTCATCCTGCTGGTCCGCCGCCAGTGGACGCCGGCCATCCTGCTCGGCGCCGTGAGCATCCTGCCCATCACGCTCTTCGGTCTCTACGCCATGTCCAAAGGCAGCTATTTTATGCCCAACTCGGTGCTCCTCAAGGCCGCCCTTCCTCATTCCCTCGGCGGATGGGCGCGGTTCGCCGCCGACGATATCTGGTTCAAGATCTTTTTCTCGCCGCGGGACTATAACTTCCTGGCGGCGCAGCGGCTCTTATTAGTCCTGCCCCTGACCTACCTCGTCTTCCTGAGACAGATCCGGGACCAACCCGCGTACAAATATGTCCTCCTTATCCTCATGGGCGCCACGCTTGCCCATGTCGCCTTTGCCTATCCCGCCAATTTCCCGCGCTATGAAGACTACCTCGTCGGCTGCAGCGTGGTGATCATGGGTACGTTGCTCGCCAAATATCGCCGCGACCTGCGGCTCTCGCCGTTCAAAGGCGCCGAATGGATCGTCGCCGCCGTACTCATCCTGCTGTTCATCCCCTTCTTTATCCGCACCGAAAAGGTCTTCCAGAAATCCAAACAATATTGTCTCAACATCTACGAACAGCAGTATCAGCTGTCGCAGTTTGTGCACCGGTACTATGACAGCATTCCCGTCGCCTTCAATGACATCGGCGCGATCTCCTTTTTCTCCAAAGGCGACAAGCTGGACCTCTGGGGCCTCGCCAGCCTCGAAGTCGCCAAAGCCAAACAGAAACATTATTGGACGCCTGATTTTGCCGATTCGCTGATCCACCGGCACCAGACCCGGCTCGCCATCCTCTACGACACGTGGTTCGATCCTGCCCTCCTGCATCGTTGGACCAAGGTGGCGTCATGGCATAACCAGCACAATGTCGTCCTCGGCGACGACAGCGTTTCGTTCTACGCGATAAGACCGCAAGACACAATGGAGCTGCGGGAAGATCTCCGGGCCTATCAGCCGCAGTTGCCGAAGGACGTGCGGGTGAGTTATTATTGATAGGATGACACGACCCGATAGATAAATGCACTTCCGTCGGCGGCTGTGACAGTATAGACGACCGTGCTGTCGAAATTTTGGGCCGTCTGACTCGCCGGGCTGACGGATGTTCCAACGATCCCGATAGTCGGGATGAGGTTCGAGATGTCGGTCCCGGGCTCAAAAACAAGCCTGATCGTGTCAAAAACGATGTTTCCGTCTACATCGGCCTGCAGCACGCCGGGATTATCGGCGGCCGTGATGATAAAGGAAGTGATGGCTTTCAGGGGCGTGGAGACGGGTGTAGTCGTGCCCGGACTGTAGGGTATCTGAAGCGGCTTATTCACGATGTTTCCCTGGGTGCAGCCCGCCGCCAGGATGACACCAAACGCGAACAGTCGTGTGAATGGCCCTTTCATAACCAAGATCCTCTGACCTAAATTTACGGCAAAAAACCAGGCCGGCAAATTCTTACCCCCCGGCCTGAACGGCCTCAAATCAAATTCATCGACACCCCTATTCCGACCGGAGACTGTTCACCGGATTGGCCACCGCGGCCCGGATCGCCTGGAAGCTTACCGTCACCAGGCTGATCACCAGCGCCGCAACACCCGTTCCCGCAAAGATCCACCCCGAGATGCCGATCCGGTACTGGTAATGCATCAGCCATTGCTCCATAAAATAATAAGCAACGGGCATCGCGATCAGCAGGGAAATGGTCACCAGCAGCACAAACTCCTTTGACAAAAGCCGCCAGACCCGGAATACCGAAGCGCCCAGGACTTTCCTGATCCCTATTTCCCTGGTCCGCCGCTCGGCCGTGAACGACGCCAGCCCGAAAAGGCCCAGGCACGAGATAAAGATCGCCAGCCCCGCAAAAAACCCCGCCAGCTTGCTTATCCGCACCTCCGACGCGAATTTCGCCGCATAGTCTTCATCGGCGAACTGGTAATCGAACGGGGCCGACGGGATCAGCTTTTTCATCACCGCACCTATCTTCGGCAACGCCCGGCTCATGGAAACACCCGGCCTGACCTTGATCTCCATCCAGTTCACCCCGCCATTCAGGCCTTTCTCGTAATACACCACCGGGCCGGTCGGCGAATACGGCGATTCGATCACCATGTCCTTTACCACGCCAATGATCCGGTAACGCATCACCTGCGAACGATCCATCCACCAGGTCCACGTCACGGCGGTTCCGATCGGATCTTTCAATCCCATTTCCTTCATCGCCGATTCATTGATGATCAGGCCCGATGAATCCGCGGGAGATTCCCGGTTGAAATCCCTGCCCTCCACGACTTGCCAGCCGACCGTTTTGCCATAATCTGCCGTGACGGCCAGCGTGCCGTAGTTCTGGTCCTTTTTGAGATCCCGTCCCACCCAGTCAAAACCGCCATTGCCGGACGCCAGTTCCGTGACCTTGCCCATCGACTCGGCAAAAGCTTCCACAACTCCCGTTTTGAGCAGTTCAGTCCGGATCAGCTCGTCCTTACCATAGAAGTCCCCGGACCGCATATTCACCATGATCAACCCGTCCCGGTCATAGCCCACCGGCCGGTCCTCCGCATGCCGGACCTGTTGCACCACGACGATGGTGCAGTTGATCAGCGCCACCGAGATCGTGAATTGCAGCACCACTAATACTTTTCGGGGGATCACCGATTCCCGGCCGAGCCGCGCCGCACCCTTCAACGCCTGTACGGCCCTGAAGGAAGAAAGATAAAGCGCCGGGTAGCTTCCCGCGATCAGGCCCGTGATCAGGATAAAAACCATACTGACGGCCCAGAACCACGGATTGGCCCAGGGGATGGCCATTTGTTTCGCCGCAAGCTGATTGAACCAGTCGAGCGAGACCATGGTGAGCAGAAGCGCGACGATAAAAGAGACCAGTACGATGACCAGCGACTCGCCGAAGAACTGCCCGATCAGCTGCCCGCGCAGGGAACCGACCGCCTTCCGGATGCCCACCTCCCGCGCCCGTTTCTCCGACCGCGCCGTGCTCAGGTTCATGAAATTGATACAGGCCAGCAGCAGGACAAAACCGCCGATCAGCGCGACCAGCCAGACCATCTCTTTGGTTACCGCATCGTTGCTACGCCGCCGGTCGGCGCCTTCCAGGTGCCACTTCGCCATGGGGTAGAGCGTGACCTGCGGATGAATGCTCAGTTCGTCCTTTGTATTGGCATCCGATGAATGCCGGATGTGGTCCATCTCGACGTTGGCGATCCGGCGGTCGATGGCAGCAAAACTCGTCCCCGGCTTGATCTCCGCGAAAAGCTTCATGAAATGATTGAACCATTCGGCATTTACCGCCCATGGATTCTCGCTGAGCCAAAGTGGAAATGGCGCGATAAATCTGACATTGTGCAGGTCCGTGTTCAACGGCAGGTCCGCATATACCCCGGTGACCTTTACGCTGGTCGTATTGTTGATCAGGATCGTCCGGCCGACCGGATCTGAATCCCCAAACAAGGTTTTCGCCACCGTCTGCGCGAGCAGGATAGAATGCGGATCGGCCAGCCCGCCTCTCGTCCCGCCCACCATCTGCAAGGTGAACATGTCCGGCGCCTCCTTGTCCATGTACTGACCCTGGCAGGAGATCTTTGTCTCGCCCGCGGCCAGGATACTTTCCCCCATCCAGGTCGACCGCACCAGCCGCTGGAAATCGTCTTTGTATTGGTCCACAAGCGTATTGGCCAGCGGCCAGGACAGCGTGGACGTGAGAAAGACGCCATTGGGCGAGGTCCCCGTGTACGAGACTTTCGCGATCCGGTCGTAATTGGCGTGATACGTATTGAACGATAATTCGTCATGCAGCCAAAGACCGGTCAGGATGGCAACGGCAATCCCCACTGCAAGCCCGCTGATATTGATGACGGAGGAGGTCCGGTTCTTCAGAAGGGACCGCCAGGCGATTGTAAGGTAATTTTTGATCATGGCCGGTTTATTATTCAGCCCTAAGGCTATTGACAGGATTGGTCAGCGCCGCCCGGATCGCGGTGTACCCCACCGTTAGCCACGCAATGGCCAGGGAGCCGGCGATAGTAGCCACGAAAAACCATAGACCCATCGGGATCCGGTAGGTATATTGCTGCAGCCACTGATGCATAAAATACCAGGCAACCGGGGTAGCAATGAGAAAGGCGATCGTGATCAGGACCGTAAATTCCCTGGACAGCAGGAAAAGGATATCCCTGACCGGCGCGCCAAGCACTTTCCGGATGCCGATCTCCTTGTTGCGTTGCACAGCCATAAAAGAGATAAGCCCGTAAAGCCCCAGGCAGGAAATAAAGATGGCGATCCCCGAAAATAATTTATAAAGGATGGAAAGCTGGTCCTCCTGGTCGTAAAAGGCGGCGATGTCCCGGTCGAGGAAGCTGTAATCAAAGATATAGTCGGGGAAATACCGGTTCCAGGTATCGCCCATGGCCGCCAGCAGCGGCTTCGCGTCGCGCAGGTCGATGCTGATATTGGCAAGGCCGTATGCGTTTCTCCTGCTCATCATGACCACCGGATTGATCGGGTCGCGCAGGGAGTTGGTATGAAAATCCCTTAGCACCCCTACGATCGGTCCGAGTACGCCGCTCACCCGGATCCGTTGGCCGATGGCATCCCGGGCATCCCGGATACCCAGGTTACGCACGACGGTTTCGTTGACTACGTATTCGCGGGCGCTGTCCGATGGCGAGTAGACCCTGCCCGCCGCAAAAGGCATCTGATACAGCCGGAAGAAACCGGTATCGGCCATCTTTACTTCCACGACCATGTCGCGCTCTTTCGTATGGTTGGCCTCCCGCTGCAGATCGGTGAAGTACCCGCCGCCCGTCGCGGGGGTGCCCGAACTGAAGCTGACCTGTCGAACCCCGGGCATCAGCAGCAGGTCATGACGCAGCGCATCCATTTTTGTCAATCCAAGACTGTCGTTGGGAAACCCGGCGTTGATGACGGCGTCTTTTTTGAATCCCATGTCGGCGGCGCGGAAATAGTCCATTTGCGATGCCACCACCAGCGTGGCGATGATCAGCGCCTGGGCGATGACGAACTGGAAGACCACCAGGGCCCGCCGGAAAGAAATGCCTTTTCCCCGGCCTGTGCCCATAGCGCCTTTCAGCACCGTCACCGGGGTAAAGCCGGACATCACCATCGCCGGGTAAAAGCCGGACAACAGCGTTACGGCCGCTAAAATACAAAGCAACCATCCCACCCATCCCGGGGTATACAGGACGGAGAAGGAGAGGTGGATATCCAGCAGGTCATTGACAGCGGGAATGCAGGCGAAAACAACGACAACGGCCGTCAGCAACGCAAACAGGGTCGTGATACCCGTTTCGCCGAGGAACTGCCCGATCAGCTGTGACCGGCGGCCGCCCATCACCTTCCGCACGCCGACTTCCCTTGCCCGGGTCATGGCCTGCGCGGTGGTCAGGTTCACAAAATTGACGCAGGCGACGATCAGCAGGAACAGGCCGATCAGGCTAAGCGCGAAAATGAGATCTTTGCTGAACGTGCGGCCGGTGAAATTGCCCAGGCGGCTATCATAATGTATTTCGTTCAGCGGCTGCAGGAGGAGGTCGTAATGGTTGTCCACCGGCGTTATGTATTTGGCTTCAAACCGGTCGAGCAGCGGTTGAAAGCGTCCCGGCGGGTAGTTGGCCGGCAGCTGCACAAAACAATAATTGTCGTCGTTGATATTGCCCCAGCTTTCAAAACTCATGAATTGGCGCATCGTCTCGTAGGACTGGACCGCCTTTAGCGGGAAATCCGTATTGGCGGGCGGATTTTCCAGGATCCCGGTTACTTTCATGGTGAGGCCATCCATGTTAAGCGTTTTGCCCATCGCCGTTTTCCAGTCGCCGAAATACTTCTCCGCCAGGTCTTTTGTCAGCAGGACCGTGTTGGGCGCCTCGAGCGCAGCAGGGATACTGCCCGCCGCCAGCGGGAAATCGAACATCCGGAAGAACTGCGGCTGCGCGAAAAAGAAGCCGCCGCCTTCTTTGAATTTCTTTGGCGCGGCATTGTTTTCCCCAGGTACGATCACCTGTACATTCCCATCCCCGGCGATGGCGCTTACATGAACCAATTGGGGAAAGTCCTTTCGAAGGGCATCCGTTACCGGGATCGGTACTCCTGTCCGGTAGTCCCGGTCGGTGGGATGCTTTCCGGCCCGGATGACCCGGTAGATATTGGTTTTGTTCGGGTGGAAATCGTCAAAGCTTTCTTCATATCGTATCACGAGGAAGATCAGCAGGAAGGCCGCAATGCCGATGGTCAGCCCCGCAATATTGACGATGGTGTTACCCTTGCGCAGGGCAAGGTTCCGAAGGGCTGTTATGAAGTAGTTTTTAAGCATATGAATTTGACAACCAGAAAAATGCCGGATTGGTTACGGACTGATAATCCAATGGTTAGGGTTTCCCCGGCATCCCCAGCTGTCCGTTTTCGCACACCCGGTGTTATCAAAAGCGGACAGTCGCCGGCAGCGACCGAATGCTAACAGCTGGAAATTAATCGATTGCAGAGCGGTACGGAATTGGCACGCAGGGAGACATTGCCAAATACATTTCACCCATGCTCCAAAATTATTTTCTCCTCGCCTGGCGACACCTGCTGAAAAATCGCGGTTACTCCGCCATCAATATCGCCGGCCTCTCCATCGGCATGGCCATCGCCCTTGTCATCGGGCTCTGGATCACGGACGAAGTGACCTTCGACCACTATGCCCCCGACCACAGCCGCCTAGCCATGGCCATGGTCAACATGCACCTGCACAACGCCGTCAAAAAGGAGGAGTTCTATACGGGCACCACCATCATGATGCCCCTCGGCAAAGCCCTGAGTACGCAATACAAAGATCTCTTCACCGCCGTCGCCCTGACAGACTTCCAAAGCACCAGTCGGCTCTTTAACTATGGAGACAAGACTGTCAGCGGCATTGCCCTCACCGCCCAGGCCGATCTTCCCCTGATGTTCGGTTTCAGGATGCAGGCGGGAAATGCGCGTGCCACAAAGGATCCGTCTACGATCATCATCGCCAAATCCCTGGCTAAGGCCCTGTTTGGAAACGGCGATCCGGTGGGCAAGAGCGTAAAGGTAGATAACACCCTTGACTATCGCGTCGGCGGCGTCTATGCCGATCTGCCAAAGAATACTACGTTCAACGGCCTTCAGGCTGTTCTCCCCTGGAACAACAACGCCAACAGCTATCATCGCGACAATACCAACTGGGGGGACCATAACGGCGAGCTGTATGTGGAACTGGCCCCGGGTGTCACCGCCGAACAAGCCACGGCAAGGATAAAAGATCTGCCTACCCCCTTCTTCAAAGACTACCACGAAGAGGCCCTCATCTATCCCATGGATAGGGCCTATCTGTATAACCAATTCGAATTCAACAAACCCTCCGGCGGCCGCATCACCATGGTCTGGCTCTTTGCGATCATCGGGGTCTTCGTCCTGTTGCTTGCCTGTATCAATTTCATGAACCTGTCCACGGCCCGGAGCGAAAAACGCGCCAAAGAGGTCGGCATCCGCAAGACCATCGGCTCCCTTCGCAGCCAGCTTATCACGCAATTCCTCAGCGAATCCGTTCTGCTGGGCGTTATTGCCCTTGGCTTCGCCCTCCTTCTGGCGCAGCTTTCCCTGCCCTTCTTCAATGACCTTGCCGCCAAACAAATGTCCATTCCATGGACCAGCCCGCTGTTCATCGCCGCGATGCTTGGCTTCACGATCTTCACCGGCCTCCTTGCCGGCTCCTATCCCGCCTTCTATCTTTCGGCCTTCCGGCCCGTCAGGGTGCTAAAAGGCAAACTGCAGGCAGGCTGGCTGGCTTCCCTCCCCCGGCAGATCCTCGTCGTCCTCCAATTCACGGTCTCGCTTGTCCTCATTATCGGCACCACGATCGTATTCCGTCAAATCCTCTACGCCAGGGATCGCCCCACCGGCTACAACCGCGATGGCCTCTTCACGGTGGATATGAACACCCCGGATATCAATAATCATTATGAGGCCCTGCGCACCGAACTCATTCAGAAAGGTCTCGCCGCCGACGTCGCCGCCTCCGACATGACACCTACCGCCTTTCTGAACGGCAACGGTCTCGACTGGTCCGGCAAACGTCCCGATCAGAACACCATTGGTTTCAATAACGTCAACATCACATCCGACTACGGTAAGACCATCGGCTGGACCATCACCCGCGGCCGTGACATGTCCCGGGATTTCCCAACCGACAGTGACGCCGCGATCCTCAACGAAAAAGCCGTCCGCTCTATCGGTTTCAAAGATCCCATCGGCCAGGTCGTAAAGCTCTTTGGCAAGCCCTATACCGTCGTCGGCGTCTGCGCAGACATGGTCAATAATGATCCTTACGACACAGCCGAGAATGCCATTTTCGTCGGCGGCGGCTACACCGGCAAGATCATCGTCAGGATCAAGCCCGGCAACGATCCCCATAAGACCATCGCTGCCATGGCGCCGGTCTTCAAGAAATACAATCCATCCAGCCCCTTTATCTATAAATTCGTGGACGAAGCCTACGCCGCCAAATTCGCCGCCGAAGAGCACATCGGCAACCTCGCTGCGGTCTTCACCGGTCTGGCGATCTTTATATCCTGTCTCGGCCTTTTTGGGCTCGCGGCTTTCGTTGCGGAACAACGCACCAAAGAGATCGGCGTCCGGAAAGTGCTGGGCGCGAGCATTGCCAACCTGTGGGGATTGCTGTCCAGGGAATTTGTGGGGCTGACCGGAATCTCGATCCTGATTGCCGTGCCCGTGGCGTATTATGGCATGAGCCAATGGCTGAAGGGCTATCTTTATCAGGCCCCGCTGTCGTGGTGGATCTTTGCGGTCGCGGCCGCGGGGATCATCGTCATTACGTTGCTGACGGTCAGCTATCAGTCGCTGAAAGCTGCATTCACCAACCCTGTCAGGAGTTTGCGCTCGGAGTGAATTGTTATATTTGTGATTATGAAATATACCTTTGTTTTCCTCCTTGCCGCGGGCATATTATGTTCCTGCAAAAAAAGCTCCTCCGGAAGCAGCAGCCAACCCTCCAGCCTGGCGAGTATGACCGTCTATTTCCCAAGTCTACATATCGGTGACGTACAAACTTTTTCCTTTACCGGTAGATTTCATCTCCAGGAACCTGCCTACCTACTTGAACCAACGTTTCATTCCGATCGCAAATTGTTTACCGGATTGGCCATGGCCGCACGCACCGCCTGGAAGCCGACCGTCAGCAGGGCGATCCCTACGACCATGCCGCCCGTCAGCAGGAAGGGCCACCAGGGGATCTGAATGCGATAGACATAGTCCTGCAGCCAGCGGCGCATCGCCCACCAGATGACGGGGGTGGCGATCGCAAAAGCGATCAGGACCAGCCACAGGAAATCGCGCGCCAGCAGACTGCTGATTCCCATCGTGGAGGCGCCCAGCACTTTCCGGATACCGATCTCCCTCGTCTTTACCTGTGTGGTATAGGTCGCCAGCCCCAGCAATCCAAGGCAGGAAATCAGGACGGCCACAATGGCGAAAACGGAAAAGAGGATGCCGAGTTGTTGATCGGATTTGTACATCCGGCTAAATTCCTCGTCCAGGAACGTATAGCTGAAAGGGTAGTCGGAGGGATAGGATTTATAGATCCTTTCCGCCGCAGCAAGCGCTTCAGGGATAGCCCTGCCGTCGGCTTTTACGTAAAAGGACCAGCCGGCGGGCTCAAAATAAAACACAGCTGGCTCGATCGCCTTATGCAGCGAGGCATAATTAAAATCTTTCACCACCCCGATGATGGTGCCATGTGTTTCCCAGAGATCGAACCGCTTGCCGATCGGGTCCTTGATCCCCGCCTTAAGGACAGCGGTTTCATTCAGGATCAAATGCGCCGAATCCGCTTTGGAGCCGGTAAAATTGGTGCCTGCCACCAGCTGAATTTTGAGCAGGGGGATCAGGTTCTGATCGACGCCGTAGGGATGGATCAGGAAAAGGGTATTGGCCGGCTTGCCTTCCCACCACGTGTCGCCGGTTGTGTTATCGGCGCCGGCCACTCCGCTGTTAAACCCCGCAACCCCCAGGACCCCGGGTTGACGCAACAGCTCCTGCCGGACGGCGTCATAGTGATCATGGAGCCCGCGGTTCTGGGGAAAGGAAAAAACGTGCTCCTTGTCCATGCCCAGGTCCTTGTCCCGGATAAACTTCAGCTGCAGGCCAATGATGAGCGTCCCGACGATCAGCCCGGTAGAAAATACAAATTGAAGGACGACGAGGCCTTTTCTAAAGGAGATATTGGCGAGCCCGAGCGACAGCTTGCCGGATAAGGCCTGGATGGGCCGGAAAGACGACAACAACAGGGCGGGATATATGCTGGCCATGAGCAGCGTGCTGATGACCGCGCCGACGACGACCAGCCACACGTTCCCGTTAGCCAGGCTAAAGAGCAGATGTTTGCCGGAAAGGGAATTATAAAGGGGGAGCAGGAGCCAGATCAGGCAAAAGGCCAGCAGCGTGGCCAGCGTGAACAGAACCGTAGACTCGAGCACGAGCTGGATAAAGAGCTGGAGCCGGGTGGCCCCGATGATCTTGCGCATGCTGACTTCCCGGGACCGCAGCATGGCCCGGGCGGTGGTGAGATTAACATAATTGATACAGGCGATGGCAAGGATTAAAACGGCGATCAGGAGGAAAATTCGAACAAGCTGCAATGCGCTGCTGTTGCCATCCATGGCTACCAAATGCAGGGAGGGAAGGGACTGCAGTGCAAAATATCCGCCATTCGGGTTGTCGCCGGGGCGATGCTGCCAATAGCTATCGGTCAACCCTTTGGCAACGGTGGCTGGGGACGCATTATCCTTTAGCCGCAGGTAGATAGAGTACATGTAGTTTCCCATGTCCTCGTCGATGGTCTTCCAGGCGCCATTGCCGCCCCTGGCGGTAAATTGTTTGGCGGCATAATCCATGGGAAAGATCGCGTCATAGTGGACGCTGGAGTTCTCCGGGAGATCGGCGATCAGGCCGGTAACGACGAAAGCCTCTTTGTCCACCGACAGGGTTTTTCCAAGGGCGTCCTTGTCGCCAAAAAATTTCCGGGCGGTAGATGTGGTGATTACCATTGAATTGGCGCCATTAAAAGGGCGATTCTTGTCTCCTTCGAGCAGCGGGATACCAAAAACGGAAAAAAAGGACGGATCGGTGAAGGCCGAGCTGTTTCCCGCGATCTTTTTATCGCCAAGGCTGAAAGATAACGAGCCGCGGCCTTCCACCCTGACTACGCCAATGACGCCGGGCATGGAGTGCCGGGCATAAACTGCCAGCGGAGCCGGGGTAGTCCCCCATACCTGCGCCGAACTGCCGGTGCCGATATGGGCGCAGACCTGGTAGAGCTGGTTGCTTTGCGGATAGGACCGGTCAAAGCTCAGTTCGTCCTCGGCCCAAAGGAGGATCATAATGCCAACAGCCAAGCCGACAGCGAGGCCGGCGATATTGATCAGGCTATAGAACTTGCTGTGCAGCAGGTGGCGCCAGGCCGTTTTGAAATAGTTCCGGAACATAAAAGGCATCCTCCGGCCATTTGCGGCGCGAATAAAATGCCAATCTCCCAAAAGGCTGTTCATCAGCCGCGTAGATCGATCCTGGCCATGGGATTGTCCGTTTTCGATACAACGGCTGTCCCATTCCGGATACCGGTTAATAGCGGAAGGACACCGGCTTGACGAACGCCCATGACAACCCATCCTATCCGGCTTGGCATTACCCTGTTCGCGCTTGTTGCGCTGTCGAGCTGTAACAAGCACCAAACCGTACCTTCCCTGAAAACAATGACACCCTGACAAGCTTGCTCAATTCCCCGATACGCGCAAATGTTGAATCAGGGAAATGCACTCCTTCCCGGATCTCTCCGGCAAACGTCGTTTCGCCTATCTTCACACTCGTATCCTTTTTGAACTTGTCCCGGTTTTGGACGAAATAATCCAATCCGGCGCGATCATCGATCTGAAAGGAGCCATAGGGGTCACTGACATAGTACCGGTCATTGTGGCCCGAATTGTCGAAAAGAACTTCATCAGAAAATGCCCAAATGAAACAGTTACCGAATCCCTGAAGTCTATGTCCCCTGGATAATATTTGTATTCCGCAGCTACACGTATAATACTGGGGTTCGATTTCAGAAATTCGGTATGCCGTTGAATAATCCCGACATTGTGACCCTTCGCATAACTGAGCAGATCGGGATCCAATGTCATATTTGCAGGCTCCTTTTACGGTGGCCTATCAGTCGCTGAAGGCCGCGTTCACCAACCCGGTCAAAAGTTTGCGATCGGAATAGGTCAAAAGCTGATCGTACAAATTCAGGTCAGGGTTATTCAGCCTTGAGACTATTTACCGGATTGGCGCTGGCCGCCCGGATGGTCTGGAAACCGACCGTCAGCAACGCAATGACTATCGCGGCAAATCCACCCACCACATAGATCCACCAGGGCATCGTTGTCCGATATGCAAAGTCCTGCAGCCATTGATGTATGCCCCAGCCGGCGATCGGTGCGGCGATAAGCGTTGCCAGCAGCACCAGTACGATGAATTCCCGGGAGAGGAGAGAGACGAGATGAGGGACACTCGCACCCAGCACCTTCCGGATGCCAATCTCCCGGGTACGTTGGTTGGCCGTGAACGCCGCGAGCCCAAAAAGGCCCATACAGCAAATGAAGATAGCGATGCCCATGCCGATGTTCACCATCCGCGCCGTCTGGCGCTCCCGTTCGTATAGCCTTGCAATCGATTCGTCGTAGAAGCGGGAATTGAATTGCTCCTTAGGATAGCTTCTTGCAAAGAGCGCTTCCATCTGGCCGAGTATCCTTTTCATCGTACCGCCGGATAGATTGGCGCTGGCGAGTTTGACGCTAAGCACTCCGCCCCCGTCACGCTGATAAGTGAAGAAGAAGGGTCCGATCTTGTCCCGCAGACTGGTCGCATGAAAGTCCTTTACGACGCCGAGCACGGGACCGATAATGCCGCCGAGCGCGCTGCTCACCCGATGCCCGACCGCGTCGGCCGGCCGGCTGAAACCGAGTGCCTTTGCGGCCGCTTCATTGATGATGAACGCGCGGTAGCCCTTAGCGGGAACGCTGCCCAATCGGAGCGAGTCGGCCGGGATGAAATTCCTGCCGGCGATCAGGGTCATTCCATACAGGGGCATAAAGCCGGTGTCGATGAAGTCATAACCCGCGTCGATCCGCACATAGGTCGCGCCCCTGTTCTCGAGTACGGTTCCGTTATGGCCGCGGGCTCCGGGACTGTTGCTGCTGATGGATACCTGGCTGACGCCGGTAATCCGGCTGATCTCCGTGGCCAGCGCGGCATGCCGGTTCCCCTGCTCCCACGGCAGAATGATCGTGACGATGGCATCTTTTTTAAAGCCCAGATCGGTGTTGATCATATAGCGGATCTGTCGCCCCATCATCATCGTTCCGATAATAAAGACCAGGCTGACGGTAAACTGAAAAACGATGAGGCCCTTACGCAGGTAACTCCTGGAGTTTAGCTGTTGACTACCCTGGCCCCGCAGCGTGATCACCGGCAGGAAGGACGACAGGGCCCGCGCGGGATACCATCCTGCCAGCAGGCAGGTGACCGTGACCGTCAGGCTGATGAAGACCCAGGTATCGGGATCGGCGATCCGAAACCGGACGCCTTCCGGGAGGAGGCCCGCAGGGCCCGGCCCAAGGTCGCCATGCAGGACAGTGATGACGGGATTCGCCAGCAGCAGGGCGAGGATCATGGAGACGAGGACGATGATCCCGGTTTCGCCGAGAAATTGCCAGACGAGGCCGGCGCGGCTGCTGCCCAGGACTTTTCGGACGCCTACTTCCCTTGCCCGGAGTACGGCCTGCGCCGTGGAGAGGTTGACAAAGTTGATGGCCGCGATCAGGAGGATAAACAGCGCGATGGCGGCAAGGGCATACAGCGTCGGCTTATGCGCCCGGCGGCCATAGTCGTCCCCGAATGCGCTGTTGAAGTGGATATCCGAGAGGGGTTGGAGGGTGAGGCCGCCTTTGGTATCGCCGATGGATGTCTCGTGCAGCTTGAAGAAGGCCGGGAATTGCTTTTCCACCTGAGCCACGGTTGTGCCGGGGGATAGTTTGACGAAGGCGTTGGCGCTGCTCTCGAAAGCATTCCAGCCGCTGATGTCGTTCCGTACCCAACTATGCTTGATCGTGGGATACGAAATAAGGTCGGTGAAGGCGAAGTCGCTGTTCTGTTGCCAGTCTTCGACGATGCCCGAGACGGAGACCGTCAGCGAGTCGTAATAGACCACGGAACGCCCCATCCAATCGGCAGCGCTGCCCGGCCCAAAATATCGTTTCGCCTCCGATTCGGTCAGCACCACTGAAAAGGGCGCCTTCAGGGCCGTTGCGGGGTTACCCGCCAGCCATTTATAATGGAATATCTCGAGGTACTGGGGGTCGGCAAAGGCGATGTGCTGCCGCTCGCCTTCCTGGATGCCGGGAAAGACCCTGTCCGGCTTGCCCGTCTCCGGGATGATCACTTTGCAGTCATCCGTATAGATGCCGGCGACAACACTGAAACCGGTGCCCTCCCGCCGCAGATCGGCAGCCAGCGGCGGCGGCAGGGAAGCCCCTTCATTAATTTTTCCGTCGGGGCCGGTCATCCACACCCCGACGCGGTATATCCGGTCGCGATCGGCGTGGAAGGTGTCATAGCTGAATTCAAAGCGCACGTACAGGTAGATCACGAGGCAGGAGAGTATCCCCAGCGTGAGACCGAGGATGTTGACGACCGTGGTCAGCTTATGCCGGCCGAGACGGCGCAGGGCGAAAGGCAGGATATTTTTTAGCATGTGTAGCGGGATGTGTTATATGTGTAGCGGGATGTGTTATATTATTCGGTACGCAATGACTTTATCGGGTTGACCAGCGCCGCCTTTAACGACTGCGCCCCGACCGTCAACACCGTCACCAGCAGCAAGGCCCCGCCTGCCAGCAGGAAAACATCTGCCCCGATGCTCACGCGGTAGGCATAATTTTGCAGCCACCGGTGCATGCCGTACCAGGCGCCCGCGGAGGCGATTACCAGCGCGATCAGCATCAGCACGACAAAGTCCTTACCCAACAAGGTAAGGATATCCGTAACCCGCGCCCCCATCACCTTGCGGATGCCGATCTCGCGTGTCCTTCGCCCGGTCGTGAACAACGTCAGCCCGAAGAGCCCGATACAGCTGATTAATAACGTGATGCCCGTCGCAATGTCCATCAGCCACTCCATCGTCTGCTCCCGCTGATAGAGCTGCGCGATATCGTCGTCAAAAAACCTGAACTCGAAGGAACGGTGCGGATAGAAGGCTTTCCATTGCCGCTCGATCCTCGCCAGGATGGCCCGGACTTCTCCCGCAGACCTTCCCCTGGTCTCGAGTCGTACCGCGATGTCGGTACATGCCATACCCGCGATCAGCAGGGGCTGGATGGGCGCGCGATAGGAGTATTTATGAAAATCCGCCACGACCCCGACGATCGGCACATATTTGTTCGAGGTATAGATCTGTTTTCCAATGGCCTCGTCCGGGCTTCGGAAGCCCAGGGCTCTTGACAGGCTCTCATTGATCACCACTTCCTTTAATGTATCGCCTGGAAACAGGTTCCTTCCCGCGAGTAAGCGGATTCCATAGAGTGGGATATAATGCTCGTCGGCCATAAGGGCTTCGACACGCAGCCTGTCTGTACTGTTCGCGCCTGATCTGATCGTAAAAAGGCCCCGGTCTGTACCCATCGGCGGCATATTTTCCCGGGCAACATCTGCGACACCGGGTACCTGTCGGATCGCTGCCTCCAGTGACCGGGCTGTGCCGACGCTGTCCGTACCGGCATCCGTGTTGTAAAAAGAGACGATGGCGTCGGACCGAAAACCCAAATCATGATGCGTCATAAAGAAGATCTGCCGGCCAATGACCATCGTGCCCATGATGAAGAACAGGGAGATCGTGAACTGGAATACGATCAGCCCCCGCCGCAACCACCATTTCTCGCTGCCCTTCGGCGCCCCCGCACCTTTCAGCGCCGCGACCGGGGAATGCGCGGACAAC
This sequence comes from Puia sp., assembly GCA_035508835.1. Taxonomy (GTDB): domain Bacteria; phylum Bacteroidota; class Bacteroidia; order Chitinophagales; family Chitinophagaceae; genus Puia. The sequence continues at coordinate 16,540 of DATJMG010000289.1, forward strand.
AGCCTCGCCGGATAGAGCCCGGCCAGCAACGTCGTGACGACCGTGATCCCCATCAAAAACAGCAGGTTGGCCGGCGCAAACGGCGAGAACTGCAGACCCGGAGGAATAAATTGCTGGAATACATGCAGGACCGGACCCGCCGCCGTCACGGCTATCATTCCGGCGAGCGCCGTCAGCAGGAAAGTCTCCGTCAGCAACTGCGCGATCAGGTTGATCCTGCCGCTCCCCATCACCTTGCGGATGCTGATCTCTTTTTCCCGCGTCAGCGACTGGGCCGTGGCCAGGTTGACATAGTTGATGATGGCCAGGACAAGGATGAACAACGCCGTGCTCAGCAGCGCGTAAAGGACCGACAGCTGCGAAGTGCTGATACCCGATTCACTGCCGGTCGCCGTGAAATGCACTGCCCTCAGGGGTTGCAACTCGACGCGCGGCCAAAGGGATCTATTCAGACCCAGTCGTTCGTACACCGCCGACACTTCGGCGTTAACCCGGCCCGGGTCGGTCGTGGGCCCGAGTTTCAGCAGCGCCGCCTCCATGGTTCCAAATCCATGGGCCTGCGATGGATCGAGCCCCAGGGTTTGCAACAGGAAACTATGATCTACCGTTGACTCCGAAATAAAATCGGTGTAAGGGAAGTCCGTATGCCCCGACCAGTCGGCAACGATCCCGCTGACATGGACATGCAGGCTGTCCTGGTAGACGATCTCCCGGCCGATGAGGTTGTTGAGCGGGCCGGTTCCAAAATATTTGCGGGCACTGCTCTCCGTGAGTACGACGCTGAAGGGATTGACGAGCGCCGTTTGTTCGTTCCCGGCGAGCCAGTCGTAGGTCATGATCCGGAAATACTCCGGTCCCGCAACGATCGGCTTTGCGGGATAGTTGGTTTTGTGCTTTCCCGTCCCGACCACGGTGGCCGTATCATGGCCCAAAATATGATAGGGCGCCACGATCTCCACGCCCGGCACCTCTTTCCGCACGGCCTCCGGCAGCCCGGCCAATACGGTCGTCGTGAGGCGCTCCGGCTCATCCTTCAAGATCTGCATATAGGAGTTGATCCGGTAGACCCTGCTGCCGTCCGGATGGTTACGGTCAAAGCTGAACTCGTAGCGAACGACGACCCAGATCACCAGGCAGGCACAAATGCCCAGCGCCAGTCCCAGGACATTGACGACGGTGTAGATCTTATTCCGGACCAGGGTGCGCCAAGCCATAGTCCAATAGCTTTTGAACATACAGATTTCTTTTGACAGACAGGCTTACCTTTAAAAGACAGTCTTTCCTGCGGCCACAAATAAGATACCGCTTCATTTTCTGATTGATAGTTAAGGGTTTATGTTTCCTACAGGCTCTTTGGTTGTTCGGATTCGATACACGGGATGTCCGAATACCAGCTAATATTCCAATTCTCTATTGGAATATTAATTTCTTCACCAAATCTTTAAAATATTGGTGACCCCAAATGTCAAGTACCGATTCATCGGGTATAAACCTGGTGATATCTTCCCGGATACCATCAAAAGAAACTGAATCAATCTTTGCATTTAGCAGCTGAAGTAGTTGATCCGGAGTAATCGTATCTTCCGTCCAATCGCCGGTATCCTGCGCGCGAAGTAAAAAGTGATGTAAGTCCAGTGGTATGCCATTTCTGATATACCATTCCAGGTCATACCAATCCCTTCCTTTTACCCGGATGCCCCATTTACGAAAAAGCAGCGCGTGGACTTTCCCGGCAAAAAGGCTGGATAAGGTGAAACATTTCACGTAGAAAGAAAATGGGCGCAGTAAAAGTTTTTCTTCCGTCTCAAATCCGAGCGGCGGCTCGCGATCCACTTCCAATTTGATCTTGATCCCTGGAGAAGCCTGAACCCCTGCTTGCGGAATAATCCCGTCCAGGATCAGTTCTCTCCACACTGTCTCGGATTTTAGAAAAGCGGAATCTATATTGATTTGATTGGTCTTTTTCTTTTCCTTGATCGAGACTTTCATTCCCACGGCGTCAAATTCCCCAATAATACCGTCAAAATATCGCTCCAACGAAAAGGCCGGATCAACTTCAAGCAACGAAAAATCCAGATCTTCTGAGTATCGGTTCAAGCCGTAAAATATTCTTAGCGCCGACCCGCCATAAAAGGCCGCCTTTTCAAAAAATCCTGCTCTTTGCAAACCGGCCAGGGCAACCTCCTGCATGATTTCCCGCAGGGCGGACTCTGCTTCGGTCTTATTGCCGGGCTTATATTCCTGGAGCCATTCCTTGATCATAAACTGGCGATGGTATTGACAAGCATGGACAAACTTCTTTTCTTAGGCGCATCCGTAATCCAGGTGCTTATGGCCTCCGTGTCAAATTTGCGCAGCATTTCCTCATCCATTCTCAGATCATCGATCAGGTATTCCCGCACTTGCCTTGAACTGCGCAACAAAATACCCGATGTGGTGATAATTTTATCGCACAACGCCTTTTCGGGTGAAGCAATTAAAGCTACTTGCCGGGGAGTAAGTTCAACGCTCTTAATTCCGAAGGAATAATAGGGTAACGGTGCATGGTAGTACCGAAATCTGCCGAGGGGAGTTTTGTAGCTTTTGGACGTTTTGGTGGTCATTGAACTAATTTCATAGACTCGTTCCGGTATTAGTCCCCAATAGGAGAGCGCCGCGTCCAGGGACAGATAACTTGGACCCCGAAGGTGATTGGCGATTAAGAATGGTTCAGGTTTGGTAACGGTTATCCGGGGGCCGGCCACATAAAGCCCCTTTTTTACCGCCGTCAGTTCTCCCTTTTTTACCAGCTCGTTGATTTTATCATTGGGACGCTTGTATTCCTTCAGCAAATCCATCATGATCTGCCTTGGTAGGGGTTCCTCCGCGTATTCAAGTACTGCTTCTTTGAAGATCATATTGCCAGAATTGAGTGCAATAATCGGATAAATTCCGATTATCATCACCGAAATTAGCATTTATTTGTCAATATTTCACTAACAAATCGGAAAAAACCGATTTACTTGGACACAAATTGCAGGCCACAGGACTTCTCCATTCCTGGAACTCTCGACGCTTACTCCGACCTCAAGCTCCTAACCGGATTCATCCACGCCGCCTTGATCGCCTGCAAACTAACCGTCACAACCGTGACAACGATCGCCGCCGCGCCAGAGGCAATAAAAACTCCGGGCCCGATCCCGATCCGGTAGTCATAGGTCTGCAACCAGCCGTGCATGAAGTAGAAAGCAATCGGCGCCGCGATCAGACAGCTCAACACCACCAGGATAATGAACTCCCCGGAAAGCAGCATCCACAGCTGTGCAACCGACGCGCCCAGAACCTTCCGGATGCCGATCTCTTTTGTCCGCTGCTGCGCCACATAGGCCGCAAGCCCAAAAATTCCCAGACACGAGATAAAGATCGCCAGCAGCGCAAAGATCCCCGACAACTTTCCGATCAGCACCTCCTGACTGAACTTGGCGGCATAACGTTCATCGGCAAAATGATAGCTGTAAGGATAAGCGGGGTTATATTTCGAAAAGATCGGTGCAAACGTGGCGATCGCCGCTCCCGCATCCACCCCCGGCGCCAGCCGGTACATGACGGTACTCGACCAGGACGGATTGTAGACAAAAAAGGTAGGTTCCGCCGCCGAAAACGGTGACATCATCAGGGCATTTCTCACGACTCCGATCACGCGAATTTTCCGATGGTTGTTCCAGAAGATGACCTGGTTGAGTGCGTCTTTGAACCGCAGCCGACGAACTGCAGCCTCGTTCAAGATAACATCGGATGTATCCACCGCCATTCCCCGCTCAAAATCCCTGCCCTTGATCAATTGCATCCCCAGGGTCTTGAAATAGTCATCCGTGATACCCACGGTAGCGACCCCCAGGGTTTCACCGGCATACTTTCCCTGCCAGTCGTCGACACCCGTCCAGGAATAGAGGTCAGTCGCCGGCGTCGTTGCCCTTGTCACACTCGTCACCAGTCTGGTCCGCAACAGATCATTTTTCAATGCGGCATAGTTATGATCGAGATCGCTGCTGGAATTCGTCATGATCAACCGGTTCACGTCGAAGCCGGCGGGCCGGTCACGGGCATATTGGATCTGTTGATAAACGATCACCGTGCTGATGATCAGCGCCACCGAACATGTAAACTGCAACACGACCAGGATCTTCCTCGGCGTCGTCGCCGCCCTACCCGTTTGCAACCCTTTCAACACCTTCACCGGGCGGAAAGAGGATAGGTAGAAGGCCGGCCGGCTCCCCGCCAGCAGTCCCGTCAGCAGCACATAGGATGACATGATAGCCCAAAAGGTCCCACTCGCCCACGGTACGCCGATCGAACTCGTCGTCAAGGCATTGAAAGCCGGCAATGAGACCGACACCAACATCAACGCCAGCATGAAGGCCATCAGCGTGACCAAGACCGATTCCATCAGGAACTGAACGATAATGTGTCGTTTCAGGCTCCCGATCGCCTTTCTTACTCCCACCTCCCGGGCCCGTCGTTCGGATCGCGCGATGGAAAGATTGGTGAAGTTGATGCAGGCGATGAGCAACACCAGCAGCCCAATGATGCTGAACATCCGCACGTAGTCGATAAAGCCACCCGATACAACCCCATTTTTGAAGTCGCTGTAGAGATGCCAATCCTTCAGGGGATGGAGGAATGCTTCCAGTTTCTCCGCCTTGTAACCATCCTGATCGTAGCGTTTATAGAGGGGTTTCAACACCGCCTCCGCCTGTTCCTTGCTGACATTGGGCTGCAAGGCAACAAATGTCTGGATCGGGTCCAGGTTCCAGTTAGTTAGGTTGTCCCGGATCCAATCCTGCGTCTGGACATAAAAGGTAAAGGGGATGATGTAGTCGAAGGTCAGGGATGAATTCGCGGGCAGGTCGGCCAGCACGCCCGATACTTTCACGTCATGGAGGTTATCCAGCCGGACTGTTTTGTTCATCGGGTCCGTGTGCCCGAATAAGGCGACCGCCGCCGATCTCGTCAGGACGATCGAGGCCGGCTGCTTCAATACATCCGCCGCATTTCCCTGCAATAGGGGATAACGGAAGATCTTCAGAAAATCCTCGCCCGCGAAGAGGCCGCTGCTGTATAGTTTTTTGTCGCCGGTCATGAGACTGTGCAGACCCCCAAAATCCGCCTGCGCCACATATTTCACTTCCGGGACGTCCCGCTTGATCGCCTCCGCCAGCGGCAGACAGGTCGCCCAGCCGCCCGCCTCCGTCACCCCGTTCGAGTGGCTTCTGATCATCGTCCGATAGGCCTGCCCATAATCCGGCAAAAACCGGTCGTAGGACAAGTGATATTGAACCCAGAGGCCGATGATCAGCGCGACGGCCATGCCGACGGCGAGGCCAAGGATGTTGAAGGCGGAATAGCCTTTCTCTTTGATGATGTTCCGCCAGGAGGTCAGGAAGTAGTTTCTGAACATGGTGGTTGTTTTGCGGTATGGGGGGATCGCAGCCAGAAGAATGCCGGATTGATGAGGGGCTGAGAATCAAATAGTTAAGGGTTCTGCTTGATCGTGAGCTGTCCGTTTCCGCACAGTCGTTGTCCCGTTTTAAAGCTCACATGTCTTGTCTTCTGCAAAAATGTTCTCATCGAGTTTTTTTCATCATTTTTATAAGTCAGCCTAAAGGCTTACTTTTTTCTACCTTTTGTCAGTTTATAATCTTACCTTTGCTTTCATTTAGTCAAACTACAACTTTACTTTCATGGGCAAAAAGTCATTACAGATACAACAGCTCAATAGTAAAATGCTGGCCTTCGCCAGCTTGCAAAAAGTGGCTCCGCCTCCCACCGGATGGATAAAAGCCATCCGTACTGCAATTGGTATGAGTATGCTGCAATTGGGCAAAAAACTTTCCATAACCAAGCAAAGCGTACAGGATATAGAACGCAGGGAAAAAGACGGATCTGTTACCATCAAGGCACTGAAGGAGGCTGCAAAGGCTTTAGATATGCAATTGGTTTACGGCTTTGTTCCCAACGACGGTTCATTGGAGGAATTGATAGATAGAAAGGCAAAGGAATTGGCTACGCAAATCGTACTCCGCACTTCCAACTCCATGAAATTGGAAGACCAGGAGAACACTAAGCAACGCATTGAAAAAGCAATACAGGAACGGACAATTACCGTCAAAAACGAAATGCCTAAAACCTTATGGGATTAGATTTAGATTACATAGAAGGGCAAACACCTCTGGATGAGGAAGAGAAAGAAGGTTTGCTCATTCCTACCATTGCGACCCGTGGCGAGTTGGATGAGTTTGAGCAACAAAATATTGAACAGGCTGTTTTATGGTCGTTGAGCCGTAGTTTTAAGGTCGAAGCCATATTTACCGAAAATTTCATTAAAGCGGTGCATAAGCGTATGTACAGCGACGTATGGGCATGGGCAGGAGAGTTTCGCAAAACCAACAAAAATATTGGAGTGGATAATTGGCAAATACCCACTGAGTTAAGGTACTTGCTTGATGATGTGAGGTATTGGTATGCCAACAACACCTATGACCCAAATGAACTCACCATACGTTTTAAACACCGTTTGGTAAGTGTGCATTGTTTTGCCAATGGCAACGGAAGACACAGCCGCTTAATGGCTGATATTGTAATTGAGAAGATATTTAAACAACCGGTATATACCTGGGGAGCAGCTAACTTGGTAAAGAAGAGCGATGCCAGAACGGCTTACCTAAATGCCATCAGGGCAGCAGATGACGGAGATATTCAACCATTACTAATCTTCGCAAGAGAATGAACAAAAATTAAAATGTGCAAGAAGGTGTTCAACAATGTTCTCAAAGGGCTTACCAACAATACTATCCGGCCTGATTGTTCAATCAGCCCCCTGAACTGTTCGGAAATTCCGAATAGTTCCTTTTTCCGAAGGATTCCTAAAAAGTTTAGACGTGATTAGACTACAGGTCGACGCTGTCGCGACCATAGTACATTCGAACTGATTGCCTCATTGGCTTCGATTTGAAACTTCCTAATTTGACTGTTGAAAAGATTGGGATATATCTCTTCGATGGGCAGCAAGGTGACAAAAGCCGGCTAGGTTGGGGTACCCCCGAGACCTAGGATCAAAAAGGTGGGATACTCCTCGTTGTAGGAACGATAACGATCGAGCTGAGCACGATAGGTACACCGGACGTCCGCGTTGCGGTTTCGCCGAGATCGATATTTGGCTTCCACGTAGAATAGTATTCCGGTTCCCTTGTCCCGGAATTTATAATCGGGTCTCAGTGCAGACTCGGGAAAGTGCGCTTTATTCGTTGTAAATATGGGTGGGCGCTCCATTGTCAAGGTTTAGCCCTTAACAACTCATTGAAATGAAATTTTTCGGGGTTGTTTACCTTACCACGTAAGTAATATTGTATATATTAAATTATTCTGCCATCTGTCTCGGGTAACTGGCCTCCGCCCCAAACCCACCTAATGCTGGTCGCCCAATCAGTTGCGATCTATCGTACCTTAGCCGGCTTAAACCTTTATTCGCTTATTTACAAAACTTCCTGTAGCAAAGATGCCTATCTTAGGGTCTTTAATTAGTGGCTAACGAAACTATATTAAATATATGATCGAATTATAGTGTTGATATTCGTTATTTACAAAAGTTTTGCTAACAAAAGGTCTTGAACGCATGCTCAAAAAGATAAGTATTCTGATCAAAGATTCACCATGGGCAAGTAGCACAATTGAAGATTCAGGGTACGAATTTGATGCCCTGAAAGGTGCGATGGTAAAATATGAAAACCGAAGTGATATACATTTAAGCAACCATTTAGGACTCCAATACAGCAGCAACATTCACCACGAAGGTTTTTTATTGAGCTAACACAATTATGTCAACGAAGTTTTTTACAAACGTAGAGGGAAACTCTTTACTCAAAAAATTCAACGGAGCATTTGAGCATCTTTCCAATATTTACGCTTTTCACGCAGTGGTAGGCTTTTTTAGATCGTCCGGTTATTTTTCTATTCGAGATCACTTATTAAAAGTGCCGGAGGTTAAAATTTTGGTAGGGATTAATGTTGATCTTATAAGCGCAGAGGCAAAGAAAAGAGGTTTGTTATTTTTTGGAGATTGGGAAAAAAGTAGGGACGAATTCGTTAAATGGATGGAAGACGACATCAAGCAAGCC
>DATJMG010000290.1:0-17449 GCA_035508835.1 Puia sp.
GGAAAATACACTTTGGATATCAGGTTGACATTGCCGATCATGCTGTTGCTGGCCTCGGTCAGCGCCGCGGAAAAGAATTGCCAGGGAAGCAGACCTGCAAACACGACGATCGGGTAAGGAGGGCCATTCTTGACGGCCAGGTTGGCGACCTTTCCAAAAACAAACGTAAAAATGAGCATCGTGAGGAGGGGCCGGATAACTCCCCATGCGGCGCCCACGACGGTTTGTTTGTACCTTACTTTAATATCGCGCCAGCTAAGAATATAAAATAATTCCCGGTATTGCCAGAGATCCCGCCAATAATTCTTTTCTATCCTTCCGGGTTCAATGATCAGTTCAGCCATCAACTTTCAAATTTAAATATATAGATACATCGCCGATGCTATCCAAACCACCTTTGCAATTGATTCCTGACACGCTCGAAGACGGAAGAATTGTCCGGTCCTTTCTCGTCTTCAAAATAGCCCGATTCGGTACCATATCCGTACCCGCCGTAGTAGCCGCTTCCGCTATACCCGCCGTAGTACCCGCCTTCAATTTTCACGTCGTTCAACAATAACGATATCTTGGGCATTTTCTTCTGTGTATACAACTCGTCGATCGCACTTATTTGCCTGCGAAACGTATAGCTTTGCCGGACGATATACAGGGTACAGTCCGCAAACCGGCCCAGGTTCACCGCATCGCTCACCAGTCCGACCGGGGCCGTATCCATGATGACCACATCAAATCGCTTTTGCACTTCAGCCATCAATTCGTCCAATCGCGGATCCAGCAGCAATTCCGATGGGTTGGGCGGGATCGGGCCGCAAGGGATCACATAAAGATTGTCCACTCCCTCCACTTTAACCACCATTTCTTCAAATTTAGCGCTGCCGATCAAAAAATTGGTTATCCCCATCTTTCGCCTTAATTCCAGTCCGGACACAATCTTGGGCTTCCGGATATCGAATTCCATGATGACCGTTTTTCGATCCGCCAGTGCCATTACAGCCCCGATATTGGTGCTTATAAAGGATTTCCCTTCCCCGCTGAAGGAGGAGGTGATCATGATGACGGGCTTTTCTTTCTTTCCGATGACATATTGCAGGTTCGTCCGAATAATGCGGAACTGTTCCGAGATAAAGCGGCGGCTATTTTTGGTGACCACCAGGGTGTTTTTATAGTTGGAATGGCCAATTTCACCCAGGATGGGCGTACTTGTATTCTTTTCGATGTCCCCCCGGCCGGTCACTTTATCCCGCAGCATTTCGATCAGTGCGATGATCCCGCAAGGGATCAGCAACCCAAGAAGAATATAGAGGGTAAAGATCTTCTTCCTGTCCGGGCTAATCTCCGTCCCGGTGCCTTCGGCAGGCTCTACAACCTTGGAATTGGAAATGGTGGAGGCAGAAGCAATCTGCGTCTCCAGTTTTTTCTGCAGCAGAAGCGAGTACAATTCCTCGAGAATTCGTTGTTGCCGCTGCCTGTTAACCAACTGGATGGATTTGCCGGGCATGGACCGGATCCCGCTTTGCAATTCCTGCTCGTGGCTCTCCAGTTCGCTGCCGGTGATCTTATAGGACTCCTTTACGTTTAACAATGCCTGGTAAATTTCCTTCCTTATTTTCTCCAGGGAAACCTCCATGCCGACAACAATAGAATTGGTCTCGGGGGTCGTCCGGAGCGTAGCCTCGCGCTCCAGTTGCAGCCGGTTGTATTCGGCTACCATCGGCACCAAAGCAGTCTCCTGGATACCCAGGTCCGTAGGAACCAGATCATAGGCATGCTTCTTGTCCGCAACATAGTCCAGCAACCAATTGATGATATTTAACCGGACTTCCTGCTCATCCTTATCCTTAACGACATCTTTCAAATTATCCAGGTAATTCTTGGATTGCGCCTCCAGATCGAAGACCTGGTTTTCGACCATATAGTTCCTCAGCCCTCCCTGCGCGCCCTTTAGCGTATCATTCAGCGTATACAGCTCCGTATTAATAAAGTTCAGCGTATTGGCATTGATACGACTCTTATCCTCGACGATCAAACTGTCATAAACACTCATCAGCGTATTCAGCACATCGTTGCCAAGGCTGGCATTTTCTCCTTCGAAGGCAAGTGTCAATATGGTAGATTGCTCGTTGATCTGGGCCACCGACAACCCGGCTGCCAGATTCTCGGCCGCATACTTGAAGGGCTGCCAGCCGGTGCTGAATTTCGTATTGATAAAGCTGTTTTCGTTATAACCCGGATTCCTGGTTATCCGGCAAATGTTATTTCCTACCTTGAAAGGCTTGCCGAAGTCCAGCCGGGTCTTGCCCTCATCCAGCAAAAATTTCCCATTTCCCAGCAAAGTGATCATGCAATTGAATCCGGAAGCCGAATCTACTATGACCAGCGGCTCGAGATAGAAAGGAGGGTCGGGGTACATGAGGCTGGTCTTGACGTTACCCTTGTTATAATAGTAGATCTGGAGCTTCAAATCCCGGGCAACACGCTGGAGTACCGGTTTTGACTTCAGGATCTCGATCTCATTGCTGAGGTTGGTAACCCCCTGGGACATGAACAATTCGTCAAACCGCGCATCGGGAGCACGATCTTCAGAATGGTCGTCATTTTTGATCAGCAGGGAGGACTGAACCCGGTAAATACTGGTAGCATAACGGACCTTAAGATAGGCCAGGGTCAGGAATAAAGCCAGCGTTATGACTACCCATGGCAGGTATTTAAGATATTTGAATATGAATTCCTTCGGCCCCGGTTTCCAGGGATTCTCAGGCCTCACATAGACCTCAGCAGGCTGATAACCATTGCTTTGTCCGCTCATATTGAAAATCTTGCAATTTTACTTGAAAATGGAATAAATGATGGCCAGGGTAGAAACTATGGTGGCCGCGATGGTAACATTCCGGGTAGCCACCTGGTCATTGGCCACCGCCTTCTTCTTATTCTGTTCCACGATCACCATATCATTTTGTTGAAGATAGAAATAAGGCGAGCCCATGATCTCCGGTTTCGTGAGGTCCAGTCTGGCGAATTCCCGCTTCCCATTGCTCTCGCGCATGACCAGGACATTGTCCCGCCGCCCATAAAAAGTCAGATCCCCCGCGAGGCCGATGGCTTCCAGGATATTGAGCCGCTCCCCCGGAATACTGTACATGCCTGGCTTGGCCACTTCCCCCAGCACGGTAAACCGGTTGTTCAGAAACCGGATGGCGCAGTAGGGATGTGTCAAATATTGGGTCATCCTCTTATTCAAAGTATCTGATAACTGGCTGCGGGTCAGGCCCTCTACATGCAAAAGGCCGATGCCCTGAAAAGTACAATTCCCCATTTGATCTACCAGGTACCCGGAGGAACCCGGCGCCATGCCTGTGCTGCTGCTGGTCCCGGGGTTGGATGTCGATGAGGTCGATGCAGCCGAAGCGGCCGAGCCGGCCGAACTGGCGGCGGTGCCGATCATGGGTTGATTATAAAGGGCCGAGGCTTGCGGATTATCGCTGTAAAAGATGATGCCGAGCAGATCTCCTTTTTGGATCACCTGTTCGATCACTGGTATCTGGCTCAATTTCGCCGTATCAAATTGTCCCTGCATATAGATGAATGGTCTCGTGCTGCCGCAAGAGCCTGCCAGGGCGGCCATAAGCCAAAGCGACAATCCATAAATGAGCGAAATACATTTTCGTCCCGATCTAATGGTTTCCATTTAGTATTACGTTTGACTTATCAATCGTTGCCACCAGGGAATATCCGATGCTTTCGATGACCACCCGGACCTTATTATTCAGCACTTTTACGACTGTCGCTTTTTTGTCCATCAGGGCGCCCTGCACGATCGTTATCCTTGAGTCCGTCGTCAGCTCGAGGGGCACAACCTGTATCTCGTCATACTCGCTCAAAAACTTATGAATAACCTCTATTTCCTTATTCTTGATGATGGCCGGCTTGCCAAGCCAATACACGAAATTTACCACTCCGTTTACCAGGCGTACCCTGGCTGCTTCCTCCTCCGCCACTTTCACGAAAACATAGGACTTGAACAAGGGCTCTTCCACCCATTTCAACCGGTCGCTCCATCTCTTCCGCACCCGGTTCAGGGGGCAATAGGCTTCGAATCCATTTTCGGCCAGGCGGCTATACACTTTTTTCTCCCAGCGGGGTTTGGTGTAGACCGCATACCAGTTCCTTTTATCAGACCGCATAGCTTCGCCTCCTCAGTCACAGGAAATTATTGTAACCGATTGATTTTAAATAAAATAGATCTTCACTTTTTTGTTGCCCGGTTTTCCCTTTCGTTACCCGTCAACAGAAAAGGGCACAAGCGGGAATTCTATGAATTACCTCTTATACCCTTCCATATAATGTACGTACGATCGCGAGTATTGCAACTCATTCTTCACAGGAAATTAAAATTATCCGCCATCCGGCCAACAAAAAGGCAAAAAGATCCGTTTAGACGCCTTAAACGCAAATATACTGGATTTAAGTATTCAATATTTTTAATTGCAAATTGAAAAACAAGGTGAAAGCAATTGCCTTGACGCTGATTCTTTTTCCGTTTTCCTTTTCTTCTTTCGCCCAGCAGGATACAGCAATCATGAGCCGGACGAACGACAAGATCGACGTCAAATGGTTCGGAGCAAAAGGAGACGGCCATTCTGATGACTGGTCTTCTATTCAGAAAGCGATAACCTACATCCTGGATCATAATGATGCTCCCAGAACGCTCTATTTTCCGCCGGGAACATATTCCATATCCAGACCCCTGATCATAGCGAGGTTTACCGGCAATTCTTACAAACAGGCAAGCATAAGCCTCACAGGGCCCGCCAACTCAAAAACTATCTCGACAGGCTATGCGGCGCTGGCCCCGACGTTCAACAATACCTTTGCCATCGGCATCCAGTTAGGTAAAGGGGTCCTGATAAAGGACCTGGTGATAACGGGCCGGTTCACCTTCCCCAATTCACTCAACCCCATCCAGGTCGATACGCTCGCCTTTAAGGAATGGAAAGATGGTTCTTCCAGGGACAACCGGCGTTCTCCTTACGCCGGGATCGTCATAGACCCGTTCTCCGACTCTGCTGTCTATGAAAGGAAAGAAGATATGTATCCGGGGTTACATCGTTATTATTGCCCGGGACTGAACCGGGGTGGATCTACTTCCGTCCAGGTTGTCGGCTGTTCCATCAGGAATTTTATCGTAGGGGTCATGATCACTCCCTCGAACCAACAAAACGGAGAATTGATCGATGTCATAGACTGCGACATCAGCGGAAACAAAGTGGCCTATTCCATGGGACAGGCGCAATCTAAAGAATGCCACGTTATCCGGCTGAAATGCTGGGAACCCACCCATACCGTATTCGATAATATGCATTACGGTTTCGGGCATGGCGACGGAGCCGGGATCCCCATGGTTGACGGAGTCAACATCGCCGGTCATGTTAAGCAGCTGTGCAGCATATATGCCTCTTCATTCAGCGGTTCTTTCCGCAATGTCTACGCGGAAGGGCTTTTCAGGTTGGGTTTTGCAGGTGGAAAAGCCGGGGTGTCTTTCGAGGATTGCCAGATTGACTTTGCTACCAATGACCGGGGCATTCCCTACCCGGACTTCTTTGTCCAGGGATCGGGAGCGTCCTTTCACGACTGTATTTTGCGGTTTTATCCCGGGGTTCCCGGGGCCAGGCTCCTCCTTTCCGGCACGAACAATCAATACGAAGGCGGCGTCATGAACGCTCCCCCCGTCGCCGTTAATATTAATAATGAAGGAATCTATAACAACCCGGCTTTCCACCAGGTCACGATGTATTATTCCGGCGGGATATTGGGAAGCTCCAACTGGGGTCCGATCACTGCCGCCCTGCCTTTCGAAGGATCGAATGGAAATGGCACCGACCCGGTGTATTACGGGAATTCCTATGTCTTCAAGGATCCCTTTTATGGCGTGGACCTTGTTTACAAGATCACTTACCATGATGGTTATGAAAGAACGGCCCGCCTGGCGGGTGCTCCGGTCCTTCATACCGACAAATCGGCGTGGACAGCTTATTTCAAGCTTAAGGATCCTTCGGATGCCAGCCTGCTGAGGCCGGGCGATTTCATCCTGACAACCGGCCTTCACTACCAGGACGACTACAGGAATTTGGCCGCTACTACCTATCCGGTGGGAATCATCCGGAACATCAGGCATGACACCGTAAACCTCGATAATCTCGCCTATGGGATCAATAACGGAATGGCATTGCCCTTATGGACGGATTATTTTGTCAACGAGCACGAACAAATGACCGGCGATCTGGCCGCCGGAAGCAATACCCTGGTCCATGTGCAAGGCAGGATCCCTGCTGTCGGAGAAAGATTGGACATTCCCATGCTGCCTTCCGGCACCTTTGTCACGGCGGTAAATACCGCTGCCGGGACCATAAGCTTTTCCAATTCGAACAAGACCGGCCAAACCTTCACCGACTATACTTTTATGAATGGGTTTCCGACAGTGGAAATGTACAGTTCCTATGACCTGCCGGCCCTGCAGCATCTTGGAAAAACCCTGATCGGCGGAGCAGATTTCTACCAGTACGATTCGGGCCGGGTCAATTCCTACAACCGGGATTTCCCCCTGAACGGGATGTTGATGAGCCACTACAAGATCCTTAACACCAATATCAGGGGTGACACGTCGCTGCATAAGCTCAGGTATTCCCTGATCAGCCGCCCCTAGTCCATCAGTCAGCCGCCCCTGGTCCCTCCGTCAGCCGCCCCTGGTCCTTTCCTTGCCTAATCTTCCAACCGCCCACAAGAGGGTACAAGCCAGCATAAACAGGATGCAGATGATAACGATCGAGAATTTAACCCTCGCCAGGTCGTAGGCGGCTGTTACATTCCATGGTGAAATATGCCCGCGGATCGTCTGCGAAAGCGCAATATTCTCCACGAGATCGCAGGCCGTCGCACCAATGATGAGCCACGCAAACCCCTTCCCGCCCTTGATCAGGATCTCGTTACCCGTTAGTGCGGAGAGGAACCGGCAGCCCAAAACAATGGCCGCCGTGTACAAGACCATGAAAATATAGGCAAGATCCGTACTCTGTACGCCCAACTCATATTTGCCGGTATTCTTCCAATCCCGGATGATGGCCTGTGCTTTGTCGACCGTCTTGGCGATTTCAAACTGGACCAGCTCATCGGAAGTTAGCGGGGAAAGATAGCTCCTGACCCAGATCATATAGCCGATGGTAAGCAGGAACGACAACCAGAAAAGCTGCCGCAGCCGGCCGAACTGCGCAGGCCATGTTGGAGGCTCCATGAATGAGGATTTGTCTTCAGCCCGTTAAGTTACTCAAAATTCCGGACTATTTCTCCGTCAACTCACCACCCCGACGTCTTCCTTCACCTGGTCCAGGATCGCCAGTACATCCGGCATTCTTCCATGCCATCCGGCGAGCAGGTACACCCCCTCCTCGGGAACCCGCAGGGGACTGATGCCATAACCCGCGAGGTCGAAGAGGTACAGTTTCGCCTGCGGCGCGATCTGCCGCCGATATTGCCGCCACCAGTGAGCCAGATCGGCGCCCGCACTCTGATTGAAGGTCCGGTTGTTC
Organism: Puia sp.; assembly: GCA_035508835.1. GTDB lineage: Bacteria > Bacteroidota > Bacteroidia > Chitinophagales > Chitinophagaceae > Puia. The sequence goes on from DATJMG010000290.1 coordinate 7,581, forward strand.
CAAAGCTGACAATCCGTGAAGATCATGACCTTGTCTACCACCTGCCGCCTCCGCATCAGATCGCGGATGATCAGCCAGGCGTTGATCGCATAACCCGCTTCGCCTTCATGCCGGCGGAACTGCTCCGTGGAAGCCAGGATGGGCCCCGACGGCATCTCGACCCGGTGCCAGGTATTGCCGATAATCCCGGCTATGATGCTGTCCCCGCGGCTCTTCCACGAAAGCGCCATCAGCGGGCCGACATCAAATCGTTGGATCGTGTCGTCGCTGCATGCGTCGTCGCTGCACACCGGACGCTTCATGCTATTGCTGACATCCACGGCGATCACCGAGACGGACTCGCGGCCAAACGCCGACCGGTTCCAACTGTTATGCACCGCCGCCCGTTCCAGCGCTTCCATGAGCATGCCGGCGCCGCCCTGATCCGGACGCTGCAATCGCCGCCAGGCCTGCAATAACCCAAGGGGAGACTGTCCCGCCGGCCCCGCCGCCGCGGCATTGCCCAGGTACTCCGCAGCCAGCTTCAAAACCTTCCCGCTGACACCGGCAAAAAGCATCGCGGGCAGATTGCCGAGAAGCGCTGCATAACCGATCCTGAAAGATGAGATCCCTTCTTTCCATTTATCCCGCAGGGCGACCTGACGCTGCTCCCGGCTGTCATAATGCAGGCGGTGCAACGCATGCCATTCCTGTTCCCAGCTGGTCCGCACCGGCACCTGGTCCCGCAGGATACGCGCAAACAACTGCCGCTGCGCCCGGCCTGCCGGTCTGGGCTGCAAGCCTGCAAGCGCCTTCTTCAGACCTTCCCGAACCGTTGCGCTGTACCGGATGAACTGGTATTCGTCGAGGCGGTTGAGCAGGCCCGAAAGATGTTTCCGGATATGCCGGCCAGGCCGGCGCTTCCCGTTGCCGGCCCGGACATAATGCACCAACCAGGCGGGTAGCTCTGCCGGCTGCGCAATGACCCGCGCCACCATCAGCGCCGTCTTTTCATCATCATAGAGCACAGCCATTTCCGCCGTCACCCGAAAGGCAAGATCCTTAAAGTTGAGCTGTTCCCTGAATAGCAGCGCAGCCTGCGCCAGGGATTCCGGATCGTACTGCCGGATCGTTTGGCGCAGCAGGATGACAGCCTCGCCTGCCCGCATCGGGTCATCGGTCGATAGCGATGCCGTCAACAGCACCGTCAACAATTCCATTCGTGGATCTAAATTATATTTCATGTCCTTAGTGTAACCTCTCCGGTCGAAGACAAAACACGGCCATACGAAAAAGCCCCACCAATCTGGCGGGGCTTTTATATGCTGGATCTTTTTATTCTTATTAATCAGCACTTTGATCGCCCCGCATCCCTGCACGCATCATCCACACTATGCCAGGACTGCTTCTGGTTATACCGGGACAGCTTCTCGCTATAGCAAGATGGCGTGGCTGCGGGAATGCGCCCGGCTGTAACTGAAGTATACTGTGTATGGAGATCGTATCGAAGCATGTTATCTACAATGGATATTACAAAAATAGAATTCTTTTTTTCTTTTCGATCATTCTTCGAAAAAAAAATTTTACGCCCGGTTCGACACCAGCTTCTGGATCTTATTGTGCAGGTCTTCCGGCCGGAAAGGTTTCGGGACGACCTCCATGAATCCTTTTTTGATCAGATCGACCTTCATGTCCTCATATACTGCAGCCGTAAAGGCGATCGCCGGCACCTCCGGATGCAGCTTCCGGATCTCCGCAAGTGCAGTCGCCCCATCCATCTCGGGCATTTCCAGATCGATTAGCACCAGGTCGAAGCTGTCCCGGCGGCATTTTTCCACCGCCTCCAGTCCATTGGTCGCTTCGTGAACCTCGATACCCCATTTGACCAGGAACCTCCGGACCACGGACATGTTCACGCTGTTGTCTTCCGCGATGAGTACCCGCAGCCGCTCGAAGACGGGCAGCTGCTTCACCTTCTGATCATTGATATACAGCTTGGCATTCTCGTTGATCTCGAGCTCGATCGTAAAATAGAACGTGCTGCCCTTCCCGTCCTCGCTATTCAACTTGAGATCGCCTGCAAATAGTCCGACCAGTTTCCGGCTGATCGCAAGGCCCAGCCCCGTGCCGCCATATTTCCGGGTCGTATCGGTATCGGCCTGGGTGAAGCTCTCGAAAACTTCCTGTTGTTTATGACCGGGGATGCCGATCCCGGTATCCTTGACCATGAATTGGATGAGCGTCTTTTTACTCGTGGAACTGATCTTCCTTGCGCCAAGCGTAATACCGCCCGTATGGGTGAACTTGATAGCATTGGAGAGCAGATTGCTGAAGATCTGGTTAAGCCGGGTCTCATCTGAAAGGAACTCGGCCTCCAGGTTGTCATCGACGTCCAGCAGGAACAGCAAACCTTTCGAATGTGCCTGAACGGAGAACTGCGCCTCCAGCTTCTTTAGAAAAGCCCGCAGGTTGAACGGCAGGTTCTCCAGCTCGAACCTGCCCGATTCGATCTTGTTGAAATCGAGGATATCGTTGATCAGCACCATCATGTGCTCGGAGGAATATTTGAGGATCTCCAGGTGTGACCGCTGTTCCGGCAGGAATTTCTCCTGCAGCAGGAGATTCGAAGAGCCGATGATCCCGTTCAACGGCGTCCGCAGCTCATGGCTCATATTGGACAGGAACCGTGATTTGGCCCGCGATGCAGACTCTGCTTTTTGTTTCGCCTTCATCAGCTCGAACTGCGTCATCTTGATCTCCGAGATATCCAGCACGCTGATCTTCCAGAATCGCCGGTCATTGTCATAGAAGCTGACCACATTGACAAAGGCAAAGACCATATTGTCCTTCCGGGAGGTCAGCGCAAGCTCTCCCTGCCAGCTGTTCGAATGCGGATCGCCCGGATCGTTGGTAACAGTATTGAATAACCGGAGATGTTCTTTTGTGAACAGGCTCTCGACCGGCGCACCGACAATATGGGATTTGTTGTCGAGCTCAAGAAGCTCCACCGCCCGGTTATTGCAATCGGTGATGATCAGCGCTTCGGCATCGAGGATGAACACGCCGTCAAGCGACGTATTGAAAATCGTATCTACAAACCGCTTTTCCTTCAGGATCGTGAATTCATTATTCCGGTTGATCCGGAAAATGGCGAAGGAAAAGAAGGTGGTTAGCAGCAGCGAAAGGACGAGGTTGCTGTCATACAGCTTGTCGAACATGTGCGCAATATGCACCTGGTAATAGTTCTCCTGCGGACATAGATAGTAACAGAACAGCAAGGATGCCAGCGTGATCACATAAGCCATCGTCAACTCCAGATATTTCCGCTTAAAGCTGATGATAAAGGTCATGATCAGGAAATAAGGAAAATAGAAGAGATATTCCCCCGCTTTGATCCCTTCCATATAGTTCATGATCGCGAGGTAAAGATTAAGGGTCAGTACCGAGGCGATCCGGGCCAGCAGATATTTCCGCCGCAGATTGAGGTGGTAGGCGATGATGAAGAAATAGGCGGCGCTCAGGTTGATCAATGCGCTGATATAGAGCCCAAAACAGAAGTAGGATACGACACACACGAAGTGCGCTATCAGGATCAGCAGGATAAACTGGTTGAAGCGGATCGTCTTTTTCTGTTTCGAAACAGAATAATCCTCCCGGATACCGGAGTAGACAATATCCTCATAGAAGGACCGGAAAAGTGAGACGATCGCGTTACTCAAAGGTAATCTGGATTTAAGGAGGTTTCCGCTTATCCAACGACGGAATACAATAAATTATTTTAGCGGACGTTAACTAATCTATTATGTGCGAATGAATAACGCTCCGGCCAATAGTACCTTTCATTTCAGCCCTCCCATTGACAGCAGGTATTTAATCGAATTATATGCAGGTGATTATGCCATGATCGGAGAGACTTTCGCCGATGTTCTGGCGGAATACGACGTCTTTGTTCAGCACATAAATGACAGCTACGAGCAGGGGAACCTGGCGAACCTGAAAAGCGCGGTACATAAGATCAAGCCGCTGTTCGGATTCGTCGGCCTTTTGACGCTTCAGGCGGAATGCCAGGATTTTGAGAACAGCTGTGTCCAGGCCGGCCTGGACATGCTCGCTGCGAAATTCACCGCCCTGAAGGCCAAGCTGCTGAATATCAGGAAGCTCATCGAGACCGAAAAAATCAGGCTGGAAGCGTTCAATAAAGGCTAACGCCTTGATCCTGTTCGACTGTTCTGTTCGACTATCCTGTTCGACTGTCCTATTCGACTACCAATTTTGTGGATGCCGTTTGATTGCCGGATACCATTCTCACGATATACATTCCTTTCGCAAGCCGGCCGATCGACTCAATGGGCAGCGCATTCTGGCCTTTGGATACTGTATTTGTCTGCATGAGGACCCGCGCGCCGGCCAGGCTGTATAAGCTGACCTGGACCGTTCCAGGCGCCTCCGCGTCCATGTAGAGCGTGGCAGCCGTATGCGACGGATTAGGCGCCAGGTTAATGGCTTGCGCCTGCAGCGCCGCGCCGCCTACAACGACAATCGGACTATAGGTGAAATTTCCATCTGTATTGACCATGCGCAGCCGGTACTGTATCTCCTTCACCTGCGGGGCAGCGTTATCCGTAAAATGATAGGTGCTGCCTGTGGCCGTCGACAAGGCCGTTACGCGGCCAATGCTGTCAAATTGATCATTTCCGATGTTCCGTTCTACGATATAATATGCTGTATTTTCCTCATTGGATGTTTGCCAGTCCAGGACCACGCCCCCGGGCTGCTGGCTGCCTTGAAAATTCAGCAGCGTGACGGGTAATACCACCAGGCAGGTGGAAAAGCTGATATCGTCGATGGCGAAGTCATTACCGCCGCCACCCGGCGCATTGTTCCGGATATTGAGCCCGAAGGAGGTGCTGGCGCCCGAATTGAAGGTAAAGCTGCTTTGTACCCACTGCCCGGTATAAGCCAGCTCACCGGTATTGTACAGGTCAGTGTTGCTGATGGCAAAGGCAATATTGGGCAGCACGCCCGGCGTGCCCGATGCAGTTGGCGTGCTGGGATCGGCGCCGCAGTCGGAACAGAGGTTATAAACCCAGAAAGAGATCGTATACTCGGTGTTGGTGGTCAACCCGCTTACCGTAGTGCTAAAGAAGACTGACGGGGCATAGGTGCCGTTGACAGCCAGCATATACCCTCCAAGGGCGTTCTTGGCAGCGGGGGAATTACCGGTCCCGGTGGAAGAACCGGTATGGTCGCCGATCACATCCCAGTCCCCGAACACCCGGTCCCCGGACGCCGGGGTGGACCCTGTATATTGCGTCGGGCTGTTGTTATTTACAATAGAATAATAGCCATCGGCCGGCTGGTTGGCACTCAGGTCGATAAAAGTGAAACCCGAGACCTGCGCAGAAGCGGTGCTGTTTTGTGTAGTGCCTGAGCCAAAGGTGCCATTGCTTTCAGCCGTCAGGTAATTGGTTGGGCCCGGAGTAGTGCAGATCGACTCATTAGAAACGGCCACAATGCGGGAAGTCAGGGTTGCTGTCGTTGGAACACCTCCGACAGAATATTTCAGGGTGCCGTTCACAATAAAGGTGGCGCCGGCTGCCCCGGTAACCTTTACCCGGAAGGCGGCCATAAGAATAGTTTGCGCACCGTAAAAGGTAGGTGTCGTTGTACCGCCTACTATGGTTCCCCCCGCCGCTGATGTCGCTCCGTTGCCCATATAAATGGTGACGGCAGTTCCCACGATCTGGCCCCGGTCGTCGCCTGTCGCGTCCGTATAGGTACCGGTGTTGGAAATTCCGCCGACCACCACGCCTTCATCCGTCTCTGCCGTCAGGGTGCCTGCCTGATAAGTGGTATTTGTCGGCACGGTAGCGGTATAAGTCAGACCCGTTACCGTGGTGCCGCTGGGAACGCTGATGATGCCCCGGATCTCCAGGATGTCCCCGGATTGGATCGGTCCACCCCCCGGTTGGCTGACGTCAATATAGGACGCTGCTGTTTGGACTTGAGCAAAGCTTGCGGAACAGGAAAAGATCAAGCCGCCCACAACCATAAAGATCGATTTCATAAGGATTGAATTTAGGGTCTGGTCTTTTAGCACCAATAAAGGTGCCGGTATATAACGTTCTGATCTCTAATAAATTATTGGCATAATTATAAACAAATCATCCATTTTTGGGAATTTTATTCCAGGGCCGGATCAGCGTCGCTTAAGTACTGATTTCCACGCATTTGTAAGGGCGGCCAGGCCTTCCTTCAGCCTTTCCGCAGCCGGCCAGCCAAATCCAACCCGCATATAATGCCCCGGCATCTCGAACCAATGGCCGGGTCCTACATAAGTCCCGTATTCTGCCAAAAGGAGCCTGTAGAATTGGTCGATATCGCCCGCTTGCGGCTGGCAAAGCCGTGGAAAGCAGATACACCCGCCCGCGGGCTCTATCCATTCGAAGTCGTTTTGTCGCCTCATCCATTCCTTCACCGATTCGAACTTCTGCCGGATATCTGCCCGGATCCGGGGGAGATGGTCGTCCCTGTGCTGCCAGTATTGAAAAGCGATCTCCTCGTCAAGCAGCGGCCCGCAGATATGGATCTGTTCTTTCGCCGCCAGGAATTTTGTCATGAGCTGCTGATCCTGACAGATGATCCAGCCGACCCTAAGCCCCGGCAACCCATAAGTTTTGGAAAGCGAGGAAACGCTGATAACACGTGACGATATTGTCGCGGCCGGAGGGATCGGCTCTCCGAATACCATATCCCGGTAGGTTTCATCGACCAGCAGATACAAACTCCTTTCTTCCGCAAGGTCCGCCAGCTGTTTCAGTTCGCCTGCGTTCAGACAGACCCCTGTCGGGTTATGCGGCGAGGTGACCGAAATGTACCGGGTCCCGGCAGTAAGCATGGCCTTTATTTTGTCGATATCCAGCGCAAATTTTTCTTCGAACCGAAGATCGATGAACCGGACAGCAGCGCCGATCGCCCGGGGGGTCTCGATATTGGCGGCGTAATTTGGTCGCATGACAATCAGTTCATCACCTTTTTCGAGCAGGCTGGTGGCGATGATGAAGAGCGCCCCCGCCGCGCCGATGGTCAGCAGCACGTCGCTTTTTTTCAAATCGGTTCCGGCAATGATCCCTTCCCGCAGTCCTTCATGACCGGAGTGCGGGCCATAGGAAAGAAGGAGCTCACGCAGATCGGTGTTCATGCGGATGTCGCGGAAGATCGCGTCGGTGTAAGAACTTTCGGAAAGATTATTACGGATGGTCTCATACCCCATCTGTTCCGGCGACTCCACTTCGATAGGCATGCGACGGTAGTCCATTAGAACTTGCGTTTCGCGGAAAGTTAAGGATAGTTTAGTACTTTCCATTTGTGAAAAGACTACATTTTATCCGGTTGTCCGGTGCAATGCTTGGCGGGGTTTTGTTTACCCGGCAATCCGCCGCTGCACCTGCTGCTGCCGCCGCGCCTCGCGAATTGATCGCGCCGCCGACCACCATACTTGCAGGTCTCGACACCGGCCCGGTAACGCTGATCGATTCGGGGTCCGGCATCTGGCGTTACAGGGATATCACGGTCCGGCTGTCCAACGAAGGCGGTTCCACTTCGGACGGTTCCAACTCCGGCGATTCTGCTTCGGGCGGTTCCGCTTCGGGCGGCTCCGCTTCGGGCGGCTCCCTCCGAGTGGAGGTTATGTCCCCGACGCAACCCCTGCACTTCGTCCGGTTGGAATGGAACATATCCGTCGCAGGCGGTGTCGTGCTCGCCGATGAGTGGGAGCGGACCTATGGTGACGACGGCTTTCGGCCCGCACAACCGGAGAAAAAAATGCCCTGGTATTGTATCCATCACCAGGAAGACCACAAGCGTGGAGACCAGACCGTCTGTTTCGGCGTCCGGACGGGTTGTCGAAGCCTTTGTTATTGGCAGGGCGGCGGCCCTGTTCTGCGTTTGACCATGGATACAAGAAGCGGTGGAGTGGGTGTTGCCCTGGGGGACCGGTCGCTGCACGCAGCGGATATCGTCGTCCTGAAGGGGAAGGAAGGGGATAGCGTATTTGCCACGGGCAGGCGCTTCTGCCGGCTGATGTGTCAAACTCCGCGACTGCCGCGCCAGCCGGTCTACGGCATAAACGATTGGTATTATGCTTACGGAAACAACAATCCCGACCTGATCCTTCGCCAGACGGCGTTGATGACAGAGTTGGCGACCGATCCGGGCAACCGGCCTTTTTCGGTTGTAGACGCGGGCTGGGCCTTCTATTCACCCTACCATCCGGGAGATGGCGGATGGAACGACGACTTCTCGCGGCCGAATGACAAGTTCAAGGATATGGGCAAGCTCGCCGGCGATATCAGAAAGCTCGGGATGCGGCCCGGGCTTTGGATGCGACCGCTTTGTGCGTCATATAAAGATCCGGCTTCGCTCCTGCTGCCTGCTATTCCGGGCAGGGACGACCCTAAAAGTCCCGTGCTGGACCCGACCATCGAAGAGAACCTGGAGCGCATCAGGCACAACATCGGTCGCTACCGGCAATGGGGATACGAAATGGTCAAGCATGACTATAGCACCTACGATATTTTCGGCAAGTGGGGTTCGCAGATGGAAGCGGATATGACCACCCCCGGCTGGCGTTTCCGGGACAATACCCGGACCACGGCGGAGATTGTTAAGGGTCTCTATGAAGCGATCCGTATGGCAGCAACCGACATGTACCTGATCGGCTGCAACACGCTAAGCCACTTGTCGGCCGGCGTTTTCGAGCTCAGCCGGGTGGGGGATGACACCAGCGGAAAAGAATGGGCGCGCACCCGGAAGATGGGTGTGAACACATTGGGGTTCCGGATGATCCAGCATAACCTGTTCTATGCCGCCGATGGCGACTGTGTCGGGCTGACACAGGATGTCCCCTGGGACAAGACCCGCCAGTGGATGCAACTTGTCGCCGGCGCCGGGACACCCTTGTTCATCTCCGCCCAGCCGGAGCTCGTCGGCCCAGAACAAAAAACGATGATCCGCGAATGTTTTTCGCTGGCCGCGCGGTCCTTGCCGCCAGGTGAGCCGCTGGACTGGTTGATGAATACGCAGCCTGCGCGATGGAGGCTGGTTGGGAAGATCAGGGAATTTGATTGGTCGTGAGTCAGGGGGTTTCTTCGTTTTCCTAAAGATTTGTTAGCAGCAGCTAATTTTTTTAACAGGTTACAGGCATTTCATTGTATGTCCTGCCGCCCAATTCCCGCCCGGTTTTCTTTTTATTAGCTCCTCCCCATTGTTTAAAGAAAAAAGCCACACCCGCTTCCTGACACTGCTGACGGATATCCCATATCCACCATTCCTTTATTGGCCTTGCTTTTCTTCCACTTTCGCCTCCAACGATCACCCAATCGATTTTATCCAGGTTCAAATTCATCAATGGCCCTATTAACGGTTCACAGGAAAGAAATTTCACTTTAGCATTCGTTTCTCTGAAAAAATCAATTCTGTCCATTACCCGTATATCTTCTACTGAAACCCCCATCCATATATTCTTTGTCCAGTTTAATTTTTCATGAATTTCATACAGTCTATCTGCCCTTTTAGTAAGAACTTGAAACGTATGTCGCGGATTATCATTCATCACTTCAAATACCTTTTTTATGAATTCTAATGGTATTTCAGGATGAAATAGATCGCTCATGGAATTTACAAAAACCAACTTTGACCCCTTCCAGGAATAAGGCACGTGTAGCGCATTATCATGAGCAGCGATTTTAAAACCATCTTTATATTTATCGATTCCCATAGCTTGCAATCGCTTCGCCATAACTTCAGCATAGCAATACTTGCATCCCGCCGATATTTTGGTACATCCCGTGCTGGGATTCCAAGTCATTTCAGTCCACTCAATATTCGAT
>DATJMG010000291.1:0-16056 GCA_035508835.1 Puia sp.
CGACTATCGCGTTGAGACCCTGTTCCGCGACCAATGGAACAGCTTCAATAACGCCTACCGGACCGGTTCCCTCAGCGGAGAATACAAATGGGCTATCGGAAAAGCCAACGACTACCTGACTACCGGCCTGGAGATCCTCTACGACAAAGCCGGCACCGCCGCCCTCACCACCACCGAAGTCATGCCCGCGCTCAACTACCACAAATCACTGAGCAACGAGAAACCCATGTACCTCTCCGTTGGTTTCATGGGCGGAGTAGTGCAAAAAACCCTCGATCTCTCCAAAGTGACGACGAACAACCAATACAACGGCACCGCCTACGATCCGGCCCTGCCGACCGGCGAGACCATCCTTAACCCGGATATCCACTACATCGACGGCGCCCTGGGCATCAGCTTCAATACTGCCTTTGGCGCCGACAACAAAAACACCCTCTATTTCGGCGGCGCCTATTTCCACCTCAACCGGCCAAGAAATTCCTTCTACACCGACCCTACCGTGGAGCTCGATCCCAAAGTCGTCTTTTCCGCCGGCGTTCACGCGATCATCAACGACTACGTGGGCTTTACCATCCAGGCCGATCACTCCAACCAGGGCCCGGCACAAGAAACGATCGGCGGCGTAATGGTTTCCTATAAGCTGGGGGACGACCTCGAAAAATCCGGCTACGTCTTCAACCTGGGCTCATATATCCGTTGGGGCGACGCCATTATCCCCGTCATCAAACTGGAATCCGACGCCTTTACCATCGGCCTGAGCTATGATGTCAACATCTCCTCCCTGGCAACCGCCAGCGAAGGCCAGGGCGGTTTCGAACTCTCCCTTTCCTATATCGGTTTTCTTGAGCACGAAAACTCACGTTATCTGTGCCCAAAATTCTAAAATCCACTACTTTTGTGCCCTAAACGTTTAACATGAGCACCAATACCATCCAGATCGGCCGGCCGGCCCCGAACTTTACCCTGTACAACTCCGATAAACAGAAAGTATCCCTGAGCGATTTCGCAGGAAAAAACGTCCTGCTCCTTTTCTTCCCCCAGGCATTCACCGGTACCTGTACCAAAGAGCTTTGCAGCACCCGCGACAATATCGCGACCTACAACCAGGCCAACGCCCAGGTCCTCGGCATCAGCGTGGACTCCGTTTTTACCCTCGCCAAATACAAAGAGGACCAACACCTGAACTTCCCCCTCCTGAGCGATTTCAACAAAACCGTCTCCGCCACCTATGGCGCCCTCTACGATAATTTCGTATTCGACATGCACGGAGTATCCAAACGATCTGCATTCGTGGTGGACAAACAGGGAATTATTCGCTACGCCGAAGTCCTCGAGACCGCCGGCGACCTGCCGAACTTTGAAGCGATCCATAAGACCCTTGATCAGTTAAATAATTGATTCCCAATACAATAATTTGCCACCTATTAACGTTTATCAATATTTAGCATTTTATTAGGCATCTTTTTTGTATCTTAGGTACAAACCTTTATTTTGGAAACACATGTAAATAATACCCCGGGATGAGGATTTTTTACATCTTGGTATCCATTACTTTACTGACCACCACCCAGGCTAAAAGCCAGGCACGCGGTCCTATGCCCGAGCCGGACCGTAAAGTGGTCAAGAAGTTTTATCCCAACCCCGCCGTTTCCTATATCATCTTCGAACTTGACAAGGAACCCAATACAACTTATAGATTGGAGATTTTCAGCTTTTTAGGCAAGTTGGTCAAAGACATCCCCGATATGGTCGACCACTACACCGTCAACCTGTCGGACCTCACCCGCGGGCTTTACACCTTCCAGCTCCGCGACCAGTTCGGCCGCATCACCGACTCCGGTATATTTCAATTGAATAAGTAAAGCGAGGTATCCTCACCAGCGGCTCTGCATCGGCTTCGCTTCGCGAAACCTCCGCAGGGAAGCCTCTGCAGCGAAGCCTCCGCAAGGCTAATGTCTGCGCCGGTCGGTTCATAACACCTGCACGATCAGGAACTTAAGATAGTTCGTATTCTCCCACCCCTCGATGATCGGATGATCGCTGGCCTGCGCCGCAAACGTCACCTGCCGCAACCGCCGCCTCGCATCCTTTGCCGCCATCCGGATGATCTCCAGGAACAGCTCCGCCTGGACCAGGTTCGTACACGAAGACGTCACCAGGAAACCACCGCGCCGAACCAGCTTCATCCCCCGCAGATTGATCTCCTTATACCCGGTGATCGCCTTCTGGATCGTCTCCCGGCTCTTGGTGAACGCCGGGGGGTCCAGCATCACCACATCATATTGCCGCCCCTCCCTGGACCATTGCTTCAATACATCGAAGGCATTGACTGCCTCATACCGGCAGACCGCACCAAGCCCGTTGAGCTCCGCATTTCGCCGGGCCTGTGCCACCGCAGCCTCCGAAATATCCAGACCCACGACAGACTTTGCCCCATAATGCGCAGCATGCGTCTCGAAACTCCCCGTATAACAGAACGCCCCAAGCACCTCGGCCCCCTTGACGATATGCCGGATCGCCCGCCGGTTGTCATGCTGATCCAGGAAATAACCCGTCTTCTGCCCATTCTCCAGGTCCACCTCCATCTGTATCCCATTCTCCCGGATAACGATCCGCGTGTCGAATGGCGCGGACAAAAACCCCTTGACCTGCGGCAATCCCTCCAATTCCCGCACCGGCACATCATTCCGCTCATAGATGCCCTTAGGTCGGAACATCTCCTCCAAAGCCGCGACAATAGCCGGCTTCCACCGGTCCATCCCCAACGCCAGCGTTTGGATAACGAAAAAATCGTTGAATTTGTCGATGATGAGCGCCGGCAGATCATCCGCCTCGCCAAACACCAACCGGCAGTTCTCCGTGTAGCCGATCCGCTGCCGGTATTCCCAGGCCCGTCGAAGCCTGCTCCCAAAAAAACTTTCATCGATCGCCTCCCCACGATCCCGCGTCAACAGCCTTACCAGGATCTGCGATTTGGGATTGATATACCCGCGCCCGACAAATTTTTTTTCATGCGTAAACACCTCGACGGTGTCCCCGCCAATCACTTCTCCTTCCACCTCTCCGGCTTCATTGGCAAAGATCCAGGGATGCCCGTTCTCCACCCGCGGACCGATCTTCCTTTTCAAATAAACCTTTGTCATGGCCGCAAAGGTACGCCGCCATAACCACATCCTCCACCGCTCCAACCATCGCCGTACTCCCCGCCGTTCCAACCATCTCACACTCCTCGCCGTTCCAACCATCGCCGCATCCCACGCACTCCGACCGTCACCACACAAACGTCGCCACCGCATACCCCTCCATCCTCACCGAAAAATTCTGATTGTTGAACTGCACTGCGAACCTCTCCGGATTCGCCTCATCATTCAACACGATCAACACCTTCTTCCCATCCGGCCGAAGGAACGCCACATTCTGCAAACTCCCGGGGATATTCGACGCCACCCGCACCGATCCCGGCAAAACGAATTTGCTCGCATGCGCAATGATATAGTAGGACACATTCCTGCTCACCTCCGTCCCATTGATCGTATAGGCCCCAAGACAAACATTGCAGCCTCCCGTCGTATGGGGCCCATAATGCTGATCCGCCGCCAGATTCCATTCCAGCACATTCCGGCTCCAGTTCCGCGGCGCCCCGACGATCAGATTCTTGATCGCCCACTCCATATCGTTCCGGAAATTGCCGGGCCCCCCCACATATTGCTCTGTGAAATACAAATTCTTATTCGGGAACAAGTCATGCACGCCCGACAACGCCGAAATATTCCCCGCATACAAATGAAAAGCCGATCCATCCACATATTGCGCCGCCGCCGCATCGCCCAGGATATACTCCGGATATCCGGGCTGGTCGCAGTTGTGATCATACACAATGATCTTCGTGGTCAAACCCGCCGCCCGGAACGCCGGGCCGAGGTACTGCCGCACCAGAATATCTTCCGCCGTATCCTGCATCACACAGGCCGGATTATTATTCGCATTCAAGGGCTCATTCTGCGGCGTGACCGCATCGATGCGGATCCCGTTGGACTGCATCGCCTGGATATATTTCACAAAATATTTCGCATATGCCCCATAATACCGCGGCAGCAGCGACCCGCCCGAAGCATGATCATTCGTCTTCATCCACGCCGGCGGCGACCAGGGCGTTGCCAGGAGCTTGATATGGGGACTGACCGTCAGGATCTCCTTCAATAACGGAACGAGGTAAAGATTGTCATCCGACAACGTGAAATTCGCAAGGCCCGTATCGGGTCGGGAAGGACTGGCATTGTCGTCATAAGAGAATACCCTCGCGCTCATATCGGACGCTCCCATCGTGAGCCGCAAATAGCTGACGCCGATATCATTGCTGTCCGTCGTGAAGAGTTCCCGCTCGAGCGCCTGCCGCTGCAGGATCGGCAACCCGTAGATCAACTGCGCGCTTCCACCCGTCAGACAATACCCGAACCCGTCCATCTGCTGATAAGTTGTTGTCGTATCCACCGTGATGACCGGCTGCACCGCCGCACCGCTGGAGAAATTCAACGCCGTATCCTGCTTCTGCAAAAGGACGCTCCTATCCGGATTGGTTAACCAGAACGTCACCCGGGACATGACTGACCCCCCATTCCTGTTAGGTGAACACGCACTCATCATAAGCACCGCCAATGCAATGGACCAGCAGCTTGATCTCATTTTTATTTTTATAATTACCCCCCACAAAATCCCCGCCCGTTTCACCCAAACCTTCACAAACAATCCTGTCCCAAGGCTCCTTACCTTGTAAGGAACTAACATCCACCGGGTTATAGTCGCCTTCAACACGCTTTTTGCCTCCCGGCCGGTTATCCCCGGCACCAGGCCGGCCTGCCAGCCGGCGAATTTATCAGGACATTTTGTCTCATCCTTATGGTTGGCAAGAATATTGACTAGCCTATATTTACGCTAATTTTATGTCTATGTCAGAGAACAGAAAAGATAACGGACCCGATACATCAGATGACCTGAATACCGATGAAAATATCGCCGGTACCACGAACCTTAGCGAAATGAGTGCGACCGAGGAAGAATTGGAACGGCTCCGCGACGAGCTCCAGGAACAAAAAGATAAGTATCTCCGGCTCTTCGCTGAATTCGATAATTTCCGGAAACGCAGCGCAAGGGAAAACCTCGAACTGCGCCAGACCGCCAGTAAGGAAGTGATCATCTCCCTGCTCGACGTCCTCGATGACTGCGACCGCGCCGAAAAACAGCTGTGGTCCGTCGACAACATCGCTCAGATCAGGGAAGGCATACAACTGGTCTTCTCCAAGCTGCGCGCTGCACTCCTGTCCAGGGGCCTCAAAGCCATGAACAGCATCAACACCGACTTCGACGTAGAGAAACATGAAGCCATCACCGAAGTCCCCGTCCCCGATCCGTCCCTGAAAGGAAAAGTCATCGACGAGATCCAGAAGGGTTATTACCTGAACGACAAGCTCATCCGCCACGCTAAAGTGGTGGTGGGCAATTAAAAGCCATCGGAATCATCCCATGTCCAAAAGAGACTATTACGAAGTGCTGGGCCTGTCAAAAGGCGCATCGGCGGAAGAGATCAAGAAAGCTTATCGCAAAGTGGCGATGCAATACCACCCTGACCGAAATCCCGGCGATAAGGCTGCTGAGGAGAAATTCAAGGAAGCCGCGGAAGCCTACGAAGTGCTGAGTGATACCGATAAACGTGCCCAGTACGACCGTTACGGCCATGCAGGCCTAAGCAACAACGGCCGCGGCCCCGGCGGCGGCATGAACATGGATGATATCTTCAGCCAGTTCGGCGATATCTTCGGCGATGACCTCTTCGGCAGCTTTTTCGGCGGCCGCCGCGGCGGAACCTCCCGCTCCCGCGGTGTCAGAGGCAGCAACCTTCGCGTCAAGATCAAACTCAACTACGAAGAGATCGCCAAAGGCGTCACCAAAAATATCAAGGTAAAGAAATACGTCTCCTGTACCACCTGCAGCGGTACCGGCGCCAAAGACCGCAGCAGCATCCAGACTTGCTCCACCTGCGGCGGCAGCGGCCAGGTCCGGCGCGTCAGCAACACCTTCCTCGGCCAAATGCAGACCGTCACCACCTGCCCTACCTGCAACGGCGAAGGCTCCATCGTCACCGCAAAATGTTCCGTATGTAAAGGCGAAGGCCGCGTATACGGCGAAGAGACTGTCACCCTCGACATCCCGGCGGGCGTGCAGGAAGGCATGCAGCTGAGCGTAGGCGGCAGAGGCAATGCCGGCGAAAGAGGCGGCTCACCCGGCGACCTCATCATCCTCATTGAAGAAGAACAACACCCCGAGCTCCACCGCGATGGCCTCAACGTCGCCTACGAGCTCCATATCTCTTTCATGGATGCCGTCTTCGGCCTTCAGGCAGAAGTACCCACCATCGACGGAAAAGCCAAGATCAAAATTCCCCCCGGCACCCAGAGCGGCAAGATCTTTCGACTGAAAGGCAAAGGCTTCCCGGGCGTCAACTCGTACGAAAAAGGAGACCAGCTCATCCACGTCAACGTCTGGACACCCCAACACGTGACCCCGGAAGAAAAAGACCTCCTGGACAAACTAAGCGACTCGCCGAACTTCCAGCCCAAGCCGGACAAAAACGAACGCAGCTTTTTTGATAAAGTAAGGGAGATGTTCAGCTAAAACGCCCGGCCAAACGACCCGGAGGGTCGTTGCGCGCCGACAGGCGCTATCATAAGCGGACCGGAGGTCGCTTTAACGACCGCTGTGCACCGGCAAACCCCACCCTACTCCTGCACCCTCACCCGCTTCCCCCGCCCATAGATCTTCCGCGCCTTCTCGATCAGGCCTATGAACTCCTGCTGCATCCCATCCTGCGGATCACCCGACTCCTGCGCTATCTCGATCACCTCCTTCCAATCCGCCTGCTTCGTAAACGGCGACCGCTTCAACAATCCGCCAAACAACGCAATTGAAGACGCAAACCGATAACACGGCTGCAGATCGCGAAAAGCGATCAGCTGATCCGGACAACTATAACAACTCATCCGCTCGACCGAATCATGCGGCAACTTATAATTGAGCACTACCTTGGCCAACTGCTCCTGATCCCTGCCCGCGCCCACTCCCTCACCCGCACTATCCCGGCTTGCCGGCGTGAGCTCGAACAATGCCAGCTCGGAATGACCCGACCCTACCTCCCCACCCTGGATCCCACTCAACGAATCCGATAAGGCCTTTGCCTTATTATCAAACCCGATCAGGCGGTATTCCTTTACGATCGAAGGATTGAAAACAATATTTAAATAGACATCGTCCGCCACCGCATACACCGTTTGCGTAAACTCGCGCACCAACACCTTCTCCGCCTCCTGCTCATCATCCAGATAAGCAAAATTTCCATTCCCTCTTTTCGCGAGCTCCTCGAGCTTGGAATCCTTGTAGTTCCCCATGCCTACCCCAAGACAAGTCAGATAAATACCCCAATCCTTATACTGCGTCACCAACTTCCCTAACTCATCTTCGGAAGTCTCCCCCTCATTGAAATCCCCATCCGTCGCCAGGATAACCCGGTTATTTCCCCCTTTGATAAACTTGCTCTTCGCCACCCGATAGGCAGCCCTGATCCCCGCCTCACCCGGAGTCGCCCCACCCGGCGTAATCTCGTCGATCGATTCCAGGATCTTCTTCTTCTCTGCACCCGACGTCGGCGGCAACCATACACCGACCATATTTCCGTATGTCACGATCGTCACCGTGTCGATAGCACGTAAGTTGTTGACTAACAGACTAAAAGCAGATTTTATCAACGGGAGCTTGTTGGGCAGGTCCATGGACCCGGACGCATCGATCAGGAAAACAAGATTGGCTGGCGGAATGCGCGCCGGATCAAGCTTTCGCGCACATACCTGGAGAAACAGGAGCTGATTCCCCGGATTCCACGGACATTCCGAAAGATGAGACCGAAAAGTGAAACAACTGTCCGTAGGAGGGTCTGTATACCCAAAATTGAAATAGTTAAGCAACTCTTCAATCCGGACCGCATCCGGCGGGATCGTACTTCCCATGTTCAAAAATCGCCTGACATTGCTGTAAGAAGCCTTGTCGATCCGAACCGCAAACCCGGTCTCCGGATATTTCATGGCCGGAATGAATCCATTCTCCACCAGGGAACTATACGTCTCCGCCCCTACCGTCCAATCCCGATGGTCCATCGGCCGCCAATCCTTGGTCAGCGACATCAGCCCCTTTGCCGGAGGCGGCGCCGAAACATTCCGGAAGATGGGCTTCAACCGGATCGTCTGATACTGCGTGGCATCTACCCCTATTGTCTTGTCCTCATACCCGTCCGCAACAAGCGTCAACGTATCCGCCGCCTGGGCAACAGGTATCCCGAAAGAGCCCGACCCGCCGGAATAATAAAGGTATCCACTGGAGTGGAGCCGTATTTTCACATTGGGCATGAGGCCATTGTTCTCATCTCTAACCTCCCCGCGCAAATAATACTGCCCGCGCGAAGAATAAAATAGCAGAGAACCAAACAGCAGCAACAAAACACTTTTCAATCGGATATTTTGATTAAAATTAATGCGTTCTTTTGTCTTTGTCAAGCTTCCACTCGACGCCTCTACCCGACTTCCCCATTCGACACCTCTACTCGACCTCTCTATTTGTATTCGATCTCTATATTCGATGCCTCCACTCGACCTCCCCATTCGATGCCCCTACTCGACCAGGTGATAGATAGACGGAATATTCCTCCCAAGTCCATCATAATCAAGCCCATAGCCTAACAGGAACTTATTGGGCACCGAAAATCCAAGGTAATCCACCTGGATCGGATAGACCGTGGCCTCCGGCTTGTGCAGCAACGCCGCAATCTTCATCGACGCCGGCTGCTGATGCTCGAGTTGCGGCAAGAACTCACTCAACGTCTTCCCCGTATCTACAATGTCCTCAATGATGACCACATGCCGCCCGATCAGGTCCATATCCAATCCGATTGCCGTGATCACATGCCCCGATGACTTGGTCCCCTTATACGACGCCAGCTTGATAAAGCTGATCTCGGCCTCGACCGTGATCTCCTTGAACAGATCACTCGCAAACATGAACGCCCCATTCAGGATCGCAAGGAATAAAGGCTGCTTATCCGCATAGTCCCGGTTCAGCTGGGCTGCCACCTCCCTGATCTTCCCGGCAATCCGCTCCGCTGATAAATAAGGCTCGAAATTTTTGTCATGCACCCGTATTCTCGTCATAATGCCCATATTATCCTGATTCCCCCCACCCATCTCAATTCCCCATCCATCTCATTCCCGCCCACCTCATTTCCCTGCCCATCTCATTTCCCCGCCCATCTCAATTCATGGCTAACCTCGGCTTCTCCGGCGCCGAATGCTGCAAATAGATCCGTTCTCCAACCGCCGGCTGCTCGCCCTCTGATAACTGATTCATTTCCAATAAGTCCCGCAACCTTACCCCCTCCGCCTGCGCAATCTCGTACATCCCCTCCCCCTCCCGCACCACATGATATTCGACCGATCCCGCCCGCCGCTTGCGCTGCAAATAGATCAACTGGCCCTTGATCAGGATATCCTCCTCCTTCATCTCATTAAACTCCAGCAACCGCCCCAGCGGCACCTCATACCGGTTCGCAATCGTCAACAACGCTACCCCCGCCTGCACATAGACCACCCTCGTCCGGTTGATCAAAAACTCCCCTTCAGGATAAGAGACTTCAGGACCCGCTATCGCTGCATCCCGCTTCACACTATCCATAGACCCCGCCCCACCCCCCGGCGCCTTCAAAACCACCTCATCCGATGCCGCCATCTTTCCGATCGCAATCATCGTATACTGCTCGAGATTATAATCCCGGATCAACTTGATGAGGATCTGCGAATACCGGCTGTTCGTCGCATACCCCGCCTTCTTTAACCCATACGCCCAGCCTTCATAATCCGTAGGGTCCAGTTGGAACAGAAATGCGTATCTCGACCCCTGACGAAGAAAATCCGAATGATCCCGGTACGAATCGGCCGCCGTCAGATAACTCCTGAAACATTCCTGCCGGCTGTCATCATCATGATAGAATACCGCACCCTTCCAATCCGCCTTACACTTGATCCCAAAATGATTATTGGACCCCTTCACCAACTCGCTCGTCCCCGCCTCCGATTCATGCAGCCCCTGCGCCAGCGTGATCGCCGCCGGCACTCCCGTCCGCTGCTCCTCCGCTATCGCCAACGCCTTGTAAGTATTCACGTAATTCACTCCGTTCACACTCACCTGCGCCGGCACCCCACTTCCAACCGCCATACATCCGACCCCTATCAGCATCAACTTATTGATCATTGACCGGCTTTACTTTTTTTGGATAACGAATAACCCATCCCGAACCGTGAGCATGACCTTTTCAACCGACTTGTCAGCGGCAACCATTTCGTTAAAAGCCTGGATGGCCTTCGCATTCTTCCCCTCGACTTCCGGCTGTAAGACCTGCCCGTGAAACAGAACATTGTCCGCAAGTATCAATCCCCCGGACCTCACCCCGGGCATCACGAGCTTGTAATAATCGATATATCCCGTTTTATCGGCATCTATAAAGACAAGGTCCCATACTTCATGAAGGCTCGGAATGATCGCTAACGCATTTCCCCGGTGCAATATTATCCGGTCCTGCCGATTTGCCGCCCGGAAATTGCCCTCCGCCAGATCAGCATCCTCATCCCGTAGCTCGATCGTATGCAGCCGGCCATCCTCCGCCAGACCCGACGCCAGACATAGCGCGCTATACCCCATAAAAGTGCCGATTTCAAGAACCCGCCGCGGCCGCACCAGCCGGCTGACGATCTCCAGGAACTTTCCCTGCAGCGGACCGCTGAGCATATGCGCCTCGGGATGATGCGCCGCCGTATAAGCCGCAATCTCATCCAGCAAAGGCGCCACCGCCGACGAATAACGCTCCGCATACGCCTGCGCCAAAGGTTCGATCATCTCCATAGGAAAACTTTTCACAAATATACCTAAACCGCGCCGCCCGGCGAAGCCTTGGCGGAAGCATCCCCCCTCGCGGACATAGCCGCCAACCCCCCAAAAGTCAATAACCCATTCAACAATAATAGCTCGATCCCGATCTGATACCCGCCAAACCACCGCGCCGCATGCTGACTGACCACCCAGCAAACCGCGGGCGCCGCCAGGCACAATGCCGTCACCGTCCACCTGTCCGGCAACAACCGTCGCGTAAAGATCCCGAACGCAAACAGCCCGAGCAACGGCCCATATGTATACCCGGCCAGATCGAGGATGACGCCGATCGTCGACGGATTATTCACTTGCTTGAATACCAGGATGCACAACAGAAATACCAGGGCAAAACCCCCATGCACCACCATCCGCAATCGCCGCTTGCGCTGCTCACTCCACCCCTCCCGGCTGCGCAGGTCGAGCAAATCGATACAGAAGCTGGAGGTCAGCGCCGTCAACGCCCCGTCCGCGCTGGGGAAGAGGGCACTGATCAGGGCAATAATAAAGATGATCGATACCGCCCTGGGTAGATAATGTAACGCAAGCGTCGGGAATAACCCATCCCCCACTACATTCTTTCCCCCCAACAACAACTGATGACCGGTGCCCACTATCCCGCCCTGGTTGAGCGCAAAAAGATACAGGAGCCCCCCTAACAACAGGAACAGGAAGCTGACCACCGCAAACACGCAGGTGAATACCACCATATTCTTTTTCGAGTCCCGCACATTCTTCACACTGATATTCTTTTGCATCATCTCCTGGTCCAACCCCGTCATGGCGATCGCAATAAACATCCCGCCGACGATCTGCTTGGGGAAAAAATTCCGGCTGTTGACATCTGTATGATGAAAGATGCGGCCCAGCCCCCTGGCATCCAACGCCTCCAACGCACCGCCCACCGAGAGCCCCAAATGCTGTAATATATACACAATGCACACCACCAACCCCAGTAACATGCAAGTCGTTTGCAGCGTATCCGTATACACAATGGTCTTGACCCCCCCCTCAAACGTATACAACAGGATCATAAGCAGGATCACCCCCGTTGTCAACCCGAACGATATTCCCAGATCCTTCAAAATAAATACATGCAAAATATTGATGACGAGGTAGAGCCTTGCCGTCGCACCCACCGTGCGCGAAAGGATGAAGAAGATCGCCCCCGTCCGGTAAGCCACCATCCCGAACCGGTCATGGAGGTAACGATAAATGGACGTTAGGTTCATCCGGTAATACAACGGCAGCAGGACCAACGCAACGATCAGGAAACCGATCCAGTTTCCGATGATCACCTGGAAGTAACCAAACCCGCTGAACCCGTCATCCCCAAACTTCCCCACCGTGCCGGGCACCGATACGAACGTTACCCCTGAAAGCGACGTGCCGACCATCCCGAATGCTACAAGCATCCAGTTGGAATTCCGATTGCCGATGAAGAAGGAATCATTATTCGCATGCCGGGACGTCCGCCACGCTACCAAAAGCAAAAGAAGAAAATAACCGATAACGAAACTGAACAATAGCGAAGGGCCCATATATGAATTTAGGAAATACCACGAAAATCACTGAATTTTAATTTTAATATGCAGATCCGATCCGTCGCTGTCTTCTGTGGCTCCAGGCATGGAAATAACCCTCTTTTCGCCCGGCATGCCGCCGAGCTCGCAAAATACATCGCCATCCTGAAGCTCAAACTCATCTACGGCGGCGGCAGTAAAGGCCTCATGGGCCTGATGGCCGACACCGCCCTCGCCGAAGGCGTAGACGTTATGGGGATCATCCCCGAAATGCTGACCGAATGGGAACACCATCACAAGGGCCTGACCCGGCTGGCCATCGTCCCGGATATGCATACCCGCAAAAAGATGATGTATGAACGCTGCGACGCCGCCATCATCCTGCCGGGAGGATTCGGTACCCTCGATGAATTTTTTGAGCTGCTGACCTGGAACCAGCTGAAGATCCATAGCAAACATCTCTATGTCCTCAACTCGGCAGGCTTCTACGATCACCTGCTGCGCCACCTCCGCCAACTGGAGAACGAAGGATTTTTATACGACAGGGTCGACGACCGCATCGTCGTCTGCAGCACCCCCGTGGAGATCTTCAACCGCCTGGCCTAATACCTCTTATGCGGGAACAGATCGAACCCCGCCCTGATCACCGGCTCCGGGTGCCCGTATATATCATTGTAAGGCGAATTCGGATTCCCCGCTACATCGAACATCACCGCAATCCAGAAAGTCCCCTGCCCGATCATCCGACGCCCATACCCCAGCCCCACCAATAAACTGGGCGCACTCACGTCATACGTATACGTGGCCCCGCCACTCGCCTCATAAACCTGCCGGTCATGCGTCCAGTTGAATTCCGGCTGCGCCGTCACAAAAAGGAACGGCAGGAAATACACCCGCCCAAACAACCCGCCCCCATAGATGAACTCCTTCTCGCTGAGATCCGGATTGTAATATCCCGAAGGATCCGGGCTGACCGAATTATACGTGAAATTCACGACAGCTCCGACGTCCACCCACCGGTTCAACGAATACCCTACCTCCGGGTTGACCCCGACACTGAACTGGTCCGCCGCAAACCCGAGCCCAAGACTGCCGCCGATAAAGAGGTTCTCCTTCCGGAACCCCGTCCCGGTCCCTTCATCAGTATACGTATTCACCCGGCCGGGCATCCGGTCCTGCGCAAAACCGCGCCCCGCCGCCATCATTAAACAGAGGCCGGCAACAATAATTTTTCGTTTCATCATACAAAAATGGGATAATTCAATTGACTTTTATTAGAAATGTTCATCAAGGTTTGAAAGAAGGACAAAGCGATTGCCGCCTGTCCCCATTGTACTGACTGTAAAAACCCTGGCTCTCCAAAGCAAACTCAAAAGCCCCATAGCCATTGTTATAGTTCCTTAACGATGACGTCGTCGCATCATACGTGAAGGTTAGCTTGAGGTTGTGATAGACGAATCCGATCATCGGAATAACCGCATCCCCCGCCCGGTAATACAACCCGCCGATAACCTGCTGATCACCGTTATCCTCGAGATCGTACTGTGCATTTATCCCGAGCGATAGCTCCTGCGCCCCTGCATCGACCGTATAATACCCGCCCGGATTGATGATGACATAGTCATTCACTTTTATACTGGCATTCACAAACGCAATGTACCGCTCCGGTATCCGGCTGTCGAAACCCGCAGGGTCCGTCGTAAAGAAAGACTCCCGGGCCCGGTTGATATGCTGGATCGAAAAACCCCCGTTCAGATACAGATTGCTCGTCGGAAAATAAGCATAATTCATCCCGATCTGCATATCGAAGAAGTTGACATTCGGCTGATCGATCACCACACTCGTCGGCAATGAATTGTCGAAGAACTTCCCATCGAACTGATCCGGGAATTTCAGATTGGTCGTGTTGATGCGCTTGTTGACATAGCCCGCATTGAACCCCAGCGTGATCAGGCTGGAATATCCAACCATCTGGTGATACGCCACCGATCCATATACCTCCGTCGAAGTCAGCGTGCTTGCCCCCGCATCATCCTTGAGGATAGCGCCCCCTAACCCCATCCAGCCATTCTCGATCCGGTTCCGGAACACCTGCGCATCCCCCCAGATACTCATCGTCTGATAAGGTACCGACATCACCGTGGACCATTGATTACGGTAATTGGCGCCCAGCCGGTAGTCCGCATCCGGGATAAAACCCGTATTGGCAGGATTGGTCACCAGGGGGGAATTGAACCACTGGGAGAAGTGAAGATCCTGCCCCGCGACCTTGGCCATAGCCCCGACGACACAGCAGCCCGCCAAAAGTATATGTCTCAAGCTCCCCATATATGTCTCAATCCCCCCATTTTTTTTAGTAACGTCGTTTACTTGATTTTGGTTGTCTGTTTACCACCCGTTAACGAACCCTCCGGCCCGCTCCTCAGCCCCGTCATACCCCTCACCCTCCAGCCCCCCGCCGTATCGCCCCCCTCACCCTCCGGTCCCCTACCGGATCAAAGTTATATCTCCTTTTTTAGTTACGTGCTTCCCATTTGAAAAATCCGCCTCCAGGGTATAGGCATACACATCCATCGGCTGGATCTGCCCCTGGTAATACCCATCCCAGCCTACATTCGGATCCGTCGACTCAAAGACCATTCGCCCCCACCGATTGTATATCCGGAAATCCATATGCGTAATTCCGAAGCCCATGACCTTAATAACGGAATTGGTCCCGAACCGCCCCGGCGTAAACGCATTCGGCACATCACACAAAGGTTCGATCAACGCACCGACCGACCGGCAGACCGTATCGGTACAACCCGACGAATTGGTGGCCAGCAGGCAAACCGTAAAGGTATCTGTCTGATTATAAAGATGTTCTACAGTATCCATCGAAGCCTTGACCGTTGAGTCCCCATCCCCGAACAGCCATTTGTACGTGCTGGCTCCTACGGACCCGTTCGTGAAGATGAAAGGCGTATTGGTCACCGGCGTCTCAGGTGAGTACGAAAAGGCAGCCGTCGGATCACTGCTTACCGTGATCGTAAATTGCGTCGAATCCCGCTGGTTGCAGGTCGTCGTATCCACCTCGAGCAGACTGACCGTGTACGTACCCGGATTGGCATAGACATGCGTTGGGTTGGAACTGGTATCCGGAGCCGACCCATCGCCAAAATTCCAGGTGAACTCGATCCCGCCCAACGAAGTATTGTTGAAGACCGCCGTATAGGGCGCACAACCCGTCGCCGGGGTCACGAACTGCGCCTTTGCCACCGGTGAAACCCGCAGGGTCTTGGTCGCCGTATCCGGATAATTGCAATACGTCGTGTCATCCATGATCAGATTGACAATATAGGTTCCCGGACTCTGATACGTATGCGTCACCGGTCCCGGCCCATCAACGAAATTTTGGGTCGTATCCCCGAACTGCCAGATGAACGACGCGGGCCCGAAAGGTTTGCCCGGCGGCGCAGTCGACAAATTGGTGAAATCATACGCCAGCGAACTGCAAGGCAGATGCGGATCCTTGACA
>DATJMG010000292.1:0-16599 GCA_035508835.1 Puia sp.
AGCTCAGCTCGAAGCTGTTTGTGAACTGCGGTTTCAGGTTGGGATTCCCGCGGCTCAGGTTCAGCGAGTCGGAGTAGTCGGTAAAGGGGAACAACTGCTGGAAGCTGGGCCGGTCGATCCTTCGGGTATAGCTGAACGACAGGGTCTGCCGGTCCGTCAGCTTCTGATTGAGGAACACGCTGGGGAACAGGTTGGGCGCTGTCGTATGACTGTAGTTGCCGACGGTATCGTACTGAAGTCCTCCGGGGGACACATTGGTATAATTTTGTGTCCCCGTATAATGCCAGGATTCCATCCGCAGCCCGACGTTAAACCCGAAATTCTTGTATGCGTTGGAATACGTCGCATAGGCGGCCGTGACCTGGTCCTGGTATTTGAAGCTGGAGGACAACAGTGCCTCGATCTGGTATTTATCATTGGCGCCGAGGGTGTCGAGGTCCGTCAGGCTGTACATATTGCGGATGGCTACCCGGCCGCCGGTCTCGAATTTGGATTTTTCGGTGATCGGCAGCGTGAAATCGGTCTGCGCCGTGAAGTATTTATTGGTGCCGTTGACCGTCTGCTGCTGATCGTAAATGCTGCTCAGCGGCCCCCCTTTAATATCATAAATATTGGAAGCGATCAGGTTGTCGTTGTTATTGGTGCCCTGGCTGTAGTTCACATCCGCCGACCATTCCTCGTCCGCTTTGGGGAAATTATGCCTGAAGCTGAGCATTCCCCCATGGTTATTGAACAGCGATTGGGAGGTCGATACCCGGTAGGTGTAGGAATAGGTCGTGTAACCCGGATACAACGTATCGACAAAGATCTGGCTGTTGGTATAAGGCTGGAAGGTCCCGTGCACGATATTGCCGGAGAATGACAGCGTGTTGCGGTTGTCGATCAGGTAATCGATGCCGCCGCGGCCAAACGCGAAATAACCGAGATTGACATTGTAATCGTTTTCGATCAGGCTGTCATTCGGATAGCCGGGCTGATCGAAGGTATAGCGGCTGGTGGTACCGGGAGAGATCGACTTGCGCTGGCTGTAATTGCCGCCGAGGAAGAAATTGATCTTGCCCTGCTTGACATTTATATCGCCGCCGGTGTTGAATTTACCGCGCTCATCGATGCCCGCCCGCAGGCTTCCGTTGTAGCCCGCTTTGCGGTTCTTCTTCAAAACGATATTCAGGATACCTGCCGTGCCGCCGCTTGCATCGTACTTGGCGCCGGGATTAGTAATGATCTCGACGCTCTGGATGGCATCCGCCGGGATCTGGTCGAGGGTCAGCGTCGTCGGCCTCCCGTCTACGAAGATGGTGGGCGTGCTGTTGCGGAGGGTCACATTCCCGTCGATATCCACCTGCAGCGAAGGCACGTTCCGCATGACGTCAACGCCCGTGCCGCCAACAGCGGAAATATCTTTTTCCACATTATATACCTTGCGGTCAACACCCATCGTGAGCAATGGCTTGCTGGCCGTTACGACGGCAGATTCCATCATCTGGACATCCTCGTCCAGCTTGATGTTCCCCAGGTCCTTGTCGACGGCATTCAGCATCTGCATCGCCCGGTCGGCCTGTTGCTGCTGAGCGTCATCACTTGCGACGGGCGCTCCGCCTCCGCCCCCCCGCAATCCCTTCAGATCGAACGCCACTTTTTGCTCATATGTCTTATAACCGATCGCCGTGATCTTTAACCGGAAGTTCCCAAAGATCGGCAGGTTCTCCAGGGAGAAGTTCCCGCGCCGGTCCGTGATCTGGCCGCTGATAACAGTATCTTTTTGGGAATGTGTTGCCGGACTGTATTTGGACTGGATCAGCTGGACGGAAGCGCCATCCAACCCTTTATCCGATTTTGCATCCATGACCCGTCCGTAAAAATGCCCGATCGCAGGCGCCGCGCCGCCTCTTCTCGCTCCACCGGGCCCGCCGCCAGGATATTGAGCATAGCCAGTCAGTGATAAAGCCAGAACCAGGGACAATAGCCAACATTTTCTCATGAGCATCAACTGTATTTTATTAACAAAAGTCCGTTCAAAAGGCGAAGCAAGCCAATCAATCTATACAAACGGTATAAAACAGATGCGATTGGGGTAATTGCATAAGGCTACCCCCGACCTCATCAACAAGCCCGCTCCTTACCTCATAAATAAGGTGATGAGGATCTGAAGTAATCCGATCAAAAACCCCAGCGCGGCGCCGATCACTTCGACGAACCGGAATTCCCTGGTAAGCAACTCATTCAGCATAGCCTCCAGCCGGTCATTGGAAAACCCCGCGATCTTTTCAACGACGATCCGCTCCAGATCGAGATCTTCCCGGAGATGGGAAATGTAACGCTGCAGGATCACCGGGAATAGCTGCTCCAACTCCTGCATAAAAACCGCCTTCAGCTGCCCGATCGTTTTTTCCCCGATGAACATCGAGACCATCGGCATGGCTTCCTTTAATTTATTGCGAAGGAAGTGGTCGATATGCTCTTCGACCACCGGCAGGATCCGCTGCACATTTTGCGGATCGGTGATCGTCTTTTCGATGTCTTCGAAAGACAACAGCTGCTGCCCCACGATCCGGCCGAGACTTTCGGCGATCTGCTGCTGCTTTTTGGGAAAGACGCCCTGCAAGGTGAAGCCGAGGATCCGTCGCGGACGCCGGGGATGAAAGAGGAGCTTGAGGGCCATCCAGATCGTCAACCAATGAATAAAGGCGGAAATAAAGGGTATCGTGTACAACCACAAGGGCATTCTTGTCATAGCGTGCGAAGATAGACCACCCGGCCTTTCTCCGGGTAAATTTTCGGGCAAATTGTTTTTGCAAAAGATTCAATTTATCTTAATTTCGCGCTTCGGGAAACCGGGATGGTGGCTGTAGCTCAGTTGGTTAGAGCATCAGATTGTGGTTCTGAGGGTCGTGGGTTCGAACCCCATCAGCCACCCGTCGCAAGCTTCGATCATATGGTGAATTTCACCGATCGAAGCTTTTCCATTTTGACCGCTCCGCCAGGTTCCACCCCATTTTGATAAGCGGCTGTTAAAGATGGATCGGCGCAACAACATCCCATCCCAATAATCGTTATTTTTGGCAGGTTATGCTTAAAGTATTGAAGTATATGATCAAACTCAGAAACTTGCCGGTTGTCCTCCTGATCCTGGGCGGAGGAGTATTTGTGGCCTTTCGGACATTGGGGATCGGCGGTAACCCGCCTTCCAAAGATGAGACGATCCTGCACAACGTCGGGGAATACCTGGAAGAGCTGCACTATAGCCCCAAGCCCATCGATGACAGCTTCTCGCTGGAAGTATTCGGCAAATACCTGGGCGAAGTGGACGCCGATAAGAATATCTTTTTTCAATCCGATATCGATGAGCTGAAAAGCAAATACGGCAAAGAGATCGACGACGAGATCCTGGGCAAGCCCATTGTCTTCGTACCTGCCGTGAACGCTATCTATAAGAAACGACTGCTCGAAACAGAACAGATCTACAAAGCTATCCTGGCCAAACCCTTCGACTTCAACCAGGACGAAGACTACAACCAGAATTTTGAGCAGCTGCCCTGGCCGAAGACAGAAGCAGACCGGAAAGAAGCCTGGCGCAAACAACTCAAATACCTGACCCTGGAGCGTTATGCCGATATGCTCGACAACCAGGAATCCAATAAAAATACACCGGGCTATGTCGTCCGCACCGACGCCCAGATCGAAAAGGATGCGCGTGATAAAACCCTCAAGGTCATGGACCGCCTTTATGAGCGGCTCAATGTGAAGATGACCGATGACGACCGCTTCAACATGTTCGTCGAAACCATTGTGCAAACGATGGACCCGCATACCGACTATTTCCCGCCGGTTGAAAAACGTTACTTCGACGAGCAGATGAGCGGCCATTTCTTCGGGATCGGCGCCTCCCTGAAGGAGGAGGACGGCAACATCAAGATCACCACGCTGGTGACCGGCAGCCCCGCCTGGAAATCGGGCAAGGTCGGCATAAACGATATCATCCTCAAGGTGGCGGAAGGCAATGCCGAGCCGCTGGACCTCACCGGCTATAGCGTAGAAGACGCGATCAAGGTCATCCGCGGTGCCAAAGGCACCGAAGTCCGGCTGACCCTCAAAAAACCCGACGGAACCGTGCACGTCGTCTCCCTGATCCGCGAAGAGATCGTGCAGGACGAGCTGACCTTCGCACGAAGCGCCATCGTCAATTCCGCAAAAGGCAAGATCGGTTATATCTATCTCCCCGAGTTCTACGCCGACTTCGATAACCCGAATGGCCCCCGCTGCGCGCTGGATGTGGCAAAAGAGATCATGAAACTGAAGGCTGAAAAGGTCGAGGGCATTGTTCTCGATCTCCGCAACAATGGCGGCGGCTCGCTTTCCGACGTCGTTCAGATGGCCGGGCTGTTCGTCGAACAGGGCCCCATCGTCCAGGTACGGAGCCGGGATGAAAAACCGCAGGTTTACCCGGACCACGATAAGTCCGTACTGTGGGACGGTCCCTTCGCCGTCATGGTGAACGAACTCAGCGCCTCGGCTTCCGAGATTTTTGCGGCCGCCATCCAGGACTATCACCGCGGCGTGATCATCGGCAGCTCCTCGACGTATGGTAAGGGCACCGTGCAGCGCCCCATCGGGCTCGACAAGAGCATGGGCCTCGATCCCACGAACAGTTCGCTGGGGACCATCAAGCTTACTTTGCAGAAATTCTATCGCATCAACGGCGGTTCCACGCAGCTCCGCGGTGTCTCCTCCGATATCGTTTTGCCGGACATCTATCCCGATATCTACGAGTATGCCAGGATCCGCGAAAAGGACAACCCCGACGCGCTGCCCTGGGACGAGATCCAGAAGGCCGACTATACGCCGTGGAAATATGCCTACGACATCAATTATATCAAGGGATTGTCCGATCAGCGTCTCCGGCACGACACCGCCCTCAGCCAGATCCAGTCGGATGCGGAATGGTTGAGCAAGACCGAAGACAAGGTCTTTTCTCTCAACATCCGGAAGTACCAGGACGAACAGAAGGAGATCAAGGCAAAAGTGAAGCGGATCGAGGACCTCAGCAAGCTGCCTGCCGCCGAACAGCTAAATGTCTTCTCGCTGCCCGATGATGCGCACAAGTACGATGACGACAAGGACAAGGCTGATCGATTCCAGGCCTGGCTGAAGGAGAAACGTTCTGATCTGTGGCTGGGGGAAACGGTCAATGTCCTCGACGATATGATCGCGCAGAAGAGTGTCGTTTATAACAAATAACCTCCCGCCCCGGCTTTTGGCCGGGGTTTTTCTTAGTCAAACTTCGTCCGCGCCGCCATCACCGCGATCAGCGACCCCAGTACCGCGATCAGCCCCAGGGATACCCGCAGACTTGACGCCTGCGCGATGAATCCGATGAATGGGGGCCCAAAAAGAAACCCCAGATAGCCGATCGTCGACACCGCCGCCAGCGCCACTCCCGGCGACAAGACCTTCGAGCGCCCCGCGGCGCTATATACCAGCGGGACCACCGACGACACTCCCGCCCCGACGAACAGAAAGCCTGCAAGCGCCGGAAGCAGGAAAGGGAACAGGATGGCGATCAGCAGACCCATCGCCGTCAGCCCGCCGCTGACCTGGAGCATCCGCCGGATACCCCACCGCGTAGCCAATAGATCGCCGATGAAACGGCCCCCCGCCATCGTGAAGGAGAACGCCGTCAGACCCAGACCTGCCAGCACCTTGGGCGGCAACACCACCCGCTGCCAGTAGACATTACTCCAG
The DNA here is from genome assembly GCA_035508835.1 of Puia sp. Taxonomy (GTDB): domain Bacteria; phylum Bacteroidota; class Bacteroidia; order Chitinophagales; family Chitinophagaceae; genus Puia. The sequence continues at coordinate 5,743 of DATJMG010000292.1, forward strand.
TCGAACATGGAGCCCTCGCAGATCATGGAACAAAATGCAATGATCCCCAGGTTGACGAGCGACCGGTCCGGGCGCGCAAAGATCGGCTGACCGCTTCGGCCCCCGCGTTCCGTGATGATCAGCTGCCCCGAGCTTGTCACTACGATCAACAGCGCCATCCCGCTGATCACCAGGAAGTGCTCCCAGGGCACCCAGCCGAGGCTGATGAATAAGTTCCCCAGCGACGCTCCCGTAAAGCCCGCCAGGCTCCATAGCCCGTGATAGGATGCCATGATCGTCCGCCCATACAGCGCTTCTGTTCCGATGGCCTGCGTATTGATCGAAATATTGAGCAGGTTCCCACCCATCCCAAAAATAAACAGACAGCCAACCAACTGCCACCCCTGGGTCACGAGCCCCAGCACCGGCAGCATCCCGGCATACAACAACGCAGCGGTCATGGCGACAGGCCGGCTGCCCAACCGCGCTACCAGCCAGCCCGCCAGCGGCAGCGAGACCATCAGCCCTGCCGGCAGGCCCAACAGCACGCCGCCCAGCGCCGCATTGTCCAGATGCAATTTGTTTTGAATGTTGGGGATACGCGAAGCCCAGCTGAAGAAGCAAAGTCCGGCCAGGAAGAAATAGGAACTGACCGCGATCCGATGGATGCGCCGGGGTGGGAGAGAAAGCTGTTGCAGCAGCATGTTATTTCAGATATCGTTCCCGGATGATCTTCATATGATGCCAGACATGCCCGGGGACCAGGTAGCCGATGGTGAATGCATTCAGCGGGCGGCCATTGGCCTCCCCGACAAACCGTAATTGCTCGTCGGAAAAAGAATCAAACAGATATTTCGTCGATTCCCGAACCACCATGAACTCCTCCAGCAGATCCTTCCAACGCCGGTTAGCGCCGCCCATGGCCTTGCCCCAGGCTACCTCGTCAAAGCTGGGCAACGGCGTGGCATCCAGCCGCGCAAACCGCAGCGCCCGGTAGTCGAAGACGCGTTCACAGTCGATGATATGCTGCAACACTTCGCGCAGCGTCCACTTCCCCTCCGCATAGGCGTGGTCGTATTTTTTGCGGGGAATGGTCTCGAGCAGCTTACGGAACTGCCGGGTGTTCTTGTCGATCGCATCGCGGAAATCGTTTTCCTGCACCAGGTCGAGATAACCCTGGTAGGTCTCAGCCTTTATTATCTCAGTCTTGGGGATCATAGTCCCCTAATTTACTAATCTTTTTTATTGATGAGGGTCGACTTGTCCGTTTTTTTCGCATTCAGCATCGAAGCGACCTTGAGCGCCCCAAGCGCATTGACGATACCGCCGGAGATCGAGATATCCGACAGGTTGACCATTTGGTCTTCCGAGCCGGGTTTCTTGACCTTTACCGGCAGCGGCGTTGCCCCCTTCATAATGCAATATTTGACTTGCTGCGGCGTCAGGTTGGGATAGTATTCCAGGACCAGCGCGGCCACGCCGGTGACTACCGGTGACGCCATACTCGTGCCTTGCAGGTTCTCATACTTGCTGCCGGGCACCGTTGAATAGATCCGTGTTCCGGGCGCAAACACATCGACCTCATCCTTGCCGTAGTTAGAGAAAGAAGCGGTATAGCTATTGAACCCCGGCTCGGCCAGCGGGTCACTGCTGGCGCCAACCGTGATCCAGTTGGAAGCCGTATAGTTCGAATGCCGGAAATGAGGGTTAGGGAAATTGTCCGTGGTATCCACATCGGCGGCATCATTGCCGGCTGCATGGACCAGCAAAACGCCTTTGCTTTCGGCATACCGTACCGCAGAGTCGACCCAGGTTTTTTCGGGTGAAAGATTTTTGCCAAAACTCATATTGATGACGCGGGCGCCATTGTCTACCGCGTACCGGATGGCCAGCGCGATATCCTTGTCATGCTCATCGCCGTTGGGCACTGCACGGATCATCATGATCCGCACGTTGTCGTCGATCCCGTCCATTCCCTTGCCGTTATTCCGCTCGGCGGCAATGATACCCGAGACATGCGTACCGTGCATGGGTTCGCCGGCCATGATATCGTTGTTGCCATAATATCGGTCATTGATATCCGCTTCATTATCCCCTACGATCTCATGCCGGACATCCTCGGGCGCATTTTCTTTCGTGGCCTCCTTTTTCTCCTCGGACTCGACCTCTTCGGTGAACTCGGAAAGGAACTGCGTGTTGCTCATGTCCATGATCTTATTGGCCTTGAACAGGTAGAGGATCACCGACCTGGCGCTGCGGGCATCCAAAGTTTTGACCTGGAACGTATCCAGATCGTTGCCTGTATATTCCTTCTTCCCGAGCGCCACCTGCAGGATGCTGTCGCTCTTGACACAGGCCTGCAGGACGTGGTGCAGCGTGCCCAGATCGATGCCGTTGTCGGAACCATCGCCCATCACCGCCTTCTTTGCCTTCACCCACCAATGGTATTCTTCCTTATCTCCGGGGCTGAGCGTAGCAGTATCCAGACCGGTGGAGTCGAACTTCGACTTGAACATATAATAAACCCGGGCTTCTTCCTGCGAATCGTCGGTCACGTTCTTCCCGTCCTTTCCACCGATAAAATTCCACCCATGCACGTCATCCACATACCCGTTGTGGTCGTCATCGATCCCATTCCCGGGGATCTCGCCCGGATTGGTCCAAAGAACGTCCTTCAGGTCCTCATGCGTGGTGTCCACACCGGAGTCGATGACGGCTACGATGACCGTCTTGCTCTTCAGCTTCTTAAGGCGGATGAATTCGTATGCTTTATTGAGACTGATCCCGTAATAGCCGTCCTGTTCCTTATCCAGCAGATGCCAGCCTTTCGGCAATTCCTTTTTGGCGGAAGTCCCCTGGGCAAATATCGTTATCGGCAAGCAAGCGATGAGGAGCAACAACATCCAGTTCCTCAGGGGTCTGGGGCGACAAATCATGTGTGTTCTGTTTTTAGTTATTTAGTGTAGTTATAAGCGCGCAAAATAGCGAAACCCGTACCAACCATTCCATTAAATTACAGGAATGGCTTTATCAACTTGTTAAAATTGAGCCGGACAGCGGCCAAATTGGGCCGGACAGCGGCCGCGGTTCCCCCCGCGGTTCCCCTGCCTTAAGGCATCCCGATGCTGAGCTTGAATTCCACCCGCCGGTTGGCCGCCCGGCCGGCGACTGTCCGGTTGTCCGCGATCGGCCGGCTGGAGCCATAGCCAATCGCCGTCAGGTGACTTTCCGGAATGCCTTTCCTGATCAGATACATCCGTATCGCGTCCGCCCGGTTCTGGGAAAGCTGCAAATTTTTGCCCGGAAGACCCGATTTGTCTGTATGCCCTTCGATGGTCAGATGCCATTCCGGATGGTCCAGCAACCGGCCAGCGAGGGTATCCAGCGCGGCATAAGAGCTATCTTCGAATTGACTGCTGCCGCTGTTGAACAGCACGTTGTGTGCAATATAATTGATGGCGGCGCTATCCTCCGGCCGGATCGTCAAAAGCAATGACGGCGCTTCCGGCTGTTCGGCGGTTACGACCGGCGGAGCGGCAACCGATTCCGGCGACACCAGCGGACATCCATGATTGGACTTTGGCCCGGCAATGTCCGGACAGGCATCTTCTTCATCATTCAGGCCATCGCCATCCCGGTCGGGGACCGGACAGCCGTGATATTTCGCCAACCCCGGCTGGAGCGGACAGGCGTCTTCCGCGTCGGGTATCCCATCCTTATCGGTGTCCCGCTTCCTGACCGGCGGCGTTGTTCCCGAGCCGGTCAGCCAGATGCCGAGGGAGCCTCCAAAAACCGTATTGTGAAAGGTACCGGGATAGGTGGCGGTATACATCCCGGTCAACCCGCGGCTGTAGTAAAGGCTCAGCAGGAGGTTGCCAAGCTCGAAGCCGGCCTTGCCGTTCACCCCGACGTCGACCGTTTTATAGGAACCAGGCGCCTTTCCCACCATTACCGGATCCGTCTCGCTGTTGAATTGCTCTGAGGGATTGCTGGTCAGACTTGAGGTGGTGGTGTTGCCGCTGTAGAAGAAGCCCACATACGGACCCGCGCTCACAAAAAAACTGTTCCGCCCGTTGCGCGTCAGGGCGATCTTGTAAGTAAGATCCAACGGGATCTCGATATAGCTCAGGTTAATGGAGAACTTGTTATAGATCGTGTCGGTGTTGAGCGCCGTAATGGAGTCGTTCGTTCTGGAATACTGCCGCCCCTTGGTGATATAGGTGAAAGCGGGTTGGAAATAAAGCCCGGATCCGAGGGGCACCTCGACGATAAACCCCAGCTCAAATCCGCTTTTGGGGTTGAGGTATTTCTTAACTGCGGTATCCCAACCCGGTAAACTATTGGTTTCCAAAATATTAGCAGAATGCAACCCTCCGAGTATCCCGAGACGGACCTGGGCCTCAACGGCCCCGCAGCCAAAGGCCAGGAGCCAAAGGAGGGCGATCTTTCTCATAACAGCACAAGTGGCGTGACGGCCGGTTATCATGGATTTTGGATCTATCCGGCTATAACGTCTTTAACGGGGGGATTATTTCGACGTCCAACTCCAATCTTCCCACCCGGCCCCAATCAAATCTCGAACTTTATCCCCTGTGCCAGCGGCAGGTTGCGCGAGTAGTTGATCGTATTGGTTTGCCGCCGCATATACGACTTCCAGGCATCACTGCCGCTTTCCCGGCCGCCTCCCGTCTCCTTCTCGCCGCCGAAAGCGCCGCCGATCTCCGCCCCCGAAGTGCCGATATTCACATTGGCGATCCCGCAATCGCTGCCGGCTGCCGACAGGAACTGCTCTGCCTCCCGCAGGTTGAGCGTCATGATGGACGAAGACAGCCCCTGCGGGACCTTGTTCTGGATGCCGATCGCATCGTCGAGGGTCGAATAGCGCAACAGGTAAAGGATCGGCGCAAAAGTCTCTTCCTGCACAATAGGATAATCCGGCTCTGCCTCCGCGATCGCGGGGGTGACATAGCAACCGCTTTCAAACCCATCTCCTTCCAGCACCTTCCCGTCGATCAGGAACCGGCACCCTTGCTGCTTCCCGGCCCGGATGGCATTGGTGTAGGCCCGGACGGCGTCCCGATCGATCAATGGTCCCACATGGTTCTTCTCCTGCAGCGGATCGCCGATCCGCAGCTGCCGGTAGGCTGCCACGAGCTTATCTTTCACCTGGTCATAGATGGAATCGTGGATGATGAGCCGCCGGGTCGTGGTACATCGCTGCCCCGCCGTGCCGACCGCGCCAAAGACCGCGCCGGGGATCGCGATATCGAGATCGGCATCGGCAGAGATGATGATCGCGTTATTACCCCCCAGCTCCAGCAGCGCCCGGCCCAGCCGCGCCGCTATAGCCTGACCGATCGCCTTGCCCATGCGGGTGCTGCCCGTCGCGGAGATCATGGGGATGCGATGATCCGCCGTCATCCATTCCCCCGCCTCCCGGCCGCCTGTGATCAGCCCGCAAACCCCTTCGGGCACCTGGTTGGCCGCAAACACTTCCGCTACAATCTGTTGACAAGCCATTGCACAAAGCGGCGTCTTCTCGGAAGGCTTCCAGATACAGGTATCGCCGCAAACCCACGCGATCATGCTGTTCCAGCTCCAGACGGCCACCGGGAAATTAAACGCCGAGATGATCCCGACCACGCCCAGCGGATGCCACTGCTCGTACATGCGATGGCCCGGCCGTTCGCTGTGCATGGTCAATCCGTGCAACTGCCGCGACAGCCCCACGGCGAAATCGCAGATGTCGATCATCTCCTGAACTTCACCATATCCTTCCTGGAGGCTTTTACCCATTTCGTAGGATACCAGCCGTCCCAGGGGCTCCTTCTTGTTCCGCAGGGCTTCACCGATCTGCCGCACGATGTCACCCCGGCGCGGTGCGGGCCATGAACGCCAGATCCTGAAGGCCCCCTCCGCGGCCGACACCACCTGATCATAGGCCGCCTTGTCGGTCTGGGTCACGACCCCGATCCGCTTGCCGTCCACCGGCGACAGGGATTCCAGTCCCTTGCCTTGCGATTCCAGCCATTTTGTGCCCGTTGAAGTGCCGGGCATAGTCCCCGACTGGATATGTAGTTCGTTCAGAAATTGCATAAAAAAAGCTTGCGATTGAAAAATCGCAAGCAATTTAGGAAAAAACTAACCACTAACCAGTGGCCTCAACCTTAACTTAAAATCTACTATGAAAAAAACTGGTCCTTGCCGGCATCTACCTTACCGGCATCTAACAATACGATAATCGGCGATAAAAGGTTGCCTGGTCCGCCGCCCCGCGCGCCGAAGGCGCGCGGGCCGAACCCCTGTCAATTCAATTTATTCTCCATGGCCGCGAAGAAGCTGTCACTGTAGCTAACGCCGATGGGTATCTCTTTATCCGCGATCTTGATCTTGCTCTTGCTGATATGTTCGATCTTGCTAATGGGAACGATATAGGAACGGTGCGCCCGGATGAACTCCCGCGCCGGCAGTTTCTGCGCTATGGTCTTCAGCGTCATCAGGGTGAGGATTGATTTACCCGGCAGGTAGATCTTGATATAGTCGTCGAGACCCTCGATGTACAGGATCTCCTTGAGGTTGACCTTGACCATCTGGTAGTCGGATTTGACGAAGATATACCCTTCCTGCAACTCCTGGTTGGTGAGGTAATCGACGTATTCCTTGGCCTTATAAACAGCCTTGAGGAACCGGTCATATTCGATCGGCTTGAGCAGATAGTCGATCGCATCGACATTGAAGCCTTCTACCGCATATTCACTGAAGGCTGTCGTGAAGACTACGGCCGTATTCTTTTTATTGAGGATGCGCGAGAACTCGATGCCATTGATATCGGGCATCTGGATATCCAGGAAGAGGATGTCCACGGGAGCGGCATCCATGGCCTTGTGGGCTTCGAAGGGGTCCGTATAAACGCCCTTCAGCTCGAGGAAATAGATCTTCGCGATATATTTCTTCAGGACTTCCAGCGCAAGAGGCTCATCGTCGATGGCTATGCAGGTCAACATTATACCGGAATATTTAGGTGAACGGTAAATTCATTGCTTTTATCGTTGATGATCAGCTCGTATTTGCCCGGATAGAGCAGATCGAGACGACGCCGTGTATTGCTGATCCCGATCCCCGTATTGTCGGCCATTCTCAGCGCCGTATTGAAATGTTTGTGATTGCTGATGCTAAAGTACAGCGATTCTTCCTTTATATCCATGCAGATGCGGATCGGCGAGCACTCCCGCGTGCTGATGCCGTATTTGAATGCGTTCTCCACGAAGGGCAGCAGCAGCAGGGGGGCGATCTCCCGTCCCGGCGGATCGCCGTTAATGGTGAAATCGATCCTGGTCTTATCCGTCAGCCGCATTTTCTGCAGCTCGATGTAATGGGACGTGAAGAGGATCTCTTTCTCCAGGGGAACAAGGTCGTTCTTCGCCTCTGTCAGCACATACCTCATAATGCTCGACAATTTCATCACTGCAGGGGCCGTTTGATCGGACCGATCGCTGGCCAGCGCATAAATGTTATTAAGCGTATTGAACAGAAAATGCGGGTTGATCTGCGCCTTCAGAAAGGACAGCTCCGCTTTCAATTTTTCGTTCGCGATCTCTTTGGCCCGCTGCTCGGATTGCAGCCACTGGTTGATCACCTTGATCCCCGTGCTGAGGACAAAGACCATAAGGAAGATGACGAGATTGCCGGGGCTGAGCAAGGGCGGGTTGCGGGGCCGCGGGGGCCGGAGCGAACCGGGAAGCCGGGAGACGCCCGGGGTGGCGGGCACGTCGGGGGCACCGGAGCCGGACACAGCGGCAGCACCGAACTGGCCTGAGCCGGTCGAAAGGCTGGTAAAGTATGGTGACGGGCCAAATACGGCGTGATAGATGCGCGGCACCGAACCGTAGAAGATCAGTAATGCCAGGATGAGCAATGTATAGGCCACGAACTTTTTGGTATCCAGCAGCTTGGGTATGAAGACATAGGTATTGAGGTAATAGAACGCGACGATGATTGCAAAGTTCACAAAGAGTTGCGTGGTAAAATAATGCTCGGGGAAGAAAGAGGACTCGTGCTCCCGCGGCCGGGGATAAAATACCAGGGGCAGCAGGAGGAAGCAGGCCCATGCCGCAATATGGATGATGATCTGTACAGTAACCTTTTTCACAGGTACCAAAACTAATCGGGAATCCCGGTCATCGGGGAAATATTAGATGAATGGGGGTATTGTACCGGTGAACGGGTCCACACCATCTACGACGGGCCAACTACCGGCCAACTACCCTAATATTGCTCCTGATCGTTGGGGAAGTCCCTGGTCTTGACATCATGAATATATTGCTTGACCGCGTCCGTGATCTCCTCATACAACCGGAGGTACCGGCGAAGGAACCGGGGTTGGAATTCGGTGTTGATCCCGAGCAGGTCATGCATCACCAGCACCTGGCCGTCGCAATATTTACCCGCTCCAATGCTGATCGTGGGGATACGCAGGCTCTCCGAAACCTCTTTTCCCAACTGTGCCGGGATCTTCTCCAGCACCAGCCCGAAGCAGCCGGCTTCTTCCAGCAGCCGCGCATCGTTCTTCAGCTTTTCGGCCTCTGCCTCCTCCTTTGCCCGGACGCTATACGTCCCGAACTTATAGATGGACTGCGGCGTCAGACCCAAATGCCCCATCACCGGCACACCGGCCCCGAGGATACGCTTGACCGATTCCATGATCTCTTCGCCGCCTTCCACCTTGACGCCATGCGCCCCCGTCTCCTTCATGATCCGGACCGCCGATGCAAGCGCCTCCTTGGAATTGGACTGGTAGGACCCGAAAGGGAGGTCCACCACCACAAATGCCCGGTTCACGCCGCGCACGACCGAAGACGCATGATAGATCATCTGATCCAGCGTGATCGGCAGCGTCGTCTCATGCCCCGCCATGACGTTGGAAGCCGAGTCGCCCACCAGGATGATATCGATACCTGCGCCGTCAAAAATGCGCGAAAAAGAATAGTCGTATGCAGTGATCATGGAGATCTTTTCCCCGTTGATCTTCATGCGTTGCAAGGTATGCGTCGTTACCTTCTTGATCTCTGTATGAACAGACATGGCAGGAAATTTGAAATTTGCCCAAAAGTTAGACTTTCTGCTTCAATTCCGAATATAAATGTTGAATGAGTCCGTCCGCCAGGCCGATCTTGGGGACGTAGATCTCAGGGGCATTGGCCCACCGCATTGTATTGATGTAGATCTGTAGCGCCGGAACGATCACGTCCGCCCGGTCTTCACGCAGCTTGTACAGCCGCATCCGGTCCTGCAGCGAAAAAGCGGAGAACTCCTTGTAGTAATCCTTCAGCAGCTCGAGCGACAAAGGCTTGCCTTCCTTCCGTTTGGAGATCGAAAAGACCTTATTGATATTCCCGCCAGACCCGATCGCGATGATCTGATCGGCATAGTGCCGGGTTTCCAGCTTGATATACTCCTTCATGGTTTCCCATTGGGTGTCCGTCACCTGCTGCTTCAGAAGGCGGATCGTGCCGATATTGAAGGAAGAGGAAAAGACGAGTTTGTTACCCGCAAAGAAGGTCAGTTCCGTGCTGCCGCCGCCGACATCGATATACAGATAGGCATGTTCCTTATCCAGGTTCTCCGCTATGTGGTTCTCATAGATCAGCGTTGCCTCGCTGCTGCCGCTGATAACCTCTATCCCGATCCCCGTCTCCTCCAGCACCCGGTCGATGACCTCCCGGGCGTTGACCGCATCCCGCATGGCGGAGGTGGCCGCGGCCTTGATATGATCCACCCGGTAGGCCTTGCAGAGGTGCCTGTAGGCCTTAAGTGTCTCGATGATCATGTCCGTCTTCTCTGCCGGGATCTCTTTCTTGTCGAAGACATCGAAGCCCAGTCGCAGCGGGACGCGCACGAGATTGATCTTACTGAATTCAGGTTTTCCCTGATTCGTGGTTACATCCGAAATAAGCAGCCGCGCTGCATTACTACCGATGTCGATAGCTGCCAGTCGCATATTATCCCGCAATTTCCGCAACGGTCGCGTGCGATTCCGCCGGGACCGCCTTTTGGTATAAGTAATTATAAATGTCGATCTGGGAGCGCACCTTTTCCCGGTCGTCCCGCACGTAGTTGTTTTGCAGCCCGTTATCCAGCCAGCGCGCCTTCACGTTGTCCGCGAGCTGGATGTCCAGGATCTCTTTCAGTTCCTGCGTGATCACCTCGTCCAGCACCGGACAGGTGACCTCCACACGGTGATCGAGATTTCGGACCATCCAGTCGGCAGAAGAGATATACGTCTTCTCTTTCCCGCCGTTATGGAAAATGAATACCCGCGCGTGCTCCAGGTACTCATCGATGATGCTGATGGCCTTGACGGGGATCAGGAACTTGCTGTTCTCCGAGAACATACAGAAAATGCCGCGCACGACCAGCTGGATGCGCACGCCCGCTTTGGCGGCATCGGTGAGTTTCTCGATCAGTTCCTCGTCCGAGAGTGAGTTCATCTTGAGGGTGATCGCCGCCGGCTTTTTCTCCCGAGCCAGCCGTGTCTCCCGGACGACCATCTTAACCAGTTCCCGCCGCAGACCGGTGGGGCAGGGGATAAGCGTCTTGCAGGCTTTCAGCGGCGCGTTGCCCTCCTTCCACTTTTCGAGATAAGTGAAGATGCGGTTGACATCCGCCATGATATGCCGGTCGGAGGTCAGCAGGCAATGGTCGCCGTAAAGCCTGGCTGTTTTTTCGTTAAGATTCCCCGTGCTGACAAATCCGTAATGGATCGTGAAGTTATTAATTCGCTTTTTGATCAGGCAGATCTTGGCATGGATCTTTACATTCGGGATGCCGATCAGAACCTTGACCCCATCGTCTTCCAGCCTTTCCTTCCATTCCAGGTTG
>DATJMG010000293.1:0-20669 GCA_035508835.1 Puia sp.
AGGGTATTTTTGGAGCCGGGAAAGGCCATGGCAAATGGTGGGACGGAGGCCTGATATTCTTCACAGGAAACCAGGGCACGGATGTAATTTGCCCTATTGTTATCGTGTGCCAGCGCCAGGTCGTCGCAGCAGTTCTCGCGCTCGGTCCTGATCAGCGAGGATACCCACAAAACGGCGGGGTTGAAGAAAAGGGCGACCTCCAGGAGGTTTTGCAGCAAATTCACCAGATAATCGCGGCGTTTGATGTGCGCCAGCTCGTGAATCAGTATGGCTTCTACTTCCGCCGGAGCCAGGGCGGTCAGTAAACCGAGAGGCACCAATACGACGGGCTTCATGTGGCCGATGATCAGCGGCGTTTTGGCAAGGCCCGATTCCAGCAAGATGATGGTTTTCCGGAGACCAAGCGCAGCGGCTAACTGCTGTATTCGTTCCGGCCAATGATCCTTTGCGGCAGAGGCCCGGACACGTCTTAACAGATATGTTCCATATAATCCTATGCCGAGTTGGAGACTGCGGGCACAGATGATGAGGAACCAAACCAACACGATGATGTTATGGTGGTTATTCAGGTAGGCGGAAACCTGATCGGTGAAGACCGGCTTTGGCGCGGCTGTCACCAAGGCAGGGGAGGTGGCCGCAACTACCGTATAGTTCATCTTCCGCGAGGGCTGTGTAATGTGCGCAACGTCCGGCGGAGGCGTAAGGCTGACCGCAAACGTAATGGCAACGCTGACTGCAAAAAGCAGGAGCGCCAGCACCAGCAGGTTGTACCGCAGCGCCGACGCGGCCTTGCGGGTGCAGACAATGATAAGACCTGCGGTGACGGCCAGTAAGATGCCCTGCCATAACGAATAGAGCAGCGTGTTGCACAGCGCTCCGATCAGCCGGTCGGAAATGCTAATGGTAGTCATGATTTATCGAGTTTGTCGAGAATTGCTTTGATGGCAGCCAGATCTTCTTTGGATGCTTTTTTGTTTCCGAGCAGCTGCATGACCAGTTTACCTGCAGAGCCCTGGTATACCGAATCGACAAATTTGTCCAGGAGCTGGCTCTTGGTTTTTTGTTCTTCCTCCGCTACGTGGTAGACGTGTTTCATCTGGCTCTCGTCACGGATGAGGATGCCTTTGTCGGTCATGATCTGCATCAATTTTAGGGTGGTGGTGTAGTTGACGTCACGTTGTTCGTTCAGCTTGTCGTTGACAAACCGTACGGTCGACGGGCCGTGCTGCCAAAGCACCTGTAAGATCTCGAGCTCTGCTTTTGTCGGCTCGGACTTCTTATCCTGCGGTTCGCGATCTTTCATAAAGCTAAGGTAGGAAATTTTTCGTACGAAACAATAGGTACCGTATTTTTTTTTAAAAGGGTTGGAATTGTCGTTTTCTATTGAAAGACTGGCCGCGGGACCGCTTTCTGTCGTAAACTATTTATAATGAATTTGTTAAGACGTTCCCGGATGTGCGCGGGGCAAAATAGCCCGATAATTGCATAGGTAGTTTCCAAAAAGGGTTATGGGGAAAATATGGGCTATCGGGGCCACGCTGCTCGTGACGGCGATGTTCAGCTGTTCGAAGAAATCCAACAATTCGGTGACGCCCTTGAACTCAACGGATCAGCAATTCGTGACGAATGCCGGTTATAATAATGTCGATGAGATCAATGGGGGCTATCTGGCATCGACGAATGCGGCCGATTCGGATGTAAAGGCTTTCGGGCTTTTGATGGTCAATGACTATGGGAGCGCGCAGTCCGAATTGATCCTGCTGGCCGACAGCGTGGGGTTCACGGTGCTGTCGAGCCCCGACCCCACGCATGCGAATGAGTTGAATGCGCTGCAATCCTTATCGGGAGTTGCATTCGATACGAGCTACCTTCGATACCAGATCAATGACGACCAGGCGGCGATCTCCTTATACCAGGCGGAGCAGACCAATGGTCAGAATGCAGCGGTCAAGAATTACGTCGCGAAATATCTTCCGGTCATTCAGGCACATCTTGCGGCAGCCGACAGCCTGGAGTTACGCAAAAATTAGCTACATTCAGGTAAAAACCGGGCGGAAATCGTTCCGGCATTTGCGCAGTCGGCTATTCCAATAATACACATTCAATATGGAACAGGCATTTCCTTATGTGACCAGGCTGGACATCAGGTTCGATCCGCTCCAAACGATCGATGTCAACGAAATGGTACAAGCATGTACCGACAAATGGTTCAATCAGACGCTTACCAGGGTCAATGATAGCGTTGTGCGGGTGGGGATCGTCGAAGGGGAATACCATTGGCACAAGCACGACAAGGATGATGAGTTTTTTTTTGTTCTGAGCGGGCAGCTGTTGGTCGACCTGGAGGACCGGACGATCGAGCTCAATCCGAATCAAGGAGTAACCGTACCCCGTGGGGTTGTCCATCGGACACGGGCGCCGCGAAAAACGGTGATGTTGATGGTAGAGACAAGTGGGATCCAGCCGACAGGAGACTGATAGTGGGGATTTACGCGGGGGGCGACGGGACGTTCGTCGGGCATATTTGACGTTCGTCGGGTAAATACGAACGTTGGACGAAAAATTTTCATTCCGGATGTGGTTTTCCGCATCTTTGTATCAGCAACGAAAGAGATCCAATCCGAAAGTGAAACCGAGTAATGTCCAACTAATCCTGATTCCAAGTCCTTGAAAAGCAATTGATAATCCAAAACCCTTTTAAAACCGTTCGATTTGGTTGAACCCTGAAAAAAAACATTTTTACCGCCCAAGGTGCAGGGCGGTTTTTTTTGTGTTGTAATACTAAAAAATTTAGTAATTTTACTGTCCGGGCCAGGGGACAGGCAGGATTTGGACCCAGGGACAGTAGGTTCGGGGCTAAGGGATGATCGGGTCCGGGGCAGGGGACAGTAGGTTCAGGGCTAAGGGACGATCGGGTCCGGGGCAGGGGACAGTAGGATCAGGGCCAGGGGACAAGCAGGATTAACCCGCGAGGACCGTTGACCCGGCGGGACATAAAGTGGGGTTTTATCAGGAAAAAACTGACGGAACAATCAGATTAAGTAGTACAATATTGGCGGGGTGCGGTTTCGCGTTTCTTTAAAATGTTTATTTGCTTATGGAACATAGGGACCATCGGTATCCAACCATTAAGCCTATGCTGGACCAGGGAAGGATCAAATCATTTACAGATATATTTCTCTATCTGCCCAAGTCGGTTTTGGCGGCTGATCTGGGAAAGAATCTGAAGCGGTTCAATGAACTTCTGCTGCATGTGGAGGGTTTCACGATAAAGGATTTGGTCATTATGAGCAATTTATGCGGGCTTTCACGGATGGAGATGTTCCGGCTGATCGATGAAGAATTTGTTATCCGCGAGCGGGTGAAAACGCGAGCGGGTGAAAAAAGATAAACGCGACATGTCCTTGCGTCCTTGTAAGTGCCATAACCAACCTTTCCTATTGCCGGCCGTTGGCCGGCCTGACGGGGACGTCCTTTATGTATAAGGCGCTTCTAGGGCGCTCCCAAGGCGCTTCTAGGGTGCTCCTGAGGCGCTCCTCCCGACCTGATTTAGACTTCCTGTCCTCCCGAGGCCGTCTTTATGACGGTCTTTTTTTTGCATAGCTGTCTGGTAACTAAGTTAATTGTAAGTTGCTTGCGGTCCGGACCAATTTCAGTAAATTCGGAGACCGGACGGTCGTTTTATATTCATTTGACATTCAATAATTTACGTATGTCTAAAAAGATGGACATTCCCCCGGAAAGCGAAGGCGCCTTTAATGAGTCGCGCCGCGATTTCTTCAAACAGTCTTCCCTGCTCTCTGCCGCGGCGCTGACACCCGGTGCAGTGATGCGTGCCGCGGAGCGCAAATGGGATGAGCGGGTAGCGGGCGCCTTCGAGAAGATCCCGCTGAACCTGGAGGTCAATGGGGTGAAATACAGCGTCAACGTCGAGCCGCGGGTGACTTTGCTGGATCTGCTGCGGGAAGAGCTGCATCTGACAGGCTCGAAGAAAGGATGCGACCGCGGGCAGTGCGGGGCCTGCACCGTGCATGTCAATGGGGTCCGGATCAATTCGTGCCTTAGTCTGGCGGTGAGTAACGAGGGTAAAAAAATAACAACGATCGAGGGCTTGGCAAAGGGAGATGAGCTGCACCCTATGCAGGAGGCGTTTATCCGGCACGATGGATTTCAGTGCGGCTATTGTACTTCCGGGCAGATCATGTCGGCGGTTGCGCTGATCCGGGAAGGGCGGGCCGGAAGCCCGGGGCAGATCGCCGAGTTCATGAGCGGCAATATCTGCCGGTGCGGGGCGTATTCCAATATTGTAAAAGCCATCGAGGAAGTTAAAAATAACCAGGTATGAATCCTTTTCAATATTCCAGACCGACGGAAACCGCGGCGGCCATCAAAGCCTTGGCGAAGGAGCCGGATGCTTTCTTCCTTGCCGGCGGCACTAACCTGATCGACCTCATGAAGATGGGGGTGGCTACCCCGGAAACGCTGGTGGATATCAACAGGCTGCCGCTGGCCGGGATCGAGCCGATAACCGGCGGCTTGCGGCTGGGTGCCCTGGCGACCAACAGTGCCGTGGCGGACAATCCGCTGGTATTGGAGGGCTATCCGTTGTTGTCGCAGGCGATCAACGCGGGTGCTTCGCCGCAACTGCGAAATATGGCTACGGTCGGCGGAAACCTGCTGCAACGGACGCGCTGTTCCTATTTCTTCGATCTGACCATGCCCTGCAACAAACGGGCGCCCGGAAGCGGCTGCGGGGCGATGGAGGGTATCAACCGGATGCACGCCATTTTCGGGGCGAGCGATAAATGTATCGCTGTCAATCCCAGCGACATGAGTGTGGCCATGGCGGCATTGGACGCGACAGTCCGGGTAAAAGGGCCGGCAGGCGAGCGCGTGATCAAATTCAGGGATTTTCATCGGCTTCCCGGCGATCAGCCGGAACTGGATAATACGCTGCAAAAGGGCGAGCTGATCATGGCCGTCGATCTACCGGCGGCGGAATTCAAAAAGCATGTTCACTATCTGAAGATCCGCGACCGGTCGTCTTTTGCATTTGCGCTGGTATCGGTTGCAGCAGCGTTGAACATCGCGGGGGACGGGACGATCCGCGAAGCGCGGCTGGCGATGGGCGGAGTGGCGCACAAGCCATGGCGGCTGTTTGCATCGGAAGAATACCTGAAGGGCAAGCCTGCCGGGGAGGAGACCTTTTCGCAGGCTGCGCAGCTGGCGATGCAGGGCGCAAAGGCGTATTCCTACAATCAATTCAAACTCAAATTAGCTCCAAATGCTATCCGGTATGCCCTCAAAACGGCGGCCGGAATGGTATAAACTTACCGTTATGGACAAGAGCCTGATCGGAGATTCGCTCAGCCGGGTAGATGGCCGGTTAAAAGTGACCGGCAAGGCGCAGTACTCGGGTGAGTATGCGCTGGCGGGCCTGACCTACGGGGTCCTCGTGCCGGCTACTATCGCAAACGGCAGCATTAAGGCAATGGACATCAAGGAGGCGCAGCAGGCGCCGGGGGTGCTGGCGGTGATCACGCCGTTCAATGCCCCGAAGGTCCCGGGTTTTCAACCCGATGCCAAACAGCCGGTGCGGGGGCTGAAACTCTTCAACGACAAGGAGATCCACTTCAATGGACAGCCGATCGCGCTGGTCGTAGCCGAGACCTTCGAAAAGGCTACGTATGCCGCCAGCCTCGTCAAAGCGACGTATAATAAAGAGCCGTCTGTCACCGATTTTCTTCAGAACCGGGATAAGGGGGTCGTTCCACAGGGTGGCCGGTATAAAGACTATGTACGGGGCGAGGCAGATGCGTATAAGCAAGCGCCGGTCGTCATCGAGCAGGAATATTTGCAGCCGTCCGAGATGCACAATCCCATGGAGCTGCATGTGACGATCGCGCAATGGGATGGAGAGGATAAAGTGACCGTATACACGAAGTCACAAGGGGTGATCCGGTCGCAGCAAAGCATTGCCGAAGCTTTCGCTATCCCCAATGGGAATGTGCAGATCAATTCGCGGTTCGTCGGCGGCGCCTTTGGGTCTTCCCTCCGGACCTGGCCGCATGAGATTGCGGCGGTGATGGCGGCCAAACTGCTCAAACGCCCGGTAAAGCTGACCCTGACGCGGGAGCAGATGTTCACGCTGGTCGGGCATCGCCCCCTGACGGTTCAGAAGATCGGGTTGGGCGCCACCTCCGATGGGAAGCTGACAGGCATCACGCATGAATCTTATTCGCAGACAGCGGTATACGAAGAGTTCACGGAAGGTTCCGTCAATATCTCGCGCTTCCTGTATGCCAGCCCGAATGCGAATACCCGCTATAAGGTCGTTCCATTGAATGTGGGAGTTCCGGCGCCGATGCGCGGTCCCGGCGAAGCAACAGGATCTTTCGCGCTCGAGTCGGCCCTGGATGAGCTGGCGTATGCGCTCAAGATGGACCCGATCGAATTGCGGCTGCGCAACTATGCGGAAACGGACCCCGAGCGCAATCTGCCCTGGTCCAGCAAATACCTGAAAGAATGTTATGAGCTGGGAGCGGACCGTATCGGCTGGGAGAACCGGGCCGCCAAACCGGGCGCGCAGAAGGATGGGGAGTGGCTGGTGGGCTATGGCATCGGATGTGGCGCGTTCGGCGCTCATCGCGGGCGGGCGCTGGCGAAGATCAGGATAACGGATAATGGTACGGCGAACATCCAAAGCGCGACCAGCGATATCGGGCCGGGCACGGGGACTGCCATGACGCTGATCGCGTCGGACATCCTGGGGCTCTCCGCGGCCGACATTACATTCGAGCTCGGTAATTCTTCATTTCCGATGGCGCCGACACAGGGTGGCTCCTCCACGGTATCTTCTGTCGGATCGGCGGTGCATGACGCCTGTCTGGCGATCCGCGAGAAGTTCAACGGGCTGGCGGGACTGCCGGCAAACAATAACGATCCGATCGACTATGTCGGATTGCTGAAAAAGAGTAACCTGCCCTTTCTGGAACTGACCCAGGAATCGCAGGCCGGCGAACAAGCCCGCAACTATTCCATGTATTCTTTCTCCGCGCATTTTGCAAAGGTCCACGTTCATCCGCTGACGGGGATGGTGAAGGTCAAACGGCTGGTAGCCGTGGTCGATGCCGGAAAGATCGTCAGCCACAAGACGGCCACGAGCCAGATGATCGGCGGAGCGGTTGGCGGCATCGGCATGGCGCTGACGGAGGAAGCGGTTTTCGATCATCGTTATGGCCGCTATGTCAATGGGAATTTCGCGGATTACCATGTACCGGTCAACGCGGATATCGCGGAGATGGAGGCGGTCTTTATCGACAGGCCCGATCCCTATATCAACCCGATCGGCACCAAGGGTATCGGTGAAATATCTCTGATCGGGGTTGCCGCGGCAGTGGCTAATGCGGTGTTCAATGCAACGGGTAAGCGGGTTCGTGAATTGCCGATCACGCCGGATAAATTAATTTAGTCGGACATTTGTTGAAATTCAAATGAAAGAGATCCGCGATATTCTGTCGGCATTTGCCCGGGCGCAGCAGGAAGGCAGGCGATCGGCGCTGGCGACTGTTGTCCTCGTGGAGGGGTCATCCTACCGGAGGCCCGGTGCGCGGATGCTGGTCACGGATGACGGCCAGCTGACCGGGGCGATCAGCGGCGGATGTCTGGAAGGGGATGCCTTACGGAAGGCGATGTTCGCCATCCACCAGCAACAAAACAAGCTCGTCACCTACGATACGACGCATGAGGACGACCTGCGGTTCGGCGTTCAGCTGGGCTGCAACGGGATCGTTCATATTTTGTTCGAACCGATACCGGAGGGCGATGGCAATCATCCATTGCGACTCTTGCAGCAACTGGCCGGGGAAAGGAAGGATGCTGTGCTGGCAACGCTTTTCTCGCCGGATCATGGGGCGGTACAGCCGGGTACCTGTCTGTTGTACCGGGAAGACGGGGTGAATAGTTCGCTTCCGGAGGTTGTGCAGCGCACGGTACTTCCGGATGTTCGGCAGGTTTTTACGGATCGGGCGTCACGGTTTCCGCAGTATGAGGTGGATTCGGTGGTCATAAATGCTTTTATTGAGTTCGTTCCGCCGCCGCCGGCGCTGGTGATCGCGGGTGCGGGCAATGACGTTCTGCCGCTGGTTACGTTGACCTCCTTATTGGGGTGGCATACGACGGTGGTGGATGGGAGGGGGCATTATGCGACGAAGGAGCGTTTTGGGCTCGCGGATGAAGTCCTCGTAGCGAAACCGGAGCAGGTGCTGGACCGGGTGAATGCCGATGCGCAAACGATGTTTTTGCTGATGACCCACAACTACAATTATGATCTCGGCCTCCTGAAGGAGCTGCTCACGAAAGACTTCTTTTATATCGGCGTCCTGGGACCGCGGAAGAAGCTGGACCGGATGTTGGGGGAATTGCAGGAACAAGGCATTGTCCCCGATGGGCGCCGGCAGGCGGCCCTCCACGGACCTGTCGGGCTGGACATCGGTGCCGAGACGGCGGAGGAGATCGCGATTTCTATCGTGGCGGAGATCAAAGCGGTACTGACCGGGCGGCCGGGGATGTCATTAAAGGAAAAACAATCTTCCATTCATGCCTGAGACGGGGATCATCATCCTGGCGGCGGGGAATTCCTCCCGGCTGGGTCGTCCAAAGCAATTGCTTTCTTATGAGGGCGGGACATTGATTGGCTACCTGGCCGATGAGGCTGCTGCCGCGGGGTTGCAGCCGGTCGTGGTGGTGACCGGGGCGGTGGATCTATCGGCCGCACTGGCGGATCGGCGGGTAGAGATTGTGGAGAACACGGCCTGGGCTGCGGGGATGGGGTCGAGCATCGTAGCCGGCATCTCGGCAGTGATGGGGTCGGAAGTGCGGGGAAACGATTCCATGATCGGGCAAGAGGTGGATGCGGTTATTATCGCAGCTTGCGATCAACCGCACGTGACGGCGGCGTTGTTCCGGCGGCTGATCGCCGCGCGGGTCGAAACCGGGAGGGGGATTGTCGCTTGTTCCTATGCCGGTACGACCGGGATCCCGGTGTTGTTCGACCGCCGGTATTTTCCGGACTTGCTTGCGCTTTCAGGAGCGGAGGGCGCCAAGAAAGTCGTACAGTGTTTTGCCTCGGATATGGCACAAGTTAATTTTGAAGAAGGGGCTTTCGACATTGACACGGAGGAGGATTATGCACGGCTATTGGGTGTATAAGTCATTCGCCGGGATAAGGGTCGCGGATCTTGCGGGCGGAATAATGGATGTGGGAGAAGGTCACCGTGGGATTCGTCGGGCATATCTTTCTTTCGTCGGGCAAAAGGGACAATTAGACGAAAAAGTTTCATAAGGGCTATGGAATCTTTCATCTTTGTATCAGCAACGAAAGAGATCCAATCCAATCCTGAACAACCAAAAGAATCCAAAATTAGTAAGCCCGATCCAAAATCCTTGAAAACCAAAGTAAAATCCAGCATCCTAAGAACTAACCTGAAATCCTGAAAGCCAACAAAAAAATCCACGTATCCTGCGAAAAAATTATTCCAGTCCTTGAAAAGACCGAAATGTAGAGAAACCTGACAAAGATTTTTGCCGCCCCGAAAGGGGCGTTTTTTTTATGCGATGAATTGAATGGCGGCCAACTCTTTACCGACCTGCTGCACCCCTTTCAATATCCTGTTGATCTGGCCGGACGAAGGCTTCTTAATTCCTTTTATATATTGAGCCAGCAGACTTTGATTCATACCTATCCTGTCGGAAAGACCTTTTGCGTTGATGACTTTATAGAATTCAAAAAACTGAGGAAGATCCAGCACTATTTTCAGATCATCTTCCGTGATGGATTTACCTGACCTTTCCAGGAGAAGATTGACGGCTTCCAAAATATTTGACTTCAGTTCATTCAGGGTTTTGCCTACCGTGTAAACCGGGTATTTTTCAGCGTATGCTGAATAACCGGTCTTCGTTTTTTCAACAATCATGGTGATCTTCATAACGAACGGTCATACAAACAAAAAAGTTCGATAGACGACAACGGTGGGGAAACGCGAGAGGAGAAAACGGATCAGATCAGGACGGTCCCACCATCCGCTAACAGGCTTTGCCCGGGATCAGCTCCGAATCGGCGGCACCGATCGGTTGGAAGGATTGGAAATGCCGGATAAGAGGATCGATCATGCGGGCGACGGTTTTTTAAACCGATAGAGAAAGGGTGCTTTGTGAGCGCCGCCGCCGAACTTCTTGTCGAGCCGTTCGAGAATGTCCATGTTGAGCATTTTCCGCTGGAAATTGGAGCGAAGCAGCGGCCTTCCGAGAATGGATTCATAGAGTTGCTGAAGTTCGTTCATCGTGAAGGTCTCCGGCAGCAGGTTCGACCGGGGCACTTTAACGTCGAGGAGCAACCGCAGGGTGTCGAGCGCTTTCCAGGCGATCTCGCGATGATCGAAGATCATCTCGGGTAGTTCACCGACGGGGCACCAGATGCATTCTGCATCGAAATGGCCGGGTGCGGGCCGGGCGGCGGCATAGTTGACCAGGGCATAGTAGGATACGCTGATAAAGCGCTGCATGATCCAGCAATCAGGGGGGACGTCGATACCAAGGACGGAGAAGATGCTCTCGCTCTTTTTGCCGCCGGTGCGGCGATGGTCGCCGAAGGTCCCGCATTGTTCGAGATAGACGGCCTCGAGCCCGGTCCTTTCCCGGAGGATGCGCTGGGCGGCGCCGTCGAGATCTTCTTCCCGGCCTACATAGCCGCCCGGCAGGGAGTACAGGGTCTGGTCCTGCATTCGTAACACCAGGACTTTCAGGACGCCCTCATGAAAACTGAAGATGGCTGAGTCAACAGAAATATGGGGTAGGTAAGTCAGCGTTCCCTGCTCGATCAAGTTTGTCAATTCCAACATATCATCGAAATTAGTTATTTTTATCTACTAAACCGGACAGAGCCCGGAATGCATATGAACTTGCCCGACGACGCTATTGTAGCGGGTATTCTTTCCAACGACCTGAACGAAGCGATCTTTTATATCTACAAACAGTATGCGGAGCTGATCAGCTTTAATGTGGTGACGATGGGCGGCGGTCTGCAGGACAGGGAGGACATTTTTCAGGAGACAGTCATTACGTTCATCGACCTGGCACGGAAAAACAAATTCCGGGGGGATTCCAGCATCAAGACTTTCCTGGTTTCCGTGGCGCAGAATGTCTGGTTGAATGAGCTCAAAATTATTGAAAATAAGTACTTTAGTAATTTATTGAAGATAATTGGATTTTCAGGTTACAAAATAGTCTTGTGCTTTTACTAAATATAGAAGCAGATCTTTGAAAAAACGGGAAAACGCCAAATCCAGCCTGGAAAAACCTTCACTACCATCCGGTCGTCCATTGAAAAACATTTGATCCCATCCATGCAAAACCAACAGGGCAAAACCAACAGGGCAAAACCAAAATCCGATCGTCCCCCAAATCCAAATCCATGCAAACCGGGTCTCTTCCAAATCCTTGAAATCGAACCACAGCTAAAATCCATGTCCGTCAGCTACCTCTGAATCCATTATCCGTTGGTCAACCGAAGTAGATCAACCTTGTAAAAAAATTAAACCTGAAGTCCGTTAAGCCTGAACTGAACACTCCGTTTGGGCGTTTTCCCGGTTTTTCTGAATTGATCAGGACCCACCAAACATGCGCCCGCATTCCGGAACAATCAAAGTAAAATGACGCCAGAACAGCACCAGTCATTAGTTGACCGATTCGATCAGCGCAAGGGCGAAACGCCGCTTGAGGGGACTTACTCTGCGGGAGCCGAAGAGGGACGGGAGTGGGAACTCCTGCAACTGGCGGTCGATGCCGTCCGACTGACTGCGATCGCGGAACAGGTGCGGAAAGGCAGGATGAGGTTCGAGCTGGAGCAGCGCGAGCCGGAACATGCGCGGGTTGAAAATGGATCATCCGGTTCGGCCGGGGGACCGCAGGAGGCCCTGCAGATCGCATCTTCGCCGGCCGGTAAAATGGCAGCCGTGGTTGACGTCCTCCGTTCTCAAGCTTTGCCGGGGAAAGTTGTTCCGGTTATTCGCCGGCGGATGTCGCCGGTATTGCAGATCGCCGCAATTCTGATCGTGATCCTGATCAGCGCGACGGTTATCAAGGTTGCCAATACGCGGCCTGAAGGTGTCTTCGACAAAAATTATTCAGCCTATCAGTTAAGTGTCACGCGCGGCGCCGATGTTTCCGACGCTTTGGAACAGGCCTACCGGAGCAGCAACTGGACTGCGGTCTATAGCACCTTCGAAGCCACCCGTTCCAGGGCGCCGAAGGATTATTTCCTGACGGCAATGGCGCATATGCAGCAGAAGGAGTACTATGAAGCGATCAGCCTGCTGAAGACATTGATCCGGTACAATCAAGGCAGGGAGCCTTATTTCGAAGATGAAGCGGAATACTACCTGGCTATGAATTATCTCGCCACCGGTCAGGCCGCGCCGGCTGTTGCGCTTTTCGATAAGATAAAAGCCGATCCTCGTCATGTCTATCATTCGCGGGTCGGGCAAATGAGCAAGCTAGACCTTGAGATCCTGCGCATGAAGTAGGCGGGGTTTGCGGCGTAGGCCCCGCCAGCCGACCAGCAGCGGGAATAGCGTATCGGATCGGTATTACCGACCAGGATCAGATGCGTCCGGTAATTGGGCGTTGTATAAACCGCATTTCCGTGGATATAATCCGGTTTTGCCTGGCGAAGCGCGGCGGATTTGGTGTATCCCTTTTCCAGGTAGACGTGAAACTTTTGCAGGATGACCTCGGTAGATTGGTCATCGGGCTCAAGACGGGCTCAAGGCGGGGTCGGCGGAGTGTCGATCTTGTAAGTTTTGATGAAATATGTGCTACAGTCCTTTATATATTTGTAATAATCGTAATCATTCTCGAAGCTTTTTATAAAGTCATAGGTGGGCCGGTACATGCGCATGAAAAGATCGAGTGCCGGCCGATCGAGGCCGGTGATCCGGCGGACCAGGGTACGGCTGAACCGATAGTCGACATATTTCTCCTGTTCTTCTTCGATCAGCCGCTCTTTCAACTCCATCATCCGCCGGTTCCGGCGGGCGCCGAACAGCATATCGAGATTGATCCCTGCTCCGCCTTGTCCCTGACCCATATAGTCGGGTTCATAGTCGAATATCTTCCGGTATTCATCCCGGTTTTCCATGGAATCGTAGCGGTAGGGTTTGGGGCGGACGACTACCAGGGGGAGGCTGTCGACGGCGACGGCCAGACTGATGTCCAGCGGCGAGTTGGGATCGATGCTTCGGATGGGGAATTTGACGGTGGATCTTCCGAGATAGGAGAAAAAGACGGAGTCCTTTCGCGAAACACGGAGGCGATACTGGCCCGTGGAATCGGTCATAGTGCCGAGGCCGGAGGTGGACATGACGCTAACACCCGGCATGGCGAAATAGCGGGAGCGGTCGTATACCGTACCATGTACCTCTACCTGGCCGAATGCGCTGTGGCCGACCAGGGTAAGGGTGGCCAGCAGGAAAGGCAAGGCTCGTTTCAGCGGCATTCGGGACATAGTTTCGGCTGGTTCGGCGAGTGTGTAATTCAGCAAGTTGTTAATTCAGCGAGGCATCCATCCGGAGGGTATCCGGGTCGACATCTTTATAATTTCGGATCTTGTTATACAGGGTATCTCTTTCCACGGGTTCACGGCCAACCTGCCGGATGAGCGTTACCAACTGAGCAGTGGACAGCGTAGGGGTTTGCTCTTCGCTGCCGGCCATTGAATAGATCTTTGTCGTGTCGTCGATGGTGCCGTCGAGATCGTTCACCCCGAAGGAGAGGGACAACTGGGCGTTCTGGCGCCCCAGCATAGGCCAGTAGGCTTTGAGATGCGGGAAATTGTCCATATAGAGCCGGGCCACGGCATAGAGTTTCATATCTTCCACGACCGATGACTCGGGAATATGGCTCATGTCGTTATCCTTATTCCGGAATTTCAGCGGAATGAACGTATTGAAACCACCTGTGCGGTCCTGAAGATCACGGAGGCGGCTCATGTGGTCGATCCGGTGCGCATAGGTCTCGATGTGGCCATAGAGCATGGTCGCGTTGGTGTGCATGCCTTCGCGGTGCGCGGTTTCATGGATCTTCAGCCAGCCTTCCGCGTCGACTTTGTCGGCGCAGATGATTTGGCGGACCTCGGGGTGAAAGATCTCGGCCCCGCCGCCCGGCATGGAGTCCAATCCGGCGGCATGGAGCTTCCGGATGCCTTCTTCAACCGTGAGTTTGGCCTTGCGGAACATATAGTCGAGCTCAACGGCCGTGAATCCCTTGATATGGAGGCCGGGACGATGGGCTTTGATCTTTTGCAGAAGTTCCGTGAAAAACTCGAGGTTCATTTTGGGATGAACGCCGCCGACGATATGCACTTCGGTTACAGGCTTGCCGTCGTAGCTCCTGACAATATCGAGCATTTGCTGCTGGGATAGTTCCCAGCCTTCGTCGCGGTGGGCGTAGAGCCGGGAGTAGGAACAAAACTGGCAGGTGAAGACGCAGACGTTGGTGGGCTCGATGTGGAAGTTGCGGTTGAAATAGGTTACATTGCCATGGAGGCGTTCCCGGATATGGTTGGCGAGTGCGCCGAGAAAGGGGAGGCTTCCTTTTTCGAATAGCAGGATGCCTTCTTCGGGGGTGATCCGTTGCCGGTTGAGGATTTTTTCGCCAATGGGCTGAAGTTGTTCGGGTGCAGTGCTCAGGAGGGTGTCGAGGCCGGTCGTCATCGTGTTCATATTGCCGATTTATCCGGCAAATTTAATAAATTCCTTATTTTAGAAGTTCTATGAATATAAGGTACCGGTTGATCCTGATGAATTTCCTCGAATTCTTCGTCTGGGGAGCGTGGTTGATCTCGTTGGGTGATTATTTGTTCAATGTGCTCCATTTTGACGGGAAACAGGTCGGGAGCATTTACGGTACTATGGGGGTGGCGTCGATATTTACTCCGGCACTTATGGGGATTGTGGCGGACCGATGGATGAATGCCGAGCGGGTGTTGGGTCTTTGCCATATCGCGGGGGCGGCCATGCTGATCTGGGCCTCGACGTTGACGAGTTTTGGATTGGTCTATATTGCGATGCTGTTCAATTGCTTCTTTTTCATGCCGACGATCGCGCTGAACAACACCGTATCTTATATCCTCCTGGTAAAGCGCGGGTTCAATGTTGTAAAGGATTTTCCGCCGATCCGTGTCTGGGGGACGGTAGGCTTTGTCTGTGCGATGTGGGTCGTCGATCTATGCGGCTGGAAGCAAAGCCCTTATCAGCTTTATGTCAGCGCAGCGGCGGGGCTGGCGCTAGGCATCTACGCCTTTACGCTCCCCGCCTGTTTCCCGGTCCGGACAGGACCGAAACCAAGTCTCTATGCTTCGCTGGGCCTGGATGCATTTGTCCTGTTCAAAAGGCTCAAAATGTTCATCTTCTTTCTATTTTCCATGCTGCTCGGTTTTGCGTTGCAGATCAGCAATGCATTTGCCTCACCTTTTATCAGTGATTTTGCGAAGGTCCCGCAGTATGCGCAGTCGTTCGGCGTGCGGCATACGGGGCTGCTGATCTCTATTTCCCAGATCTCCGAGACGCTGTTTATCCTGACGATCCCCTACTTTCTGCGGCGGTTTGGCATCAAGCGGGTCATCCTGATGAGCATATTCGCGTGGGTATTCCGTTTCGGGCTGTTTGGGCTCGGAAACCCCGGGAGCGGCCTCCCTTTTCTTGTGCTGTCCATGATCGTATATGGCATGGCGTTCGACTTTTTCAATATTTCGGGCTCGCTTTTCGTCGAACGCGAGGCCGATATCCAGATCCGGGCCAGCGCCCAGGGCTTGTTCATGTTAATGACCAATGGGATCGGCGCGTGGCTCGGCACTTTTCTCAGCGGCCTGGTTGTCGATCATTATACGAGGAATGGCGTCCGGGACTGGCACAGTATCTGGCTGATCTTCTCCACTTATGCGCTGGCATTGGGGGCTCTTTTCCCTTTGGTGTTCCGGTACAAACATGAGCCGATGTCGACGGCGACAGCGCCTGGTCATTTGTAATGCGGGATGTGCCGGTGGTTGCCGCCGTCGTGACAAGTGAGTGACAGCCGTCGTGACAAGTGAGTGGCCGCTGTCGTGACAAGTGAGGGGCCGCCGGCGTGACAAGTGAGGGATCGCCTTCAAAAGGTTTGATGAATTAGCGGCTTAATTTTCGAATTAGTCATAAATTAACCGTCTCATTAAGGCCCCGGCGCTTACTTCGCTATGAGAATGATGATAAAATTCGCGGTCGGCTTCCTGCTTGCGACTGTCCTGGCAGTCCCGCCATGCGCGGTAGCGCAATCCCCGCTGGATGCCTTTAACGTCACCTGGGATACTCCGGGTCCCGGCTCAGCCGCCTCGATGCCGCTGGGCAACGGGGATATCGGGCTGAACGTCTGGGTGGACCCCGGCGGCGACCTCCTGTTCTATATTTCCAAAACCGATGCGTGGGGCGGCGAAAAGGATACCACTGCGGATCCCTGGATGCAGCAGGGCGGTGTCCTGATGAAACTGGGGTTGATCCGGGTGTCGCTCCGTCCCAATCCGCTCGGCCCGGCGGGCCCTTTCCGCCAGACCCTCCGCCTGCGGCAAGGAGAGATCCGCATCACGGAGGGGAAAGGCATCGCAGCGGTAAATTATCGGCTATGGGTAGATGCGAATCATCCGGTCGTCCATGTCGAAATTATCGGCGGGCGGCCGTCCGATGTCAAGGTGACGCTGCATGACTGGCGCCTCCACCGCGGAGATACGATCCTTGCATCGGGCAAGGAGCGCCTGGTCTGGTATCACCGCAATCCTTCAGCCGGCGATCCCCGTCTTGCGGACCCGCACCTGGCCGATATCACCTTCGGCGGGTTGATCGAAGGGAGCGGCCTCATCCGCAAGGACGACTCTACACTGACATCCGCCGCCGCATCGGAAAGACGGCTGATCTCCATTCACCCGCTGACGGCAACTACGCCGGTCCTTGCGCAGTACCTGGCAAGGCTGGACAGGGAGCGGGCAGCCACGGATGCGATCGATATCAACGCGGCCCTGGATGCGCATCGCCGGTGGTGGGACCGCTTCTGGGACCGCAGCTATATATTCGTGCGCGGTGATGCCACCGCCGACAGTATAACCCGCGGCTATGTCCTCCAGCGCTTTGTGACCGCCTGCGCCGGCCGCGGCGCCTATCCTATCAAATTCAACGGCTCCATCTTTGTCGTGGACAACCCCGACTGGAAAGTGAATGGGCGCGTGACGCCGATGAATGCCGACTTCCGCGCCTGGGGCGGGCAATACTGGTTCCAGAATACCCGGCCGATGTACTGGCCGCGCCTCATGGCCGGGGACTTCGACCTGATGATGCCCCTGTTCCGGATGTACCGCGACATGCTGCCCGGCAATTCCGCCCTGGTGCAAAAATATTATGGCCATGACGGCGCCTATTTCCAGGAGACCTCTCCTTTCTGGGGCGGCCTGCCCTTCATGGGACCCGGCGTGCAGGCATTGTACACCCATCATTATTTCACGCCTGTCCTGGAGCTGAGCATGATGATGCTGGATTATTATGCCTATACCGGGGATGAGGGGTTTGCGCGGCAATACCTGCTGCCCGTCGCCACTGCGGGTCTCGAATTCTTCGACCGGCATTTTCCCCGGGACAGCGCCGGCCGTCTCCTGCTCGACCCCGATAATTCCATCGAAATGTTCTGGAAAGTGCATGATCCTGCTCCGGATATCGCGGGGCTTCATGCCGTTCTCGCGCGGATGCTCAGCCTGCCCGCCGCACTTGTCCCGCAGCCGTTGAAGGATCGGTGGCAGCGGCTGTTCGCGATCCTGCCGCCTTTACCGGTCGATTCTTCGTCGGGGGCAGGCCGGCTTCTCCCCTACACCGGTCCGCAGACTGCCAGGTCGCATAACTATGAAAACCCGGAGCTTTATGCGATCTATCCTTTCCGGCTTTATGGCCTCGGCAGGCCCGGGCTGGATCTTGCCCGTCACACCTTTGACATCCGTAAATGCCCGCAGGAAGGCTGCTGGTCACAGGATCCCATCCAGGCGGCTATGCTCGGGTATACCGCCGTCGCAAAAGAAGACGTCCGCTTTGCGCTGACCCGCAAAGATCCGGACCTGAAATTTCCCGCCTTCTGGGCGACGGGGAATGACTACAAACCCGATGAGGACAATGGCGGCAACGGAGAGAACGGGTTGCAGCACATGCTGCTGCAGACCGCGGGCAAAAAGCTGCTGCTCCTCCCGGCCTGGCCCGCGAACTGGGATGCTGATTTCAAACTCCATGCACCGTACCGCACCACGCTCGCAGGAAAGGTCCGGAATGGCCGGCTGACCGAGCTTGTCGTCACGCCCGCCGCGCGTCGCGCCGATGTTATCGACTGCTCACAACAATTGCACGCATATGACAAATTCTAATCAACACGGGGGTTTCAGCCGTCGTCAGGTGATGAAAATGATGGGGCTTGGCTCCGCGGCTACCTTGTTCGGCGGTCTGGGTTCCGCGGAAGCAGGTGTCGCAAAAGCAGACGCCGCCGATAAGGCCATCCCCGCCTATGCCGCCGGCCTCCCTCCCGTCACCATCCGGTCGATCAAAGCCATCGGCACTGCCCCGATGGGCGCCAACCTCGTCATTGTAAAAGTAGAGACCTCCGAGCCCGGCCTTTATGGCATCGGCTGCGCCACCTTCACGCAACGCGCCGAAGTGGTCGTGACCGCCATCAACAATTACCTGCCGGACTTCTGTATCGGCAAGGATGTGGATAATATCGAGGATCTCTGGCAATCCACTTTTGTCAGCGCATACTGGCGCAACGGCCCTGTGCTGAACAATGCGCTCAGCGGCCTCAACCAGGCGCTGTGGGATATCAAAGGCAAACGCGCCAATATGCCGGTATACCAACTGCTGGGAGGCAAAGCCCGCTTCGCCGTCGATTGTTATGCACACGCAGATGGACATACGCCGGAGGAGGTTGCAGCCAACGTTCAAAAATATATGGACCAGGGTTTTCGTCATGTGCGGATCCAGCAGGGCGGTTATGGTTCTCTGTTCCTTGCAAAACAGCCCGATTTCAAGGACGCAGGGTTCGGCAGGGCCACCGATGATTTCATGGACGCCAGGGCTTATGTCCTTGCCGTCCCCAAAATGTTCGAGGCCGTCCGCAAGACCTGCGGCGAAGAGGTGGAGCTCCTGCACGATACGCATGAGCGCGTCCAGCCCCAGGATATGATCAACATGTGCAAACGCATCGAGGAATTTGACCCCTATTGGATCGAAGACCCTCTCACCCCCGAGAACATGCACCTGTTCCCCCAGCTGCGCGCCGCCACGACCGTACCCTTTGCCATGGGAGAGCTCTTCAACAACCCCAACGAGTTCGTGGATTATATGGCTAGGCGCGATTTCGACTATATCCGCTGCCATGTCTCGCAGATCGGCGGCATCACTCCCGCGATGAAGGTCGCCCATCTCGGCGAATTTTTCAATGTCAAGTCCGGCTGGCACGGCCCCGGCGACGTATCTCCCGTCGGCCATGCCGCCCAATGCCATATCGATCTCGCCATCTGGAACTTCGGAGTGCAGGAGTCGGTATTCTTCTCCGACCGGCTCATCGAGGTATTTCCGGGCAGCCCCACGATAAAGAAGGGTTATATGTATATCAATGAGGCGCCGGGTCTCGGCGTCGATATCGATGAAAAGCTGGCGGCAAAATATCCGATCAATAATAACGCCGGCAAATGGACCCTGCGCAAAAGGGATGGCACCATCATCCGGCCCTAAATTCATGACGGTATGAAGCTTTGCCTCTTGCCTCTTTTCATTCTTGCCGCTGTTCGGTTGCCGGCTCAAACACCTGCTTTCCCGCAGGCCGATATCAGCAATGGGATCCTGCAAGCGCGTATCTATCTGCCGGATGCCGAAAAAGGATACTACCGCGGCACCCGGTTCGACTGGTCGGGGGTCATGCCCAGGCTCGATTACGATGGACATAGCTTTTTCGGTCAATGGTTCGAAACATATGCGCCTACGATCCATGATGCGGTCATGGGGCCGGTAGAATGTTTTTGGCCACTGGGCTATGAAGGGGCGGCCGCCGGCGGCCCCTTCGTGCAGCCGGGCGTGGGTATCCTGGTCAGACCCGATACGGCCGCTTATTCACCTTTTAAATACTACCGGATACTGGACCCCGGCGACTGGAAGGTGAAGAGGTCACGCTCCCGCATTGAATTCCGTCACCGCCTGAAAGGCGCTGAATACGGTTATATCTACACGAAGACGATCACGCTGACAAAGGGCAGGCCGGAAATGGTCATTGCGCACACGCTCATGAACAAGGGTCAACGGGCGATAGAGACAAATGTGTACGATCATAATTTTTTCCTGATCGACAGCCTTTCCCTGGCGCCGGGGCGCGAACTGAAATTTCCTTTTATGCTCCGGGCTGAAGCGGCCAGGGGCCTCGGTGAAAAGGCAGCCATACGAGGGGACTCGATCGTGATCCTGCGGTCCTTCACTGCCGGGGAGACCGTCTATGCCATCCTGCATGGCTACGACAGCAGCGCAAATGACTACGATATCCGGTTAGAGGACCACAGGACGGGAGCGGGT
>DATJMG010000294.1:0-24116 GCA_035508835.1 Puia sp.
GTGCTTTCCACGTCCTCCGGGTTCAGGGTAATAATAAAGGTGGGATCGACTTCCTGGCCGTCTACAATATACAACGGCTCATTGTCGGAAGTGATATGCCGCTCGCCCCGCAGCTGAATGCGGATCTGGGGATCCACGCCATTATTAATAATGCTGACCTGCGCACCGGACACCTGCCCGATAAGACCCTGCTCCACATTGACCGGCTTGGCGATATTCAACGCCTCATTGTTGACCGTCGCCGTGCTGTAGCCGAGCGCCTTGTTTTCCTTTCGGATACCCAGCGCCGTGACTACCACTTCAGTCAGGTTGGATTCCTTGCGGGCGACCACCACACTCAACGCACTGGCAGAATTCTCAACCGTGACTTCCTTTACCCCGAAACCCGTCCCCGATATCGTAAGCACGTCGCCGGGTTTTGCCTTGATCTCGAAGTTCCCGTCCGCATCCGCCGCAACGCCCAGCTTACTGCCCTTGACGTGGACAGAGGCAAACGGAACAGCCTGACCGCTCTGATCAGTGATCCTTCCGGTGACCAGCCTTGCTTGTGAAAATGCCAACGCCCAGGTCAGCATCGTCACCGTAAGCATTAATACAATTTTTCTCATGATTACTCGTAGTTAGATTGTTATTGATGATCCTGAATGAAAAGTGATATTCCCGTTAGGGAGGAGACCGTTTACAACAGATTAGACTAAGTGATAAAGTGTATTGACACGGGCGTGTCGTCCTTGAGGAGACTAAAAATGAAATAAGCAGCTAATACGCTTAGCAATTTTCTCATGTGACTCTGTTTTAAGTGTTTTAACACGTTGCTCGACCCCTTGGTCCGGAGTGTTAAGGAAAACCAAATTAAACACATTTTAGACATATTAATCCCGGTAACTGCTGCAACTCACGTACAAATACGATTGATATTTTAATTTTTCCAATGGATCGGGGAGTAAAATTGTGAAAATCAAAATTTTACTCTTGAAGAAAACGTTATCTCTTAAATGTTAAACCTTTGTTAACAAAAGAGCGGCCCAGCTATTTGCCGGCCCGCTCTTTACGATTCGCCTTTCATGGGCAAAATCAGAAGCCCTCTCATGTGTAGTAGTTTTACCAGGGAACAACTAATTTATATTATCTTTTTCTCCCAAACAAATAAAATGTTAAAGCTTTTAACAAAAAAATTACTCCCTCCCCATCCGCCCCACACCCAATAATACTTAACCAGCTGCTACTCAAATAGAATCATATATTTATATCAATACTTCGATTTAAATTGCCGCTGCAGCCTACAATACATGAAAAGTTATTTATATACTATTAACATATTAATTAAATCTACATTCATTTTCTTCGCCGCAGAAATTCTGCACCGAAATTTTGCTGCTTCCCACCCCTCCCACCCGCTTTTGTCCGCTTCCTCCCCTCATCCTACCTTTGCCCCATGGAATTACTTGACGGCAAGCTCGCCTCACGAGCCATCCTGGATAAACTTCAATTGCAAGTCGCTCAGTTACACACAGAAGGGAAAAAGATACCCCACCTCACAGCCGTACTCGTCGGCAACGACGGCGCCAGCGAAACCTACGTGGCTTCCAAAGTCAAAACCTGCGCAGCGATCGGCTTTAAGTCCACCCTCCGGCGCTTCGACACCACCATCAGCGAAAACAAGCTGCTCCACCTGATCGATGAACTGAACAACGATTCCGACGTCGACGGCATCCTCGTCCAGCTGCCGCTGCCCCCGCATATCTCCGCCGAGAAAGTGATCAATGCCATCCATCCCTCCAAAGATGTCGATGGCTTCCACCCCGTCAACGTGGGCAAAATGGTCCAGGGTCTCCCTACTTTCATTTCGGCCACCCCCCACGGCATCCTTCTGCTGCTCGAACACTATAAGATCGAGACCCGCGGGCTGCACGCCATCGTGATAGGCCGCAGCAACATAGTGGGCAGACCCATGAGCATCCTGCTTGGCGCCAATACCCAGCCGGGCAACTGTACCGTCACCACCTGCCACTCCCAAACCCGCCACCTCCGGGATATCTGCCTGCAAGGCGACATGATCGTAGCAGCCCTCGGCAAACCCGAATTTGTCGTCGCATCCATGGTCAAACCCGGCGCCATCGTGATCGACGTCGGCACCACCCGCGTCCCCGATGCCGCCAAAAAGAACGGATTCGCCCTCAAAGGCGACGTTAACTTTGCCGAAGTAGCTCCCAAATGCAGCTATATCACCCCGGTACCCGGCGGCGTTGGCCCGATGACCATCGCAGCCCTCATGAAAAATACATATGCCGCCTGCGAACAACGAAATGGCAACTGATCTGTCCATCCAGCCCCCAACCGGGTCCACGCCGCCCGCCCCTGCCGATCCCCCCCGGCCGGCTACCCCCACCCTGCCGGCTACCCCCACCCTGCCGGTCATGGAACAATTTTATACCCTCCAGGGCGAAGGCTTCCACCAGGGAAAGGCCGCCTATTTTATCCGGCTCGCGGGCTGCGACGTCGGCTGTGTCTGGTGTGACGTGAAGGACTCCTGGGACGCCGACCGGCACCCCCGCTATACCATACCCGAACTGGTCCTGTCCGCATCCGCCCACCCCGGCCGCCTCGCTGTGATCACCGGGGGTGAACCGCTCATGCACGACTGCACCACCCTCACCCGCCAGCTCCGTCAGGCAGGATTCGCCACCCACATCGAAACCTCAGGCGCCTGGCCGCTCACCGGCCAGTGGGATTGGATCTGCCTCTCGCCCAAGAAATTCAAAGCCCCCCTCCCCACCCTCGCCCCGCTTGCCAACGAGCTGAAAGTAGTCGTGTACAACAGATCCGACTTCGACTGGGCCGAACAATGGGCTGCCCTTACCAGCCCCGGCTGCCTGCTCTTCCTCCAACCCGAATGGAGCAGATCCGCCGCAGTCACCCCCCTGATCATCGACTATATCGAATCCCACCCGCAATGGCGCTTCTCCCTCCAGCTGCACAAATACATCCATGTCCCCTGACCAATCCGCTGCCACCGGACCCGGGACCCGCTGCGGTCCATCCCCTGATTGCCCGGCTCCCTGAAAATTTGTAAATTGCCCACATAAAATGCTTCATTCACGAACTCCATTAAAAAATCCATTATTTCCGTGAGTAAAAACCTCCTTGTCGCGATCCTCATCCTGTCCATCGCCCTGCCCACCCGCGCCCAATACGATCCCGACAAGGTCAACAAAAAAGCCATCAACCTCTATAACAAGGCCCTCGAAACCTCGGAAGATGACGTACCCGCCGCCATCCGCCTCCTTCACCAGGCCGTTCAGATCGACACGAGCTACCAGGACGCCTATCTCTCCCTCGCCGGCATGTATAGCTCGCTGAAAGATCACCGGCACGCGGTCGACTACTATGAAAAAGCCCGCAGCATCGACAGCAACAGCTTCAGCGTATTCAACCTGCCCTACTCCATCGACCTCGCCGGGATCGGTGATTTTGCCGGAGCCCTGCAAGCCGTCAACATCTTTCTGACCAACCCCAAACTCAGCGAGACCAGCAGAAAATCCGGCGACTACCGCCGCCTGACCTACCAATTCGCCCTCGACTACGCCGCCACCCACCCGGTCACCGACTACAAATTCGAGCCGCGCAATCTCGGGGACAGCATCAATACCGACGTCTCCGAATACTTCCCGACCATCACCATCGACGGAAACACCCTCATCTTCACCCGCCGGGTCAATCACGTCAATGAAGACTTCTACGAATCGCACCGAACGGGTGACACCTGGAGCAAAGCCATCAGCCTCCCCGGAAATATCAATACGAATAATAACGAAGGGGCCCAGAACGTCTCACAGGACGGTCAATGGCTCATCTTCACCGGCTGCGACTTCCCCGACGGTCACGGCAGCTGCGACCTCTATATCTCCTACCTCACATCCGACGGCTGGAGCACGCCGGAGAATCTCGGCGACAGCATCAACACCGAATTTTGGGAATCCTCCCCCTCCCTTTCACCCGATAAAAAAGACCTTTATTTCGCCAGCCGCCAGCCCGATGGCTATGGCGGCAGCGACCTCTACGTGAGTCACCGCAAACTCAACGGACAGTGGAGCATACCCGAAAATCTCGGCCCCACCATCAATACCATCGGCAATGAAGCCGCTCCCTTTATCCACGCGGACAACAAAACCCTCTACTTCACCTCCAACGGCCTCCCCGGTTACGGCGGCGATGACCTCTTCGTTACCCGCAAACAACCCGACGGCACCTGGAGCAAACCGGAAAACCTGGGCTACCCCATCAATACAATTGAAAATGAAGGAAGCCTGGTCGTCGCAGCCGACGGCAAAACCGCCTATTACGCCAGCGATCGCGCCGACACCCGCGGCGGCCTCGACATCTATACGTTCGAACTGCGGGACGACATCCGGCCCGCCAAAACCCTTTGGGTAAAGGGAACCGTCTTCGACTCCACTACCCGGAAAGGCCTGCCCTCGAGCGTGGTGCTCACCGACCTCGCCACCCGGCAAGTCATCAGCGACCTCCAGACCGACGGAACCGGCAACTACCTCATCACCCTGCCCGAGGGCCGCAACTATGCCTTTGATGTCAAACGAAAAGGTTACCTGTTTTTCTCGGAGAACTTCTCCCTGAGCGGCAGCACGACCGACACGGTCTATCACATCGACATTCCGCTGCAACCGCTCGCCGCAAACGCTGTGGTGGTCCTGCGCAATATCTTCTTCGATCCAAACCAATATGATCTGAAGCCCGAGTCCGGCGCCGAACTCGACGAGATCGTCCAGTTGCTGAAAGAAAACCCTACGCTGAAAATTCAGATCAGCGGCCACACCGACAACTCCGGCAATCCTGCCAACAACATCAAACTGTCGGAAGACCGCGCAAGATCGGTCACCGCTTACCTCGTCGCCAAAGGGATCGCACCGGGCCGCCTGTCCTCCAAAGGCTGGGGCGATACCCGACCCGTTGCCGATAACAACACCCCCGAAGGCAGAGCAAAGAACCGGCGCACCGAGCTGAAAGTCCTCAGCCGCTAAGCGCCGCGCAAACCTTACCCGCCTCACCGCGATCCCGCGCACCCCCCCGCCTCACCGGCCCCCACCCCTCCGCCCACCTCACCGGCCCTCCGCCCCTCCGCACCGCACCCCCGCACCCCGCGCACCCCCCCCTCACCCCCCATTCCCCGCAGCCACCCCGCAGCCGCCTGCACGGATCCCATTTTCCCGCGCCCAAAACGCACTTTCCCCCCTCCTCCCATTTCCCTTTCCATTAAATTGCCGCTCTAATTAAACCTTACATGAAAGATCAAGCCCTTTATCAACTCGCCCTCGCCCGCATCGACGGTATCGGTCCCGTCTACACGAAAAAACTCATCGAACAGTTCGGCGACGCCGCATCCGTCTTCCGCGCCGACCGCAGCGCACTCGAACACGCCGGACTGCCCCGCAACGTCGTCACCGCCATCCTGGAATTCACCGACTACCCGAACCTGCAAATGGAACTGCTCCATCTCCGGAACATCCGCGCCCGCATCCTCTTCTTCACCGACCCTGACTACCCCCACCGCCTGCTGCATCTCCCAAACGCCCCCGCCCTCCTCTTCTACCAGGGCACCGTCAGCCTGAATGCACACAAGGTGATTGCCGTCGTCGGAACCCGTGTGCCATCCGAATACGGTAAAGAGATGGCCGCCCGCCTCGTTCGCGAGCTCGCCCGGCCCGACCTGCTGATCCTCAGCGGACTTGCATTGGGCGTCGACGCCATCGCACACCGCAATGCCTTGAAATATCACCTCCCCACTGTCGGTGTCCTGGGCCACGGACTCGATCACCTCTATCCCGCCGAACACCGCAGCCTCTCCCATGCCATGCGCGGGCACGGCGGACTGCTCACTTCCTTCTTTCCCGAGACCGGCCCGGGATCCCATACCTTCCCCGCCCGCAATCAGCTGCTCGCCGGCCTCTGCGATGGACTCGTCGTCATTGAATCGGGCACCGACGGTGGCAGCCTTTCCGCCGCCAACGCCGCATGGCAATACGGGAAAAAAGTCTTTGCCGTACCCGGCCGCATCACCGACAAAAAAAGTCAGGGCTGCCTTGAGCTCATCCATAAAGGCGAAGCCATCCCCATGCTATCGGCTGAACAGCTGAAAGCCGCCATGGGCTGGCATTGGGCCGCCAACCATGACAGCCATCAGCCCGCCCTCCCTTTCTCATCTGCCAAACCCGCTGAAACCGCCACCCCCACTTCACACATTGATCCCGCCGCAACCACCGAAACCGCCAACTCCACTCCCCCCACCGATTCCACCAACCCCGCCAATCCTCCCAAACCCGTCGCGTCCCAAGACCATCCACCCCGCCCGGGGATAAATGGCACACTCGAAGCCAAGCTGATCAACCTCCTCGCCGCCCAACAACCACGAACCCTCAATGATTTCATTACCCTTACCCGCCAACCCGTGCCCACAATTTCCGTCACCCTTCTCAACCTGGAGCTCCGCGGCATCATCCGATCCCTTCCGGGAAAACGCTACCTCCTTGTATCCTGATCACCGACACGACACCCGCCAATCCTCCGCCACGACTCCAGTCAATCGCCCGACACGGCCCAGCCAATCGTCCGCCACAACACCCGCCAACCGCCCGACACCACGCCTGCCAATCACTCGACACGATACCCGCGAATCGCCCCCCACAACGCCCGCCAATCCTCCGACACGACGCCCGTCCCGCCGGCATTCAACCCGATCGACAAAAATTTGGACCGTACCGGCCGCCTGCCCTATCTTTGCACATGGCAAGAATAAATTCTCCCGCTCCTAAGTCATCCCCCTCTAAATTTTTCGGCGAAGGCCTCACATTTGACGACGTCTTGTTGTTACCCGCCTTCTCCCGGGTGCTGCCCCGCGAAGCCGACATCCGCAGTAAATTGACCCGCGAACTTACCCTCAATATCCCCGTCGTGTCCTCAGCCATGGATACCGTAACAGAAGCGACCCTCGCAATCGCCCTCGCCCGCGAAGGCGGCATCGGCATCCTGCACAAGAACATGAGCATCGACCGGCAGGTAGAACAAGTGCGAAAAGTCAAACGCAGCGAAAGCGGTCTCATCATCGATCCCATCACCATGCACGAAGACTCCACGATCGGCGACGCGCTTCGGCTCATGAAAGAGAACAAGATCGGCGGCATCCCCATCGTCGATAACAATACCGTCCTCGTCGGCATCCTCACCAACCGCGACCTCCGCTTCGAAGACAACAAACGCCGGAAGGTCAGCGATGTCATGACCACCAAAGACAAGCTGGTCACTGCCCCCGAAGGCACCGACCTCAAAAAAGCGGAAAAGATCCTCCAGAAATTCAAGATCGAGAAACTCCCTGTAGTTAATAAGCAAGGCCGCCTGATCGGACTGATCACCTACCGCGATATCCTCCAGCTCTCCAGTTGTCCGAACGCCGTCAAGGATTCCTATGGCCGTCTCCTCGTCGGCGCCGCCCTCGGGATTACAAAAGACCTGCTCGACCGGGCCTCCGCCCTCCAGCATATCGGCGTCGACGTCGTCACCCTCGACAGCGCCCACGGGCATCATATCGGCGTCATCACCGCGCTCAAGACCCTCAAGAAAAATTTCAAGAACCTCCAGGTCATCGCCGGCAATATCGGCACCGCCGCCGGAGCCAAAGCCCTGGCAGATGCCGGCGCAGACGCCGTCAAGGTCGGGATCGGCCCCGGCTCCATCTGTACGACCCGCATCGTCGCCGGCGCAGGCGTACCACAGATCACCGCCGTCATGGAAGCCGCATCCGTCCTCAATAGCCGCGAGATCCCGGTTATCGCCGACGGCGGCATCCGCTATACCGGCGACATGGTAAAAGCACTCGCCGCCGGCGCCAGCACCGTTATGATGGGCAGCGTATTCGCAGGCGTGGAAGAAAGCCCCGGCGAAACGATCATCTACGAAGGACGTAAATTCAAGGAATACCGCGGGATGGGCTCCATTGGCGCCATGACCCAGGGCAGCAGCGACCGCTATTTCCAGGACGTGGAGGATGATATCAAGAAACTCGTACCCGAAGGGATCGAAGGCCGCGTCGCCTTCAAAGGCAGCCTTGCGGAAGTCGTCCAGCAATACGTCGGCGGCCTCCGGGCAGGTATGGGTTACTGCGGAGCCAGGGACATCTCCACTCTCCGGAAACAAGCCCAATTCATCCGGATCACCAACGCCGGGATGAAGGAAAGCCATGCCCATGATATAGAGATCACCAAAGAGGCTCCCAACTATAGCCGCTGAACCGATGAAAAAGATCCATCCCGCCCCCCTCTCAGCCCTCACCGGACTGCTGCTCTACGCCGCCTGGCCCGAATCCCCCCTCACCCTGCTCATCTTTGTCGCCTTTATCCCCTTATTGTGGTTGGAACGACAAGGCATCGGCCCCGCCCGGTTCTTCGGTTGGACCTATCTCTCCATGCTGATCTGGAATGTCGGCGCTACCTGGTGGATCTGGAACTCTACCGGTCCCGGTGCCGTTGCCGCGATCCTCGCCAACAGCCTCCTCATGTGTGTGCCCTGGCTGGGCTTTCATTGGATCCGCACCCGCATGGGCAATACCTTCGGCTATTGCTCGCTGATCCTGTTCTGGCTGAGCTTCGAGTACTTCCATCTCCAGAACTGGGGCCTCAGCTGGCCCTGGCTTACCCTCGGCAATGTTTTCGCCGCCCGCCCGCAATGGATACAATGGTACCAGGTCACCGGAACCAGCGGCGGCAGTCTGTGGATACTGCTCGTCAACGTACTGCTCTTTCAATGGCTATGGCAGCTTACCAAACATCAACGCTTCACCGCCTCCGCTCTCACAGCTGCCCTCGCCCTCCTAATCCTGCCCATAGGCGCCTCCCTGATCACAACATCGAAGGAAAAGATCACCCCCCCTCCCTACAACATCGTCATCGTCCAGCCCAATATCGATCCCTATGAAAAGGTGGTCACCGGCACCTTCGACACCCAGCTGCACAAACTCATCCGGCTCAGCGAATCCGCAATTGACACCAATACCAGGCTCGTCGTCTGGCCCGAGACCGCCCTTTTTCTGGAAGACGGCCCTTTCGACGAAGATCATTTAAAAGAAACCTCGTTCCTTCGCCCTCTTTGGGCCTTTCTCGACCGTCATCCGCAACTCGATCTCCTCTCCGGCCTGGAAAGCGCCCGGGTCTTCAACGACCGGCATTCCCCCACCGCCTTCCAAATCCCCGGAACCGACAAATATCAGGAGAGCTATAACGCTGCCGCCATCCTCGACACCGGCGGCCTCGTACAATCCTACCACAAGTCCCGCCTCGTTCCGGGCGTCGAGACCCTTCCGCCCTTCCTGCATTTCCTCGACTCCTGGTTTGAAAAATTCGGTGGCACCACCGCCGGCTACACCGGCCAGAGCGACCGCACCCCGCTGATCACAACCAACTCGACCTACAAGATAGTCCCCGCCGTTTGCTACGAGAGTATCTATGGAGAATTTCTCTCCGAATTCAGCAGGAACGGGGCCGACCTCATTGCCATCATTACCAACGACGGCTGGTGGGGCAACACCCCCGGCCATCTCCAACACCGGGACTATGCCCGCCTCCGCGCCATCGAATCCGGCCACTGGGTCGTTCGCAGCGCAAATACCGGGATCTCCTGTGTGATCGATCCACATGGCCGCATCACCCAATCCCTCCCCTGGGATACCTCCGGTGTGATCAAAACCAGCGTTCCCCCTACCACGGAGCGCACCTTTTATACCCGGTATGGCGATTGCATCTCCAAACTGGCCGCCATCCTGACCATCCTGCTTTTCACGTGGCACTTTTCTACTATGATCAAACGGAGGACCAGCCGTGGATAAAACCATAACCATCCGATCCGACACCAACCAATCCACTCCCGGCACGCTATTCTATCGCGACACGGGAGCGGGCAACCCCACCCTGCTGCTCCACGGCTTCGCCGAAGACAACACCGTCTGGGATAACCAGGTCGACGCCCTCAGCAACACCTGCCGCCTCATCCTCCCCGACCTTCCCGGCAGCGGCCGCTCCTCCGCCTTCACTCCGCCCTTCTCCGCCCTCACCCCCCTCTCCTCCACCCTCACTCCCTCCTCCTCCTCCCTCGCCACCCCCTCTTCAACCCTCACCACTCCCGTTACGATCGAATCAATGGCCGCGACCATCAAGGAACTGCTCGATCAGCTGATGATCGACAAATGCACCCTGATCGGCCATAGCATGGGCGGCTATATCACCCTGGCATTCGCCGCCCTCTATCCGGAACGCCTAAACGCATTCGGCCTCTTTCACTCCACCGCCTATCCCGATACCGAAGAAAAGCGGGCCACGCGGCGAAAAGCGATCGACTTCATCCGGACAAACGGCTCCGCCCCCTTTATTAGGCAATCCACGCCCAACCTGTTCTCCCCCTGGACCCGCGAACACCGGCCCGACCTCATCGAAACGACTATTGCCAAATACTCGGAATTTGCTCCCGCATCCCTGATCGTCTACTATGAAGCCATGATCGCCCGGCCCGACCGGACTGACGTCCTCCGGCAATTCCCCCGCCCCGTCCTGTTCATCGTTGGCCGCGACGATAACGTCATCCCGCTGCAACAGTCGCTCGAACAGTGTCACTTACCAGCCATATCCCGGCTTCACATCGTAGACAATGCCGGCCATCAGGCCATGCTCGAGCAGCCCGAAAAGTGTACCAGGCTATTACAAGATTTCATAAAATTTATACCTCGAATATGAACCGAACGATCCGAACGAACCGAACAGTCCTTATCACCGGCGCCACATCCGGCTTTGGTGAAGCATGCGCCCGCAAATTCGCCGCAGCCGGCGACCGCCTCATCCTTACCGGCCGCCGCGGCGACCGCCTCGAAGCGCTCCAAACCGCCCTCTCCGCCGCCGCCGCAAATTCCGCCGCGCAGCCCAAGCCCCCCGCCTCCGCCACAAACCCCGCCGCACAGCCCGGCACCCCCGTTCTCCCCCTCACCTTCGACGTCCGTGACCGCGCCGCCGTCGACACCGCCATCGCCTCCATCCCGCCCGGCTGGCGAACCATCGACATCCTCATCAATAACGCGGGCCTCGCCCTCGGCCGCGACTATTTCGACGATGCCAGCCTCGAAGACTGGGAAACCATGATCGACACCAACGTCAAAGGACTACTCTATGTCTCCAAAGCCGTCCTCCCGCTCATGATCCCTACCGGCAACGGCCATATCATCAACCTCGGCAGCGTCGCCGGCAAAGAAGTATACGAAAAGGGGAATGTCTATTGCGGAACGAAATTCGCCGTCGACGCGATTTCCCGCTCCATGCGCATCGACCTGCTGCGCCACGGAATAAAAGTAACCGCCATCCACCCCGGCGCCGCCGACACCGAATTCTCCCGGGTTCGCTTCAAAGGCGACGAGACCCAGGCCCGCAAGATCTATGAAGGCTATACCCCCCTCCACGCCGATGACGTCGCCGACGCTATCTTCTACTGCGCCTCTCTCCCGGCCCACGTCTGCATCAACGATCTCGTGATCACCTGCAAGGCCCAGGCCGACGCTATCTATTTCTTCCGCGCCCTCTAGGGCGCGAGCGCAATCCTGATCTGGATCCCCCCCTTAGACGTCACGATCGGCGGCGTCGTCGAGATCGCCGGCGTCGTCCGCTGCTGATCGAAGAAGAACTTCAGATTGATCCGGTTATTCAAGACATAATTGATCGACGGATCGATCCG
Source organism: Puia sp. (assembly GCA_035508835.1). Classification (GTDB taxonomy): domain Bacteria; phylum Bacteroidota; class Bacteroidia; order Chitinophagales; family Chitinophagaceae; genus Puia. Next base: position 11,776 of record DATJMG010000294.1, read on the forward strand.
GATCACCTTTTGCCCGCCCGTGGGCAACGACGTATTCTGATCCAGGTAACTGCTCGACATCGCATCGTTCCGGATACTGATATCCAGTTGCAGCGTCAGATCATTTGTCCCCTTCCTCGAATTGATACTCCCCGCCGGCCCGTTCGGCGGCGTCTTTCCGTTCCCCGGCACCTTCCAGCCAAAAGGCAGCCCGACATTGGAATACTTGATCCCCCACCCCAGATCGAGCTCCGTGGACTGACTTTCACTGAGCTGATAATCGATCAGGCTCAAACTCAATTGCCGCGACCGGCTATAGCTGACCTTGGCCTTCATCTGGTTCACAAACGTCATATCCAGCCCCAGCAACGGCGAGAAGGCCTCCTGGATCGTAATGTTCGGTACCTGGTAGTAAGGCACGAAGTCTCCCGTCAGCGTATCCACGAACCCCGGCATTCGATACCCGAGCGGATCCGAATAGTTCAGGTTGGAATTGAACGTCCCCATGCTCAGCGAGCTCGTATAGGAATTGGATAGGTTGAAACTGGTGAAGATCTTGCTGAAGAACGGTACTTTGGTCAGCCCCGTATACGTAATGTGCCAGTTCGGCTTCGGAAGATATCCCGCAAAAGGATTCGACGTAACACCCCCGCCACTCTCATTCATGAGCGGGATCTTCTGCGGGCTCGTCCCCGTATAAGCCGACAGAAAAGCCGGGATCAGCACATCCTGCGAATACAACCCATACCCCTTGATATAGCCATCCGATCCGACCAACCCGCCCGTATAAGGATTGACCGCTCCTACCCGGTGCGAAATGACCACGCGGTTATTCTCGAACGCGAGGAATGTCTTCGTCACCTGGTCCGGCTGATACTTCTCGAACAGCGTCTTGTACGACAAATAACTGATAGTGAACGTACCCGTTTCATAGGGATTCAGCCGCGAATAGTACGAGCCGCCCGTTGTATCCTTGTACAGCTCCGAATAGTTCATCCCAAACGTTTTGTCCACGTTGACGTTGATATGGAAATCCCGCACCGGCTCGAGCATCGCCGTGATCGAGATCTTTTGTGCATAGGTGATCGTATTCTGCTCGTTGAAATTCGTATCCGTCGAGATCAACCCCCGTTTGCCGAGACTATTGATAAAGTTGGTATCCGGCCGCATCCCCAGGGTATACCTCCACCCCGGCTCCGACGTCTTCAGATCCATACCCAACAGCTGCGTACTGTCCAGGAAGCCGTAAATAGCAGAAGAGGAATTATCCGAATAGTTCACCGTGACCCGCTTCAGCGAGGTCAGGATCATCGCCAGCGCCTTCGGTAAACCCTTCAGCTGCGGCCCCGGCGGCGGCGCCGCCGCCGGCTTCCGGCCATGCGTTGTATCCGGCACTCTCCCTTTCGGCGGCGGCTTCCGCGTCGTCCCTACATCCAGACTCTTTAATAATTTCCATTTATCATATAGCCGGGTGAAATCCAGGTCGGCCGTCACCAGCCGCGACTGCGTATTCTGAATACTGTTCCCAAACGTCGGCGCCAGCAAAGAAGCCGTCGTCCAGTTATACGTAGCCGCATATGTCGCCTGGATCTTTGTCCAGTCCAGCGCCGGGATCTTTCCCGTAGGCAGCAGGTAGGACAGATTGGCAGTCTGATTATACAAGACCGTCCTTCCCCCATGCAGGAATTTTCCCCACATTTCCCGCCGCTCCTTTCCATTGTCGCGCGCCAGCGTATCATCGATCCAGGCATTGTTCGTGGCATTGAAGCTCAGCGACAACGACCGCGTAAAGTCCCATTTCAACGTATACAGCCGGTTGAACGTAAAGGATTTATTGAAGGTCTCCGGGATGACGTCTTCGGGCCCGCCTACGTTCCGGGCACGCGTAGCGCCGAAGAGCTTGTCAACATTGAACTGGACCCCCAGCACCGTAGGCATCAGGTTATAGTTGAAATCCTTGATCAACCCCAGCCAGGGCGTCTTTGCCTTGATCTTTTTCTTGAATGGCTCCTTGAACCGCGGCTGCCGGCTGAAATTATAGGCAAGCATCGCCTTATTGTTCGTCAAATTATCTTCTATGTCGAGCGGACTGTGATGCGTCGTATTCGTATAGGAATAACTGACGTTGAAATTCTCGATGCTCCACAGCTGCAGCCGCTTATTGGTCGTGTTGTTCTTGTGCAGGTTCGTCAGATTGATCGTCTCCGTGGTTTGTGCATCGATCGCCTGCTTTTTGATCGAATCCTTTTCCCTGCCGGAAGTGGCCATCGCTTCCTCGTCTTTGAGCAGGATGTCCAATTGAAAAGGATCATACTCCGGAGTGGCCACGATCCGCGTTACCCCCGCATAGACCGGCACGGATATCCCCGCCTTCTTCGGCAACAACTTGCCCAGCTCCAGGTTGGTCGCCGCATCCAGCTCCATATCGTTCTCGTATGACCGCTCACTCGTATTCTGATCGATCGTACCCCAGCCCGCCGACCGGTTGCTTCCCGCAAGCGACAAGGTACCCAGATCGGCCAGCTTGGCATCCACCTTGCTGACCGCCGCCCAGCCCCCCTTCTCGCTGATATCGGTCAATCGCAGTTCATCGAACCAAACCTCCGTACAGATCGGATAAGGCTGGTTGGCATTGGTTACGCCGAGGAAAATTGCCTGCACCGCCCCGAGGTTGGGGTTGCCCAGAATGGCATACGTTCGCCCGGTACCCGGATCTACCTCCTTGTAATAGGTATTGACCCCCGAATTATTCCGGTCCTCCTTCAACTTGATCAGCCGGTCCAGCTGCATATCCAGGTTATTGGCCGTTGGCCAGACATCCGTCAGATTATTGTCGCCCCACTGCGTCTTGATAAGCGGGATGCGGATCTCATAATAGTTGCTCGTGAAGTCGCTCCCCATCCGGATGATCGCCTCCAGGTCATTGTTGCTGAAGTTGTTCGGGTTCGTACCTGCCGCCTCGCAATGGATGAACATATCGATCGACCCATACCGGCGCAGGTCGAGGCTCGTCGTTTTATACACCCCCCGCGCATCCCCGTTCGCCAGGTCGCAGATCTGTAAACTCAGGGATTGCTCATTTAACAGGATGTTGACATTGTTGCTGCTCAGCTCCTGCTGCCGCGCTACCCCCGGCGGGATCTGATAGTTGATCGGTTGCCGGTTACTGTTTTGTTCGATATTGACCGCCGTAACGTTAAAGCTCGTGGGGCTGTTGACCGGCAGCGGTGTCATATTCCCAGTCGTATCCACGACGTAACTGAAGTTCCTCCATGTGTTACGCACCAGCTGCAACTGCGCAAACCGCAGTACCGTCGAATCCTGCCAGCCGGTCAGATAGATCCGCATGAACTGCATGGACCGCATATCCGGCATATTGCCGACATTCTGATAGTATTGGGATAACGGGATGCTGAACTGGTACCACATGGCACCCTGCCCGCCGGTCGGCGCAACATAGATCGAGTCGGTAATATAATAGTTACCCCCCGTATAGCCGAAACTGTCCCGCGTCATGTTCACTTTATACTCGAAGTACTGCTCCAGCGTGTTCATCGTGTTATCGTTGTTGATATCCTCCTGGTCCGGATACAACGTGAATGCCGTGATCGTCGTGGCTCCGGTCGCCGCGACCGGCGAATTACCCTGCGGGTTGTTCACATACTTATAACGTCCGAGAACACCTGTTTTTGCGGCGTCGTATCTCGGATCGAGATAGTTGACGAAATCGTCGCTCGACGGGTCCGAAATAGCAGTCGTGTCCGCCGGAGTGCCCGCCCCGACGATCGCACTCAGCTGGTTCAGGTAATTGGCAAAATGCTTCTGCTCCGAAGGGTCGCTCATCCCGTCCAATCCTACGTCCTGGTAAGAGCGGTCACCGGGATTATTGCTGAATGCCGTCGTCACCTCGATAGGGTTTGCCGGTACCCGCCCCCAGACCGACGAACTGTCGATCGCCGCAACGATGTTTGGGGTGTTCAACCCGTTTTCGAACTCCTTCTTGCCGTCCTTCAGGATATCCTCGCTTACGCTCCCGATGTCGATGTACATATACCCCCCCGTGGAATTCGTCACCAGATTCGGAACAGTCGCCGACGGCCCTGTCGTATCGAATGGGCTCATCACCCAGAACTGCAGCACCTCGATGTTGGCCGTTTCGAAGTCGGTTTGCTGCAGCGCCCGCATGATACCCCCCCAGCGCGTGGTCGGGTTGTTGAGCTTGCCGTTCGACGGATTGATGCTTCCCGACCGCGCATCGAAGTTATACGGCCCCCGGTCGGTCGGATAGTAGGCCATATCGAAGGTCACCAACTGGGCCTGCCCCGTCTGCACTGACTGCTGCGGGAAGATCTGCTGCACCAGGATCGGCTGGATCCTCGGGTCCTGTAAGGTATTCTCATACGCATCCGGATCAGCAGCGCCGCCGGTATTCTGTAAGGATGGATCGATGTTATACCACGCCAGCCGCGCCCGGTTATACCCATACTCAAGACTATCGCTCAGCGCCGCTTCGGGGAAGAGCGGCGGATACTGCCCCCCGACACCCGCCGGCGCAGAGGCCATCGTCCAGCTGGTCAGCGGGAACCGCAGATCGATCGCACTGGTCGAGCCTTCGAAATCATCGATATACACCGCACCCGATGTACCCTTCCCGATCTGCGGCGGATGCCCCGGCTTCAGGATAGCCCCTTCCCCATACGCATTGATCGTACTCATCGTCTTGGTAGCATACAAGTGATTCAACGCCCGCGTTAGCTGCGGCAGCTGGCCGCTGTAGTTGGCATCCACACCAAACATCGTATTCCTCACCGGGTCCTCGCCATAATCGGTCTTGGCAAAAAAGGGACGCTCATTCAGCCGCTCGATCGTTCCCCCCAGCGTCAGGGTCTCCGTCGGCGTGCTCTTCGCGAGGTAGTCCAGCCGCAACCCCATAAAGCTTTTCTGCTGCAATCCGAAGCTGGCATTGTTCTCGAACGACACATTCACCGGCACCCCCGAATTGATGATCGACTGGTTGATGATCGTTACCTGCCCCGATGCATAGTCCACCGTATAGTCCTGGCCCTCTTTCAACGTCTGCCCCCCTGCCGTGACGACTACCGAACCCTGCGGGACATTGAACGCGCCCAGCGACATGGTATTCGACATCTGGCCTTTCGCCGATCCTGTGATCACATACCGGTCCACGTTGGCATAGGTCTGCGCCACTGCCTTGATGGTGTCATACAACTGGGAGAAGATATAATCCTGCTGAACCGTATCCACCGTGCTGTTGTTGAATGCCACCGAATCCAAATAATGCCCGAAAGGCTGCAACACCGGAAAGATGATCGTTCCCAGGGAGGAGATCACCGTCTCACCTTCGATATAGTCGAACTGCCCGTCCGGCCCCGGATCATTGTTGGCATCGAGCCGGTCCAGACCCAATAACGAGATCAGCGGAATACCCGTCTTGGGCCCCGCCGGCAGATAGTTCTTCGTCCCTTTGCTCGGCTGGTCATAGTTGACCGAAAGCTGGAATCCGGTCTTCGTGATATTGCTCAGCGAACTGCCGCCGGCGACCGTCAGCGAATAGATATTCTTCATCATCAGGTTCCATAGCGGCAGGTTGGTCCGCTGTGCCGTAGCCTTCAACAGTTTGAGGTATAATACTTTCGTCGCCCCGCCGCTCACCCCCGTGAGCGGATTGGCCGCAGCCGTATCCGGCGGCACATCCGAAGCAAACTCCCCCACCTGGTAGATCTGACCGTTATAGCTGTACTGATAGGCGACCGCCAGGACGTCAGAAGGCTGAAGCGCCTGATTCAATGAAATAAAGCCGACCTGCGGGTTATAATAGTACTCACTGGGACCCAGTTTCCGCGCATAGACCGTCTCAAAATCCTGCACCTGTGTTAGTCCCAGCGAGTTTAGCTTGTTGACATCCGTCGTTGGATCACGGCTGGCCGGGTCGTTGACGATGCTGGTGTATTCCGAGTTGGCATTATTGAAGGGATAGGGAATATTGGTCAGCGAATGGATCTTTGGATTGTAAGGCTGTTGCTCCCCAAGGTCCATCAAGCCCACGATCTGCCTGGAACTTGTGTCATAACCCTGCCTGTTCGTCACCCATACTTCGATCCGCAGGATCTGTACCTGCGAATTTACAACCGGCAGGGTCGACATCGCATGATTAAAATTGTTCATGAAATACTGGCCAAGCAGAAAATGCCGGTTCTCATCGTAATTGTCCGCTTTGAACGAGAAGCTCGACACCGCAGCCCCGCCGGCGGAATTGATCGATTGCTTTTGAGAGGTTTCATTGGCCAGCACCCCCGTGACCGTCAACTTCCCGAATTGCAGCTGGGTTTTCACCCCGAACAGGGATTGAGCCCCCGTGATCAGCGTGCTTTTGGTCTGAAAAGACACATTGCCTGCCTCGATCTTCTTGACGATCTCATCCCCGCTGCCCGTGTAATCCAGCTTAAGCTGATTTTCGAAGTTAAAGTTAGCCAGGGTGTTATAGCTGATTGGCAGCTTCAGCTTACTCCCGATCGACCCCAGCACGTTCAAATTGGCCGACTCGTCGAACATCAACCCGCCCTGCCGCCTTGCGCTTTGCGGAAGTGTCGGGTTTTCAATATTCTGACCCTGGTACCCCGCAGTGATATCCACATTGCCCTGCGGCCGGATATCCGGTTTCCCCGGCCCGAAAATCCGGTTGAACAGGTTATCGCTCACCGAAAGATTCGGCCTCGCATTTCGCCGGTTTAATTCCGCCGTCGCATCCGCCCGGCTCCGGAAATAGGCGTCCTCGTCAATCCTGCCCTGGATTTGCATCATCTCATCCCGGGTATAGGCAGTAGGCTCCCGGTACCATTGGCTTCCAACTCTTTCGTAGATATAATATTCCTGGGTTTCCGGATCGTAGGCGATCGAGTCGTGGATGTTCGCCGGATCCATGAGGTTGAAGGGATTGTGAATAGAATCCGTGAAGAAATCGCCTCTCCGGTCATAGATCGGCCACCGCAGGCTGTCTTTCGTTCTCATCAGTGAATCCATATACCTGCCCGCTGTATCGACGGGTTTATGCGTGGTGTCCCGACCCGGCACCGTGTCCCGCAACGGACACATCCCGCCCCACTGCCAAACTGAGCCTTCCCCACTGTCCGGGCGGCCTTTCCCCATCCCCGCCGGGTCACCCCCCATCCCCGCAGGTCCGCCCTCCACCCTCGCCGGTCCACCCCCCACCCCCTCAAACGCCGGATGCGCTGCGGCGGCGGTAGTACGAACCACCAATACAGCGCCCAGAAGCAGCGTAGCCAGCGTTACATGAAAAAGATAGCGGGTCAAACTTTCCGCAAGAATTAGTTAGGTAGACATCCAACAATAGGCTACAAGATTTTTAGTGCTTTCTTAATGAGATCCTCCACCCTGTCAGTCCCCGAAGCCTCACCGATCACTTTCTTGATGGCATTTTCCGCCGCGGGTCTGGCGATGCCCAGTGTGATCAAAGCATTTAACGCATCCTGCTCAAGGCTATTGCTCGCGGGAGACGAAATATTTGCCCGTTCATCCCTGGTTTTGCCCACCTTATCGCGCAATTCCAGGATGATCCTCTCAGCAGATTTCTTGCCAATTCCCTTGATACTTTCCAGCCCGCGGGAATTCCCCTGCAAAATGGCCCGGGTAATCTCTTCCGGCCTCATCGAAGACAGCATCATCCGTGCCGTGCTGGCGCCGACACCGGATACACTGATCAGTTGGATAAAGAGGTCCTTCTCCACCCGGTCAAAGAAGCCATACAAGACATGAGCATCTTCACGTATATGCAAATAGGTCAGCAACACGCCGCTATTCAGACTTTCGATCCGGGAATAGGTGTGCAGGCTGATTTGAAGCTCATATCCCACGCCGGCCACATCCATATGCACCAACGCAGGGCTTTTATAGGCGAATTCACCACGTAAGAAGGCGATCATGGCCGCGAAAATGGATATTTTTCCCCACCTTTGCAAAAAACTTTTCATAACCAGATTGGAAGTATGAGCAGGAATAAATTGACCGCCGCTATCACTGCGATCGGAGGATATGTACCCGAAGACCGACTGACCAATGCCGACCTCGAGAAATTAGTAGACACCAACGACCAATGGATCCGTACCCGCACCGGGATCGAAGAGAGAAGGATTTTGAAAGAACCCGGAAAAGCCACCTCCGACCTTTGCGCACCCGTCCTGCTGGAGATCTGCGAAAAGAGAGGCATCCACCCCGAAGAGATCGACTGCGTGATCGTCGCCACCGTCACCCCCGATATGTTCTTCCCCGCTACCGCTAACATCGTCTGCGACAAGACCGGAGCAAAGAACGCATGGGGCTTCGATATGTCCGCCGCCTGCTCCGGCTTTCTCTATGCTCTCACCTCCGGCGCCATGTACATCGAAAGCGGCCGCTACTCCAAGGTAGTCGTCATCGGCGCTGACAAAATGAGCAGCATCGTCGATTATGGCGACCGAACCACCTGCATCATCTTCGGTGACGGCGCCGGCGGTGTGCTGCTGGAGCCCAACTACGAAGGTTTCGGCATCCTCGACAGCATCCTCAAAAGCGACGGCAGCGGCCGAACCCACCTCCACATGAAAGGCGGCGGCTCCTGGCATCCCGCCTCCTACGAAACCGTGGCCGCGGGAGAACACTATATCTACCAGGAAGGACAAGCCGTTTTCAAATTCGCTGTCAAAGGAATGGCCGACATCAGCGCCGAGCTCATGGAACGCAACCACCTCACGTCAGCGGATATCGCCTGGCTCGTCCCCCACCAGGCCAACAAAAGGATCATCGACGCAACCGCCCACCGCATGGGCCTCTCCGAAGAAAAGGTGATGATCAATATCCAACGGTATGGCAACACCACCGCCGGAACCATCCCCCTCTGCCTCTGGGATTGGGAAAAGAAGCTCAACAGAGGCGATAACCTCGTCCTCGCTGCCTTCGGCGGCGGCTTCACCTGGGGCGCTACCTGGGTCAAATGGGGACACTAACCATAACCCGACAAATGCCGCAAAAAACCCGCGCCACTAACCATAACACCCCACCCACAAACCTCCCTCACGCCATGGAAAATACCGCCCCCTCTCCGGCACCATCACCCGATATTCGCATCCGCCGGGCCGTTCGCGAAGACTGCCCCCGCCTGCTGGAACTGATCCGCGAACTCGCCCACTACGAGAAAGCCCCCCACGAAGTCACCGTCACCGCGGAACACTTCGCCGAAAGCGGCTTCGGCCCCCATCCCGTCTGGTGGGCATTCGTCATCACCGTCAATGATCGCGTCGAAGGATTTGCACTGTATTATATCCGTTACAGTACCTGGAAAGGACAACGACTATACCTCGAAGACATCATCGTCACCGAAAACATGCGCGGCCGCGGCCTCGGTAAGCTTCTCTTCGACCGCCTGCTGATTGAAATGAAAGAAAAGGAGTTTAAAGGAATGGTCTGGCAGGTGCTCGACTGGAACGAACCCGCCATCAACTTCTACAAAAAATATCACGCCCGATTCGACAGCGGCTGGATCACCTGCTCCGTCGAAAACACCTAACTCACCCCGTCTACCTGAACCGTTTTGTCGATCTTCTGGATCAACCCCTGCAGCACCTTCCCCGGCCCGATTTCCGTAAAGTGGGAAGCCCCATCCTCCACCATCGCCCGCACCGACTGCGTCCACCGGACCGCCCCCGTCAATTGTTCGATCAAATTCTTCTTGATCTCATCCTTCTCCACCACCGCCTTGGCCGCCACATTCTGATAGACGGCGCAGCCCGGCATATAGAACGTCGTCTTCTCGATCGCCGCCTTCAACTCATCCTGTGCCATCGCCATGAAGGGGGAATGGAACGCCCCCCCGACGGGTAACACCAGCGCCCGCTTCGCACCGGCTGCCTTCATCTGCTCACAGGCGATCTCGACCCCCCTGACCGAACCGCTGATCACCAACTGACCCGGACAGTTATAATTCGCCGGCACGACGATCTCCCCGGTCTTCTCCTGAACCTCCGCACAGATCGCCTCCACCTTTTCGTCCTCCAACCCCAATATCGCAGCCATGGCCGAAGGACCGGCCTCGCAAACCTTTTGCATCGCCTGCGCCCGCGCCGCAACCAGCAACAGCCCATCCTCGAAACTCAACACGCCGCAGGCCGCCAACGCCGAAAACTCCCCCAGCGAATGACCCGCCACCATATCCGGGCGGTTGTTCTCCACCCCTTTAAAGGCGATGACGGAATGAAGAAAGATGGCAGGCTGCGTTACCATCGTTTGCCTTAACTCCTCCTCCGTCCCGTTAAACATCGTGTCAGAAATGCGGAAACCGAGAATATCATTGGCCTGCTCGAATAACTTCTTGGCAAAAGCACTATTCTCATAAAGATTTTTACCCATACCCGGGAACTGCGATCCCTGCCCCGGGAACACATATGCATGCTTCATTCTGCTAAGGGTTTAGTTTTTGCGCCGATAACTGTCTTGTTTGCGCCGACAACTGTCTTGTTTACGCTGACAACTATCTTGTTTGCGCTGACAACTACACAAATATAAGGTCTTTTTTTCTCGCCCTGTCGCCTATTTAACGCGCTGCCGCCCGGTTAATGAAGGTTGGAAGAGATCAGTTTGGTAAATTCACTGCGGGTCTCATTCTTCTCAAACTCACCCCAGAAGGCCGAAGTAGTCGTCACCGAATTCTGCTTCTGGACACCCCGCATCATCATGCAAAGATGCGACGCTTCGATGACCACCGCAACACCGAGAGGCTGCAGGGTATCTTTGATCGCATGCAGGATCTCCGTCGTCAGCCGCTCCTGAACCTGCAACCGCCGGGAATAGACATCCACTACCCGCGCAACCTTGCTCAACCCGGTGATCCAGCCGTTGGGGATATAGGCGACATGCGCCTTGCCAAAGAATGGCAACATGTGGTGCTCGCAAAGACTGTAAAGCTCGATATCCTTCACCAGGATCATCTCGCTCACTTCTTCGTGAAATTTAGCCGAATTCAGGATCGCCCGCGCATCCATCCCATAGCCTTGCGTGAGGAACTGCATCGCCTTGGCCACCCGCTCAGGTGTCTTCAGCAGCCCCTCGCGATGAGGGTCCTCCCCCAGCAGACCCAGTGAATGCCGGTAATTCCCCATCAACGCATCCGTCACATCCTCATCGTACTGTTCGATTTTCCTATACGCCATGATTCCGATTATTTTAAAATGTCTGCACTTCCCTTCTTTCAGTCGTAAAGTGCGAACTGACCTCCGGTCAGTTATTGATTTCACGCCGGATACTCCACGAAGTTCCTGTCCGTCTCATAGAGCCGGACCTGCAGGTCCAGCGCCGGATCGATCCTCGCCCGCAACAGATCGTAGATCACCATCGCAATATGCTCCGCCGTCGGATTCAGCTCGCTGAAAAAAGTGGTATCCAGGTTGAGGTTGCGATGATCGAAACGATCCAGCACCTCCTCCCTGGTGATCCGCGACAAAAGTTTCATGTCCAGGACATAACCCGTCTCCGGATCAGGTTCGCCGACAACCTTCACGACCAGCTCATAATTGTGCCCGTGATAATGCGGATTGCTGCACTTCCCGAATACCGCCGCATTTTTCTGATCATCCCACGCCGGATTGAAAAGGCGGTGCGCCGCATTAAAATGCTCACAGCGAAAAACCGCCACTTTTTTATTTACCTCTTTCATAATCGATCCCTCCTTTTAACCCGCAATCCCGCCACATTCCCTGCACCCGTCCACATTCCCCGAAACATCCATCGACATTCCCCGAAACACCCGTCCTTATTCCCCGAAATATTCCACATAGATTCTCGGCGTCTCATACAGCTTTATCCCATGCAACCGCACCTCCCCCGGCAGCTGCGGCGCAAGCTGCTGCCAGATCCCGATCACCAGGTTCTCACTCGAACACATCTTCCCCCGCAAAAAGTCGACTTCGATATTCAAATTCTTGTGGTCCAGCTTCTCGATGACATGTTCCCGGATGATCCCGCTCAGCCGCTTCGCATCGAACAGGAAACCCGTATCCGCATTCGGCTCCCCCTTCACCGTCACATACAGCTCATAATTATGGCCATGCCAGTTCTCGTTGGCACATTTGCCAAATACCTCCTCGTTCTTCTCCCTGCTCCAGCCGGGATTATAAAGCTTGTGCGCCGCATTGAAATGCTCGACCCGCGTCAAATACACCATATTACCAGATTAAGATCCCCCGGCCTCAGCCGGTCCGCAAAGGTAATGCATAGCAGAAAAAAGTCAAGGATTCCGATATTTGCATATGCATATCCTACTGGCCGCCGCCACAACATTCGAAATTCAGCCGACC
>DATJMG010000295.1:0-9014 GCA_035508835.1 Puia sp.
CTCGATACAGGAATGATGAATTATTTCCTGGGCATTCAAACGGAGATACTTGGAACAGACGATCTCAATCGAATACATCAGGGTACGATAATAGAACATCTCGTAGGTCAGGAAATTCTCGCGCAGCAATTTAACCCATTAAGCAGCCTGAATTTCTGGACAAGGGAAAAGAAAACTGCGTTAGCCGAAGTAGATTACGTTTTTCCCTTCGAGGGCCAGTTGATCCCCATTGAGGTAAAAGCCGGAAAAGATGGGTCCTTGAAGTCCCTTCATATCTTCATGGACCAGGCGCCCCATGATATGGCCATTCGCTTTTATGCCGGAGAGTTTCAACTGACAACAACAACAACTGCCGAAGGAAAATCTTACCGATTACTCAACCTCCCCTACTATCTCGCCTCCCAAACAAAAGAATATATCGCCTGGTTGAAAAATGAGGCCCGCCAACCCCGCTGAAACCATACACCCTTTGTATCGAAATCGGGCACCAAAGATCCAGCCTTGGAACTAAGCCGGTGGTTATTAAATCTTTAGAATTTGGCATCATTTTTCGCCCGACCTCCACGATGCTTCACAACTATCTCAAAACCGCCCTCCGGTTCCTCCGCAAGAACAGGACATTCAGCTTCATCAACCTCGCCGGGCTTGCCATCGGCACCCTGTGTTGTCTTTACATCGTGCTGTACGTAAAGGACGAGTACAGCTATGACCGGCAGTTCGATCACGCCCCCGATATTTACCGGGTCACCACCACGTTGAAAACTACCGGCGATGATCAGCATACCATGGCGACGACGTCTCCGCCCATCGCGCCCGCCATGAAAAGCGATTTCCCCCAGGTGCTGCAATTCACCCGGTTCATCCCGACGCTTGGGGCCGACGAGCATCTGCTTGCCTATAAAGAAAAGTCGTTTTATGAAAACGACGCCTATCTCGTAGACTCGACTTTTTTTGACATCTTTAATTTTCCTTTTTCAGCGGGCCGTCCGGACCATGTATTATCGTCAGGCCACCCGGACCATGTATTATCGGCGCCCAATTCCATCGTGTTATCCCGGCCCGTGGCCGACAGGCTGTTCGGTGCGGAGGACCCCATCGGAAAAACGATTACCATGAGTGATGCCTGGGGAAAAAATCTTTTTACCGTCACCGGCGTGGTCGACGAAAGCCGGGTCAAATCCAGCCTCCATGCCAATATGTTCATTAAGATGAACCCCAACGGGTTTGGGGGATCGATGCTGCAGAACAACGAATGGGCGGGTAATAATTTTGCCTATTCCTATGTAAAGCTCGCACCCGGCGCCTCCCGCGAAGCCCTGGAAAAGAAACTGCCCGCCTTCCTGGAAAAATATGGCGAACAGCAATTCAAGGATGGCGGCATGACCAAGGTGCTGCACCTGCAGCCGATAGCCTCCATCCACACGTCGGCCGGATATGAGGTGGAAACAGGCCGTACGATCAGCAGCTCTTTTTTGTATGTTTTGATGCTGATAGCAATACTGATCCAGGTCATCGCCTGTATCAATTTTATGAACCTGTCAACCGCCAGGGCATCCGGGCGGGCGAAGGAGGTTGGCATCCGGAAGGTAGTGGGGGCCCGGAGGACCAGCCTCGTTTTTCAGTTCCTGGCCGAATCCTGTGTGCTGGCCCTCGTCGGAGTATCGATCGCCTTGCCGATGCTGGCCATCGCGCTTCCCTGGCTGAACGCGATCACGCAGGCAGACGTGCAAATGTCCATGCTCGCCGATTACAGCGTGTGGTTGATACTGGCGGCTATTGTAGTCGTCACCGGGCTGCTGGCCGGTAGTTATCCCGCGTTCTATCTGTCCGCATTCAAGGCTGTCAAAGTGATCAAAGGCAATTTCACCAATCATATCTCGGCGGCCGGTATCCGCCGTTCCCTTGTGGTATTCCAGTTTGCCCTGTCCATCATGCTCATTGCCGCCATTATTATCATTTTTTCCCAGCTGAATTACATAAAAAATAAGGACCTCGGTTTTAATAAGGATCAGCAGCTCATTTTTACGTTCCATACCGACGATACGAGGATCAAAATGCCGGCCTTTGCCGAAGACCTCCGGAAACTCGCCGGGGTGGCGGATGTGAGCATGGCCAATAATTATCCCGGGGCCGCGACCTACCACGACTGGGGCGTGTGGCTGGCGGGCGGCAATACGGCAACATCCATCGATCAGGCGAATCTGGCCACGGACGAACATTTTGTAACGGTCATGGGTATCCGCCTCATGGCCGGCAGGAACTTTCGTGCCCATGACTCCGGCTCGGTGATCATCAACGAAACGTTGGCGGGGCGGCTGGGCCTGACCCCTTCCTCCGCCGTAGGGACTCAACTGTTCGCGACCGACTCGCGGCAATACCGGATCGCCGGGGTGATGAGAGACATCAATTACACCTCGCTCCGGGATAAGGTGAAGCCTTTTATGATCCTGTATGATCCCACCGGGCAAGACATCAATCAATTGATTGTACATACCCGGACGACGGACTATACCGCCCTGCTGGGCGAAATAGAAACCCTGTGGCGCCGGGATGTACCGGCAACGCCGTTCGATTACGCGTTCCTGGATGACAAGGTACAGCGCCAGTACCGGTCGGAGATCACCATGTCCCATATCATCAATGCCTTCACCGGGATGGCGATCGTCATCTCCTGTCTCGGGCTGTTCGGTCTCGCCGCTTTCAGCGCCGAAAAACGAAGCAAAGAGATCGGCATCCGAAAAGTACTCGGAGCCAGTACCACCGGTATCTTCCGCTTGTTATCCGGGGATTTCATCAGGCTGGTGGCCATTGCCTTTGTGATCGCCGCTCCCGTTTCCTGGTGGGCCATGCACCGCTGGCTGCAGGAATTTGTTTACAAAGTGGATATCCAGTGGTGGATGTTCGCGCTGGCCGGGTTCGCCGCCATTGTCATTGCCTTGTTCACCGTCAGCTTCCAGGCGATCAAAGCGGCGGTGGCTAACCCCGTGAAGGGTTTGAGGTCGGAATAATGCCTATTTTGCCGGCGCGCCAGCCGGTCCCCCTGGCGTCGCTCCTCCCGCCGGTCCTCCAGCCGGTCCCGTCGGCGTCACCCGGCCCCCCGGCGCCCCTCCCACCGGATTCGTGATCGACACAATACTATCCACGACAAACTTACTATAGCCCCGCCAGGGTAAGGCGCCGTTGTATTCATTGTAGTGAAGCACCATCTCGCGCCCGGCATTGACCATCAACTTCATCGCGAGAGCCTTATCCGTCACCGAAAAAAGAAACTCATTCGACGACATCGCGGCCGGCCCTTTCGACTGCAAACCGGTCAGGATCATCTCGCCCTCATACGTCTTGAAAATGTATCCTTTATAGACCACATAATTCAACGTCCCCGCCTTCATCCCCGAGCCAAAAACAAAATAATACCGCCCCACTGCCAGCAGTACCAGCACGAGGACAATCACCACCGCGGAAATCCCAAGCGCTTTCTTCATCTAAATTCAATTTTGCTTACATATACCCGAGATCATCGTATTCCATCTTTCTCCACACGATGACAGCTGACGCTGTCTCTTTCCATAGTTTGTCTGCTCGCTTTGCTCGCGGAACCCTTAATAAGGGTTCCACCCGTATTTGTCCACCAGGTAGATCAACGCCGCCATCGTCACCGTCCCCAACTCGAGCTCCCGCTTGTTCACATTCTCCAGCACATCCGTCCGCGCATGATGATAATCGAAATACCGCTGCGAATCCGGCTTCAACTCGCCGACCACCGCGCCGACCGCGCCCTTGAGCGGATTCGTATCCGAGCCGCCGCCGCCCTTCTCAAAAGCATATACCCCATACGGCCGCAACAGGTCCAGCCACGGCCGGATCTCCGCAAGCTTCTCATCGGTGAGCGACAACGAAAATGTCCGCGGCGTGAATCCGCCATTATCACTCTCCAGTCCGAGCAAATGCTGCTCTCCCGCCTCCTTCGCCGCTTCAGCATACTTGCGCGCGCCGCGACCGCCGTTCTCTTCATTGGCAAACAACACCACCCGGATCGTATGCCGCGGTTTATAGCCGATCGCGCGCAACGCCCGCAGCACCTCGATGGACTGTACACACCCCGCGCCGTCATCCATCGCCCCCTCCGCAGGGTCCCACGAATCCAGATGTCCACCCACCGTGATGTACTGATCCGGGAGCACCGAACCCTTCAACTCGCCGATCACATTATGCGCCGGCGTATCGGGAAGCATATAGCCATGCGTAAACATCGAGACGGTCAAATCCGCATGCCCTTCCAATAACGCTGCCAGCCGGTCCGCATCGCGAAGTCCCACCGCCGCCGCCGGGATCTTCGGCAGCGAATCCGCATAGTTCAGCGACCCCGTATGCGGCACATTATCGACGGATTCGGACATGGAACGCACGAGGACGCCCACTGCGCCATATTTCGCCGCCCTGCTCGCCCCCGCCCCGCGGTACCGCACCGCATCCGCATAGGCCGCGAACGTCTCGACAAAAAGCGGGTTGAACGGATAGTTATAGAAGACGATCTTCCCCTTCACCTCATCCTTCCGCCGCTCCAGCTCATCGAAGTTATGGATGAGCAACACTTTTGCCTCCAGCGGCCTCGGCCCCGTCCCCACCGAATTCCCCAGCGCGATCACATCCAGCCCCCCGCTGACCCCCGCGCCATAGAAATGCGCCGTATCCTTCCCGCCCCGCACCCAATGCGGGACCATGCACTCCTGCATCCAGACCTTATCCGCCTCCGCCTCCTCCAACGCCTGCCAACCCCAGCGCTCCGCCTTATAAAAACCCGGACTGCCCGACAGCCGCGCCCCTACCTTCTTCGTCAAAACCCGGAGGTTATCATAGGCCTGCCCGTCCGTCAGGATCGTGTCCGCCAGCCGCCGGATGAGCGCCGAATCCTCGAGGTACCGCGCCTGATCGATCCCCATCCCCGCCGAATCCGCCTGCCCGAATGCGCTCCCGCCCGGCGCAAACACCATCCAGCTCCATACTAACAAAAAGAAAAGTAGGTTGCCACTCAACAATTTAGCCTTCATCAATGTTATTTTCCGCTAAAGGTAAAAAAAGGTTATCTTACATAAACACATTCTATGCGTATAGGAATTGTTTGTTATCCGACCTTTGGAGGCAGCGGCGTCCTCGCTACGGAATTAGGGAAGGCCCTGGCGGATAAAGGCCACCAGGTGCATTTTATCACCTATCAGCAACCCGTCCGCCTCAATGAATTCAACGCAAACATCTTCTACCACGAAGTCCGCGTCACCACGTATCCGCTTTTCGATTACCCGCCTTATGAAACCGCCCTCTCCAGCACGATGGTCGACGTCATCACCAACCACCACCTCGACCTCCTGCACGTCCACTACGCGATCCCCCACGCTTCCGCCGCCTATTTGGCCAAGAAGATCGTCGAAACCCAGGGCCGTCACATCCCGGTGATCACGACACTCCACGGAACGGATATCACCCTCGTCGGCCGCGACAAGACATTCGCCCCCGTCGTCGCCTTCTCCATCAACCAATCCGACGCCATCACCGCCGTCTCAGAGAACCTTCGCGACGAGACCTACCAGATCTTCAATATCGAAAAGGAGATCCAGGTCATCTATAATTTTGTTGACACGAGGCGTTTTCACAAAAAGCCCATCGACGCCTTCCGCAAGGTCATCGCGCCCAACGGCGAACGCATCCTCCTCCATGCCTCCAACTTCCGGAAAGTGAAACGTGTCCAGGATATCGTCCGCATCTTCGAGATCGTGCGACACAAGATGCCCGCCAAGCTGCTTTTCGTCGGCGACGGCCCCGAACGCAGCGGCGCCGAAAGCCTCTGCCGCGAGCTCGACATCTGTGACGACGTGCGTTTTGTAGGCAAACAGGAACAAATGGAAGAGATCCTTGCGGTGGCCGACCTGTTCCTGCTGACGTCGGAATATGAAAGCTTCGGGCTCGCAGCGCTCGAAGCCATGGCGGCGGGCGTCCCGGTCATCTCCACCAATGCCGGCGGCCTCCCCGAGATTGCCGTCCAGGGCGAAACCGGCTACCTCGACGACATCGGCGATATCCGCGGAATGAGCGAACATGCGATCAGCATCCTCGAAGACGACACAATCCTGAGACGGTTCAAGGCAAACGCCCTGGCACATGCGAAGAACTTTGATATCCACCGCATCGTCCCGCAATACGAAGCGCTGTACAACCATTTCCTCACCGCGGAGCCGTTGTTGACGTCATAGCCGGGTCATAGCCCGTCCCGCCTCCATTCGCGCCACAGCCGACCACCCGCCGCAGCCGGACAACCGCCACAGCCGGACACCCGCCACAGCCGGACACCCGCCATAGCTGAACGCCCGCCACAGCCGGACACCCGCCGTATCAAAAGCGGACACCCCCGCCCGGCCCTCCTGGTGCATCCATTGGCACGCAATAACTTATGAGGTGGCAAGCTCTTTGTGGTCGAATGACATGCTCAAAAATTACTGGCTCGTCGCAATCCGCAAATTGTGGAAGCACAAGGTCCACGCCGCGATCAACATACTCGGCCTCGCCGTGGGTTTTACCTCCTGCCTGATCATCTTCCTGATCACGCATTTCGAGCTAAGCTACGACCATTTCCACCCCGGCGGCGACCGCATCTATCGCATTGTCACCACCTTCAAGAGGGGTGAAAGTATGGGCCACAACGCCGGCGTACCCGGTCCGCTTCCACCGACGCTGCGCAAGGAGGTGACGGGCTGTGAGGCCGTGTCCGGTTTTTTAAACCTCACTGCCAAAGTGACCATTCCCGGCGCAGGGACCGGCCGGCAGACAAAAGAATTCGACGCGCCCACCGGTGGCGGCCCCTCCCCGGTCATCATCGCCGACCCGCAATATTTCCAGGTCTTTCACTATACCTGGCTGGCCGGCAATCCTGCGACCAGTCTCAACGAACCCTTCCGGGTGGTGCTGTCCGCCGCTGCGGTGAAACAATATTTTGGGCCCATCTCCCCGCAAGCGGCCATCGGCAGACAAGTGATCTACCAGGATTCGCTGCTGACTTACGTTTCCGGCGTAGTGCAGGATTGGGACCACAACACGGATTTCGCCTTCCGGGACTTCATTTCCTATAGCACGGCTCAGCAAAGCTTCATAGGGGAAAATTATCCGCTGAACAATTGGGGCGCGGTCAGCTCCCTCTCGCAGGGCTTTGTCCTGCTCAACAAAGGCGCCACGCCCGCGCAGGTGGAACGCCAATTCCCGGCCTTTGTAAAAAAATACTTTTTGTTGCCTCCCGGCGGCATCGGCATTCTCGAGCTGCAGCCGCTGGCCGATATCCATTTCAACGGCGACTACATGGATGCCTATTCGCGCAAGGCGCATCTGCCCACGCTGTACGGTTTGATGGGGATCGCCGTCTTCATCCTCTTGCTGGCGGTGATCAACTTTGTCAATCTGTCTACGGCCCAATCGCTGGGTCGCACGAGGGAGGTCGGCATCCGGAAGGTACTTGGCGGCCGGCGCAGGAATATCATTTGGCAGTTCCTCGGCGAGACCTTTCTGTTGACCCTGCTGGCCGTGATCCTGTCGCTGCTGATCACCCGGCCGGTGATTAGCCTGCTCCACTCGTATATGCCGCCCGGTCTTCAGCTGGACCTCTCCGGGGCGACCCTCCTGTTCCTGCCCGGCATCACCATCATCACTTCCCTGCTGGCCGGCTGGTATCCGGCAAAGGTGATCTCCGCGCTGCTGCCTGTACTGAGCCTCAAAGGCCAGGCGGGCAGCGACCTTCGGCCGAATCGCTTCCTGCACCGGGGCCTTATCGTCTTCCAGTTTGCCATATCGCTGGTTTTTATCATAGGGACCGTCATCGTCGCCCGCCAGCTGCACTATATTCTCAACAAGGACCTCGGCTTTGACAAGGACGCCATCATCAATTTCAGCGCCAATGGCCCTGCCAGGGAAAGGGAAGTACTGGCGACACGACTGCGCGCCCTCCCGGGCATCGCGATGGTCAGTCTCAACGCAGGGCCGCCGCAGACCGGTTGGCAGATGTCGACCAACTTCACTTATCATGGGCCGCAGGACCGGCAGGTAGAGAATGTCTTCGTTAAAGATGCCGATACCGATTATCTCCGGTTGTATGGGCTAAGGCTCGTCGCGGGGCGCAATTTCCTCGCCAATGATTCAGTCAATGAATATGTGGTCAATGAGACGCTGGCCGGCCAGCTCGGCTTTCGGCGGCCACAGGACGGGCTTGGGCAACCCGTTGAGCAGGGGAGTAGTGGTCCGGGCGGGGCCAGGGGTGTCATCGTCGGGGTCGTCCGGGATTTCAATGCCCGTCCGCTGCAACAGGCCATCCCGCCGCTGTACCTCCATTACAACAAGCGCGTGCCGGAGATCAGCATCCGGCTTGCCCCCGGGGCGCGGCAGCCCGAGAGCATAGAGACGGTGCTGTCGCAGGTCGATAAGATCTGGCAGGCGACCTATCCCCATGAAAAGTTTTCCTACAGCTTCTACGATGATGATATCGCCAATCTCTACCGGGAGGAACAACGCCTTTCGGGCCTGATGCGCCTCGCCATGATCATAGCCATCTCTATTTCCTGCATGGGCCTGCTGGGTCTTGCCACTTTCGCCGCCGAACAGCGACAAAAGGAGATCGGTATCCGAAAGGTCATGGGCGCCAGTGTCGTTCGCATCTTCCGGATGCTGACGGTGGACTTCCTCTGGCCGGTCGCCCTGGCCTTTGTCATCGCCGCGCCTGTCGCCTGGTATTTCCTGCATGGCTGGCTGAACGGGTTTGTCTACCGAACGACGGTGCCGTGGTGGATCTTCGGGTTTTGCGGACTGGCGGCAGTCGCCATTGCCATGCTGACGGTGAGCGTACAGGCGATCCGGGCCGCCATCCGGAATCCAGTTGACGCGCTCCGTAACGAGTAACCAGACATCATTGTACCTTCACCCATAATCCAACACACATGCTAAAGAACTACTGGTTCATCGCGATCCGCAAATTGTGGAAGCAC
>DATJMG010000296.1:0-12287 GCA_035508835.1 Puia sp.
TGCCGCTGTCGGCAGGGATACTTCCCGGCCGGGATTTTTCTATAGGGGTGAATTCATGCTGGATAGTGTGGCAGATACTTATATGGATCTATCTCAATTCAGAAAGGGGGTCGTGTGGGTGAATGGGCATAACCTGGGGCGGTATTGGAACGTCGGGCCGCAGCGGCGGTTGTATTGTCCGGCAAGCTGGTTGAAGAAGGGGAAGAATGAGGTGGTTGTATTGGACTTGTTGAAGACGGATGCGGGGAGGATATGGGGGGTGAAAACGTTGGAAGGGGATGATGGCGGGGTGAAGGTCACGGCGGTGGGGCGGCCGGAGACCGGTCGGGTCAATTCGTATTATATTTCGAACCGCGCGCCGCTGGCGCCGTTGAGTTTTATCAAGCTCCCGGTGGGCAGCGTGGAACCGGGAGGGTGGGTCAGGAAGTACCTGGAGTTACAACGGGATAGGTTAACCGGGCATTTGGGGGAGATCAGCGCCTGGCTGGATAAGAAGGACAATGCGTGGTATAGCGGGACGGGGCAGGGATCGCATGGTTGGGAGGAGGTGCCGTATTGGTTGAAGGGATATGGTGATCTGGCCTATCTGTTGAAGGACAGTGTGATGATCGCGACGGTGCGGGATTGGCTGGAAAAGGTGTTTCGAAGTCAAGGGGCGAATGGATATTTTGGGCCGCGGGTGGTGGAGGATCCGGCGAAGGATCCCATCCCTGATCTATGGCCGAATATGCTTATGCTGTGGTGTATGCAGTCGTATTACGAGTATAGCGGGGATGCCAGAGTGCTGACATTCATGGCGCGGTATTTCCGGTGGGAGATGGGGGTGCCGGAGGGTCAACTGCTGCGGACCTATTGGGAGAATAGCCGGGGCGGCGACAATCTGTACAGTATCTACTGGCTTTACGATCATACCGGGGAGCGGTGGCTGCTGGATCTCGCGGCCAAGATCCACCGGTGTACGGCCAATTGGGAGCAGGATACGACCTTGCCGAACTGGCATAATGTGAATGTGGCGCAGTGTTTCCGGGAGCCGGCGACGTGGTATATGCAGACGAGGGATTCCGTTGATCTGGCGGCGACGTATACGGATTTCAGGTTGGTGCGGCGGTTGTACGGGCAGGTGCCTGGAGGGATGTTTGGGGCCGATGAGGATGCGCGGAAGGGGTATTCCGATCCGCGGCAGGCGGTGGAGACTTGCGGCATGGTGGAGCAGATGTCGTCGGATGAGCTGCTGATGGGGATCACGGGCGATCCCGGTTGGGGTGATAACTGTGAGGATGTGGCGTTCAATACGTATCCGGCGGCGGTCCTGCCGGATTTCAGGGGGTTGCGTTATCTGACGGCGCCGAATATGGTGGTCAGCGACGACCGGGATCACAGTCCGGGGATTGAGAATTCGGGGCCGTTCCTGTTGATGAATCCGTTCAGCAGCCGGTGCTGTCAGCACAATCATTCGCAGGGCTGGCCTTATTATGCGGAGCATTTGTGGATGGCGACGCCGGATGATGGGATTGCGGGATTGTTGTACAGCAGTTGTCTTGTGAGGGCGAAGGTTGGCGATGGGAGTGAAGTTACGGTCGAGGAGACGACGCATTATCCGTTCGATTCGACGGTGAGTATCAGGGTGGGGGTGGATAGGCCGTCGAGGTTTCCGTTGTATTTGCGGATACCGGGGTGGTGTTCTTCGGCCCGGCTGCGGGTGAATGGGGTTGACATGGAGGTGCGGTTTTTGCCGGATGGGTATGCGAAGATCGAGAAGACGTGGGTGGATGGGGATGTGGTGGAATTGGTGCTGCCGATGGCGGTCAGGGTGCGGACGTGGGAGGCGAACAAGAATAGTGTTAGTGTGAGTTGGGGGCCATTGACCTTTTCCCTGAAGATCAAAGAAGATTATATAAAGGTGGATAGCAAGGCTCATGCGATCGGGGACTCGAAGTGGCAGGCGGGTGCAGATGAGGCGAAGTGGCCGGCCTTTGAGATCCTGGCGGGGAGTGCGTGGAATTATGGGTTGGAGGTGGGGGGTGCGGGTGCGGCGGCGGCGACGGGCGCGGGTGCGGAAGCGGCGGGGTGGGGAGCGGGATCGGGAGCAGCGGCGGCGAATTTTGAAGTGGTGCATCGGCCATGGCCGGCGGATGATTTTCCCTGGACACAGGAAGCGGCGCCGGTCGAGATCAGGGCGAAGGGACGGCGGATCCCGCAGTGGACGGTGGATCGGTATGGGCTTTGCGGGGTCTTGCCGCAAAGTCCGGTGGCGGTGAGTACGCCGGAGGAGTCCCTGGAGTTGGTTCCGATGGGGGCGGCGCGGTTGAGGATCTCTTCTTTCCCTGTTGTGGGGACCCCGATTGCGGGGCGGTAGGGTGATGTGAGGCGGAAGGGTGATGTGGCGGGGTATGGTGGTGGAAGGGTGATGTGAGGCGGAAGGGTGGTGGAAGGGTGATGTGGCGCGGAAGGGTGGCGGTATTTTATTGCCGGTCGTCAGGAGGCGGGCGTCGGGCGTTCCTTTGGCGACAGATCGAATGGTACTACCACCTTGAAGCTGATATTCCGGCCCATGTTGAAGATACCGGGTTGGATGCCGGGCGGGACGACGGGATTATCAAAATACTTCAGGCGGCTCATGTTCGACTGGTAGTTAACGTTAGCGAGGTTGGTGCCTTCGAAATAGAGCTCAATGATGCTTCTCCCGGTTGCATTGACAAGTTTCATGCCGATGCCGGCGCTGAGGAGGTTATAGCCGGCGGTATAGGTTTCGGTCCCATAGGCGGCGAAAAAGCGGTTTTGCGGATTGTAGTGATCGAAGCCGATAAATACATAGCCATTCCTGATCCGGCCGAATCCTTTAGTGGTGGTCCCGCGCAGTTCAGAGTGGGTATGCGGCGGCGGCATAAAGGGCAGGTATTTCAGGCTATCGGGGGCTTTGCCGCCGTCAATGAGGTTAGTGCCGTAGGTCAGGGAGAGGGAGTTCTCAAAGTGCAGCCAGGAGACGGGATGGATATCGAGGTAAAATTCACCGCCATCGATCCGCGCTGCGCTTTGTACGTAGGTGAACTTGCTGTATTCGCCGTTGGGGTTGGGTGATCCGTCGGGGTTGACGCGTTCGGGGTTGCCATTGGCATCAAGGATCTGTTCCTGGAAGATATAGTTCTGAATATGATTGTCGAATAGGCTGATGCTGGCCGTGACATGGGCCAGGTTGAGCGCGGCGCCTACATCTTCCTGTAAGCTGAATTCCGGTTTGAAACTGCTGTTGCCGACGTGGTAGATCTGGGAGCCGGGGTCGGGGCCGTTGGCGGAAAGCTCGGCGATACTTGGCGCACGGAAGCCGCGGGCGATATTGGCTTTGATCAGGAAGTGGTCAGAGAAATTGTAGGTAGCGCCGAGGCTGCCGGAAACGCCGGAGAAGGTCTTGCTGAGCGACGGAAACTGCTGGGTGACGCCGGGTGTGGACAGCGGGTTCTCGCCGGTGTAGAGTGTTGGAAAATAGGCCACTGTGGTGTCGATGTAGGCGGACTGGCCCGAGAAGATGCGGGTGTCGACCCTTGCGCCGCCGGTGATGTCGAGTTTGCCGAGGCTTTTCTTTTCGACAAAGAAGGGACCGATATCGAATTGGTGGTAGGCGGGGATGGGGAAGTCGGTACTATAGCCAAGGGCGTTGTTTTGGTACATCCCGTTGACGCCGACGCTGGTTTCGTAGCTGTGGCCGATCGTGAAATTATATTTGATGTCGTAGGTATAGGTATGGAGCTCCAGGTTCAGGCCGGGAACGTCGGGGTTTTGCGGGTGGGTGAATTCACGGCGGTGGCTGTATTGCCAGCCGAGGTTGACCAGCAGGCTGCCGTTGCCGATTGCGATGTTGCTGATGTCGTAGATGCGGTAAAGCTGGACGTGCTGGTGCAGGGTCGGGATGGAATAGGAATTGAGGACGGATTCGGGAACGATAGGGCGATAGGTGTCGGAGTCGGTGATCTGGTAGGTGAATTTGCGGGTCGCGCTATCGCGGCTTCCATCGGGTATGGCCTGGAGATCGTCGAAGAGCGAGGCGTTAAGATAGGAGTAGCCCCAGGACTTATTGAGGCCGATCATGGCGCGGGCGTCCTTTTCGTCGAAGTTGGTAGCATAGACACGGCCGTCGTGCTGGTCCTGGTAGTCTTTGGCGCCTTTGGCGGAGAGTTGTGTGCCCCATACCAGGCCATTGCGGTTGCCTTGGAGGCGGAAGGTTCCGTTGATGAGGCCGTTATTGGTCCCATAGATGCCGGAGGCATAGCCGAGGATCTTGCCGTCGGGTACGGGCGGGGGGGTAAGCAGGTTCACGACGCCGCCGATGGCGTCGGAGCCGTAGGTCAGGCTGGCGGGGCCTTTGATGATCTCGATGCGGTCGATGGAGTTCTGGTCCACTTCGATGCCATGTTCATCGCCCCATTGCTGGCCTTCCTGGCGGATGCCGTCTTCAGCTGTGACGACGCGGTTATAGCCCAGGCCGTGGATGAACGGTTTGGAGATATTGGGACCGGTAGTTACGGCGCTGATGCCGGGAAGGTTGGCGACGGCGTCGATGACGTTGCCGGCCGCGGAGTGTTGGTCCATATAGGTCTTGCCAACCGCCACGATAGGGATGGGCGCCCTTTTTATCTCGGTAGCCTTGCTGACGCCGGTTACCACTACTTCACCGGATTCGATGGTAGACAGGGACAGTTGGACGTCGAGTCGGGAGACGACGGTAAAGTCGACATTCTGGTCGTAGGTGGCATAGCCCACATAGCTGACTTGTACGAGGTGGATACCTTTGGTGGCGAGGGTGATAGAGAACTTACCGTTCGCGTCGGTAGTGGTGCCGGTCTTCAGATCGGGGATGGAGATCGTGGCGCCGGCGATGGGTTTGCCATCGGTTTTATCGGTAACGGTGCCGGTCAGGGTGCCCAGGTCCGGGTCTGAATTGGCCAGAACAGGATAAAAACTAACGATGCAGATAGTGGCGAGAAGACAGATGTGTAACTTCCGATTCATAATCATGTTGGATAAAGAGCCAAACTAATGTCAAACAACCAGGCAGGTCGATCCCGGGATTGGTCAGGAGAAAAGTGTTATGAGCGACTGGCGGGCAACCGTGACCGTGGCAAATTGCCGAACGGGGGTTGGGACGGTGAAGAGGGGTGATTCCGGAGGCCTGTCCTTTGAGTGAAAACCAGCAAGAGCAGAATGGCCACTATCCTGGGATACTTTCTGAGCATGAACTGCAAAAGTACTTAATATGCAACAATATTTCAAAATGTCCCGGGGGCGTTACCGGTCATCGGTACCGGAATTTTTATGATCGGGGCAACGTCGTGGCGGACGGCGGCGTAGTAGGGATATGGGGCGAGGATACCGGTCACATTAAGAGGTTGTTAAAACAGGGGAGCTATCGGTCGCCCGGTCAAAAAATAGTAACTTCGAAATTCCATCACGGGTTTAAAAATCACAATATGAAGAGGTATTTCACGGGCGTACTCCTATTCTTATGTTCGTCGGTTTTGGCTCAGCCGACGGTCAGGGATCAATTTCAAAAGATCAACACAGTCGCGGAGGCGCAGGCCTGGATGGCTGCGAATCAGCAGCTCAAGCCGGCGATATTGCATTTGACGGCGGGAAAAGACTCTACATTGATCGACAAGCGGTTGTTGCGGCAGAACCAGGGAGATATCTTCTCTGTAGGATACGTGACGTATAAGGTATTGGAGTCGAAGGAATCGGTCAAATACCGGGCGAGCTATATCTATCTGGACGGGTCCACGCTTTCGCCGTCGGAGGTGGATAGTCTGCGGAAGGTGATCGTAGATAAATTGAAGGCGGGAGCGAAGTGGGATCAGCTGTCGGATCAATACACGATGGATGGGAATACGACGCATGGGGATACGGGGTGGTTCTTTGGCGAGCTGCAGATGCCCAAGGAGTTCCAGGATGCCGTAAAGGCGCATAATCTCGGGGATATCTTTTTTGTGGATGTCTCGGAGCGCAACTGGCACTATATCGTCAAGAAGACCTATAATGATGACGATCAGAAGGACGCGACGATCCTGCGCGCGAATGGGCGGTAGGGGCTGCCGGGTTGGTGCAGTTAGTGCGGTTGGTGCAGTTGGTACAGTTGGTGCGGTTGGCGGGGTTGGCGGGGTTGGTGCGCTGCGGGGTGTGGGAGGTTAGAGCTGGCGGATCTTGATATTGCGCCATTCGCTGGAGCCCGGGTGTTGTTGAAGGGCGATCTTTCCTTTGGCGACTTTTGCGAAATCGGCGAAGACCTTGTTGTGGAACTTGCTGCCGGCGACCATGCGGTTCCATTCGGCACTGCCGATCTGGCCATCGAAGGTCATGATGCCGTTCAGATAGAAGGTGAGATGGCCGTGGTTCTGGATCAAGCGGACCTGGTTCCATTCGCCAACGGGATGCGGCTTGCTGACGGAGGCGTCGCCTGCCATATCGTAGAGACAGCCTGCAAGGTGGTTAGGTTTCTTATTGTCGTCGGCGTTGATATTATCCAGCACCTGCATTTCGGGACCGGTGATATAGGTGGCCGGGTATTTGGGGTCTTCCTGGACATCAAAAATAATTCCGCTGTTGCCTCCTTTGGAGATCTTCCATTCCAGGTCGAGTTCATAATTCTCATATACCTTATTGGTCACGAGGTCGCCGCCGCCGCTTTCGGGTTGGGTGGGATCGAACACGATCGCGCCATGGCGGACGCGCCACCTGGAGCCGACGGTATCGCGGAGGTACGTATGCCAGCCGTTCGTCGTTTTACCATCGAACAGCAGGACCCAGCCCTGGCGTTTCTCCTGAGCCGTCAGAGTGTTGGGTTGTTGTGCAAAGCCGGAAGTTGTCAGAAAGACGAGGGCGGAAAGAACCAGGACCTTTTTCATCGGACTTTTATTTTCTTGGGCCAATTTAGGCTAAATTCATGTATTCAAAGCTAAAAGAGTTATGATCATTTTTAAAATTTCCGGTGTCCGGGCATGTTTAACTGTTCTTTTCTTTTCTTTCTGTGGTTCACTATCGGCAGCCGATGGCCGAATTCATATCATCCCCGAGCCGGTGTCGGTCGTGGAGAAACCGGGCAGCTTTTATCTCCGGCAGGGTGCGACGCTGGCGGTGGAAGGCGATTCGACGGCTGGTCTCGCCGACTGGCTGGTCGGGCAGGTGCGTGATCAGACGGGGGTTACGTTGCATGAGGGGAAAGGGGGCAGGGGCGCGATGGTTGTGTTGGTGGGAGAAAAGTATAAGGGCAGGGGTGCGGAAGGGTATAGTTTGTCGGTAAGCTCTTCGGGGGTCCGGATCGAGGCGGGGAGTCCGGCCGGCGCCTTCTATGGGATGCAGACTTTGTTGCAGCTATTGCCGGTGGGGCAAGAGGGGAAGGCGGGGCTGGAGGATAGGGCGGGGCAAGGCGGGAAGGCGGGGCAGGTGGATAAGGCGGGGCAAGGCGGGACGACGGGGCAGGTGGATAATCTGGCGGTGCCGTGTGTCGAGATCGTGGATTCGCCGCGGTTTGCCTGGCGCGGGTTGATGCTGGATGTTGCCAGGCACTTCTTCACCAAAAAGGAAGTGATGCGGTATATCGATGAGATGGTCCGGTATAAATACAATGTCCTTCACCTTCATCTGAGTGACGATCAGGGATGGCGGATCGAGATCAAGAGCCTGCCGGAGTTGACGCAGCATGGTGCGTGGCGGGTTCCGCGGACGGGCAGGTGGGGCGATTACCTGCCGGCGCTGGGTGATGAGGCGGCTACCTATGGGGGTTATTATACGCAGGACGACATGCGGGAGATCATCCGGTATGCGCAGGAGCGGTATGTTACCATTCTGCCGGAGATCGATGTCCCCGCTCATAGTTTGGCGCTGATCTCGTCGTATCCGAATTTATCCTGTACACAGCTGCCTTATCCGGTCAACCCGGGCGCGCGGCCGCCCGTCAGGGAGGATAATGTCTTATGTATCGGCAACGACTCGGTCTTCCTTGTTCTGGATAAGATTTTTACCGAGATTGCGGCCCTGTTCCCCTGCCCATATATCCATGTCGGCGGTGATGAAGCGTATAAGGGCTTCTGGGCTGATTGTCCAAAATGCCAGAAACGGATGGCCGATGAGCATCTCAAGAATGTGGATGAATTGCAAAGCTATTTCGTCAAGCGGATGGAGAAGATGTTGACGGCGAAGGGCAAAAAGCTGATCGGCTGGGATGAGATCCTGGAGGGCGGCCTGGCACCGAGTGCAACGGTGATGAGCTGGAGAGGGATGTCGGGTGGAGTAGCGGCGGCGCGGATGGGGCATCCGGTGGTGATGACGCCGTGGGATTATTGTTACCTGGATCTCTACCAGGGGGAGCCGGCGGGGGAGCCCCCGACCTACGGCATGTGCCGGCTGAAGGACTCGTATACTTATGATCCGGTGCCGGATAGTGTGGATGAGCGGCTGATCCTGGGCGGCCAGGGAAATTTGTGGACGGAGTCGGTGCCCAATTTTCGTCACGTGGAATATATGACATGGCCGCGGGGGCTGGCGCTTGCTGAGGTCTATTGGAGCCCGAAATCGAAGCGCAACTGGGATGACTTTATCGGGAGGATGGAAGCGGAATTCGTGCGGATGGACGCGGCGAATATCAAGTATGCCCGGAGCGCGTATAATGTGATCTTCACACCGAAGCGGGGCGCCGATCGCGACATGGTTGTCGGGATGTCCACGGAGATCAGCGGGCTGGACATTTATTATTCGTTTGATTGCACGAATCCCGATCGCTTCTATCCGAAGTATGACGGCACGCCGGTCAAATTTCCGATGGGCGCC
The DNA here is from genome assembly GCA_035508835.1 of Puia sp. GTDB lineage: Bacteria > Bacteroidota > Bacteroidia > Chitinophagales > Chitinophagaceae > Puia. The sequence goes on from DATJMG010000296.1 coordinate 8,812, forward strand.
ACGCAGTTGAATGTGATCACTTATCGAAACGGACAGCCGGTCGGCGAGCAGATAAATATCAAGAAGGATGATCTGATGAAGCGGATCGATCAGGGGCATCATGTATATTAGGTGCGGCAAAATAAAATTACGATGCGATATATACTCCTTGTTTTCTTTTTGTGGGTATCTGGGAATACCAACGCGCAAAGTCTTGACAGCCTGATGCCGGTGCGGGGTTTCTGTATCGACGTCCCGCGGCCTTCGGGGGTGGATTCGTTCGTTCGGTTCATCCATCAGGAACTGGCGCCGCGGAAGGTAAACACCTTGTTCATCCTGGTGGATTATCATTATCAGTTCAGGTCGCATCCTGAGCTGACGGATAGTTTCGCGCTGTCGAATGCGGAGGTCAAGAAGATCGTGCGGGCTTGTGCGGAGCATCATATCCGGATCATCCCGCAGATCAATATGCTGGGTCATCAGGGATGGGAGGAGCATCCGGGCAAGCTGCTGCAGGTTTATCCGCAGTTCGATGAGACGCCGTGGGTGAAAAACCCCGTGCATTATGTCTGGCCGAATGCCGACAATTTGTATTGTCGCAGTTATTGTCCGTTGTATCCCGGCATCCATGATGTCCTGTTTGCAGTGATCGATGAGTTGTGCGATGCGTTTGAAAGCACGGCTTTTCATGCGGGGATGGATGAGGTGTTCTACCTGGGAGAGCGTCAATGTCCGCGATGCGGCGGGCGGGACCCGGCGGTGCTGTTTGCTGATGAGGTTCGGGCGATCCATGATCATCTTGCCCAAAAGGGGCGGGAGATGTGGATGTGGGGTGACCGGCTGATCGACGGCAAGACGACGGGGATCGGGATGTGGGAGGCCAGCTACAACAATACTTTCCGGGCCGTGGATCTCATCCCGAAGGATGTGGTGATCTGTGACTGGCATTATGAGCGGCCCGATCAAACCGCGGTATATTTTGCGATGAAGGGATTCCGGGTGGTGACTTGTCCCTGGCGGGTGTCGGCTACCGGGGTGGCCCAGGTAGATGATGTGGTGAAGTTCAGGAATTCTTCGACGGCCGAGATGAAGCCCAGGTTCCTCGGGATCGTGGAGACGACGTGGTCGCCGGCGGCGGCGTTTTTGAGCAGATTTTACGGGGGTGGGCCGAAGCGGCCGGGGCAGGAGCGAGGGTCGGCTGAGCAATGTTTTAAAGATGTCTTTCAGCGGATAGATTCGCTGGGGAATTGAATCTTTCAGCGATGAAAAAGTTTACAGCGATCATCGAGATCATTGGCGCCAATCCGTTCGTGTTCTTGCCGGATCGGGTCCTGTCGGCGGTATTGCGGCAGGCGGGGAAGGATAGAGGGCCGATCCGGGTGCGGGGGACGGTTAACGGCGATCCATACCGGCAGACGCTGCTCAAGTATAAGGGGGAATGGAGGTTGTATATAAACGGGTTCATGCTGAAGAACTCGCCCAGGAGGGTTGGGGAGAAGATCGTTGTGGAGATCGAGTTCGATCCGGAGGACCGGGCCGTTCCCATGCCGCCGAAGCTGGAGCAGGCGTTGCGGGCGGATAAAAGTGCGGCTGCAGCTTTCAGGGAACTGACGCCATCGCGACGGTTCGAGATCATCCGGTATATTGCGGCGTTGAAGACCGAACAAAGCGTGGACAAGAATGTGGAGCGGGCCATTCTCCACTTGAAGGGCAAGGCGGGATTTGCGGGGAGGTGGCCGTGGAAGTGAGGCGGGGTTTGCCGGCAGGTGGGCGTGGACGTGAGGCGGGGTTTGCAGGAAGGTGGGTGTGGACGTGAGGCGGGGTTTGCGGAGGTGGATGTGGAAGTGGGGCGGGACGGGGTGAGGGGCGGGAAGTAGGGAAGCCGGGCGGTTATTCCAATGCTTTTGAGACGATGGGGTCGAGGTTGAGGGGTGCGCTGATGGCTTCGGGGAGGTCGTATCTTTCCCGGATGAAGGTGCCATCGTTGTAGGCCAGCCAGACCTTGTGTTGAGCGTCTTCCCAGGCGATGATCTTGAGGGGCAGGTCGAGAGCCGAGAGGGGGTTAGCGATCATGAGGGGGCCGCCGGCTTTTGGTTTCCCGAACATTATGAATTCAAGCGGCTGGATGGAGAGGCCGGCATTTTTAAGCTCGGCTTGCTGGTCGATGCGGGCGTAAATCGTCACTCCCTGTTGTTCGAGGAAATGCTGGATGCGGTCGATGGTTTCTTTTACGGAAAAGTTACCAGGCCGGGTGATGATTCTTTTGGGGTTCATAATTGAGCAGCTTTTGTGAGCGTGAACTGTATCCGGGGAAGTTTAGAAATGGCATTTAAATTCAAAATTAGGGGATATTCTGTCAGGGATCATGACAGATTGTGTTTTTGGGGAAATAAGGCGATCATTGATAATCAATAGACTAGGTTCGCTGAAGAATCGGGTAGGTTTTTTGCCTTACAAGGGAAAAAAAGGGAGATTTGAATGGCAGAAACCTGGAACAAAAGGGAGCGGGAGCGGAAGAAGCGACAGGAAAAACAGGCGAAGCTCGAGAAGAAGCAGGAACGAAAACAAAACAAAAGCCACCAGGATTGGACTGAGATGCTGGCTTATGTTGATGAAAATGGGAACCTTTCTTCGAAGCCGATAGAGCCGCTTCAGTAGATGGAAAGATTAGGCGCCCGCCGGAACGGCGGGCGTCTTGCTTTGATGTTAAATTCTTTGATGTTATAATTGTTTGGGGACTCTGATCTCTGATGAAAGAGTGCTAACTCCGTTCATGTAGTAGTATTCGGTATATCGTATGGTGCCGTCGTGATAGAAAAGGTGTTCCCAGGTTACTGTAGTGGCGGGGGTCGTTACATTCCATGTCCAGACAAGCGTGGAATCGGTCGCATCGGTAAAATTCCAGGTGAAGGTCGTTTGATCTCCGTTATTGTCGGTATAGGTCCCGGTGTTGTTTGAATTAAACGTGATGTACTCGTTGTCGAGGTCCATGGTATTGCCCGAGCCTCCCCGGACATAGTACTCGATAGTGCCGTCGACGCTTGCGCGGTCATATATGGCCTGCCAGGGGTTTGCTGTCAAAATTCCCGTTGTTACCATGGTGTCCTTCTCCGGCACATCGACGGTGTCAACTGTGGTCAGAGTGTCGGTTTTGGTGACGGTAGTGGTTTTGGTACAGGAGGTCATAAAGGTCGGGCAGGCGAACAGGATTGCGGCTATTGCAAGCGGGAAAAAATTGGCGAATTTTTTTAGCATAATGATTAGAGTTGGGTGGTTCGGACAGAACTTGTTTGTAGGGACGAATATACGCAATGACCGGATGTCTGTCAAGGGGTTGAGCGCAATTATTTGTCAAGAGGTTGAGCGCATTTGTTTGTCGAGGGGTTAAGCGCATTTGTTTGTCAAGGGCCCGGAGCGGCTCAGTTGACGAGGATCTCGTCAAAAAAGATCCAGCCTGGCTGGCCTTTACCGGGATGCCAGTCGGGAAGTTTCTTCAC
>DATJMG010000297.1:0-3884 GCA_035508835.1 Puia sp.
AACGCTTTAACCACCCCCCCACCAAAACAACAAGCACAACCAGCACTAACGCAACCCCAAATCGGAGGATATAAGTCACCACCGGATCACCCCCCATCATCAACATCTCCCTCACCTTATCCAGGTAAGTCCCGATCGCAAAGACCAACACCCCCCAGATCAAAATGGCCGACGACTTCTTCATGCTTACCTTTTTTCCAGCACCCGCGACAACTGCCCGGTCGGCGGCACCAACACCACCCGGGTCCCCCGCCCCGGCTCCCCGCCACCCGCCGCCATCAACCGCGCCGCCGTCACATTATATTGATTCTGTAACGTGGCCACTATCGAAGCAGCTCGCCGCGCATCGACTTCCCAACTCTCGGCCCCCAGGGCAGGAACCGCAACCGAACTCCCCGGAACCGCAATCCCGGCAACCGAATCCGGCGCCACACCTACACTGTCAGGATAGACCTCCACCCGGCAATCGACATCCGGCTCATCTCTCAACACGCGGGCCAGCCGCACCAGCACCGTTTTGCCCCTATCCGTTACAGCCGCGTCAGAACTGTCCTCCCCAAAAAGCAGCACATTCGCAACCGTCAAACTCACCACCCCCTGCGCCACTTTGATCTTTACCAATGAATCGGGGAAACTGCCCATCGCCGCCTTAATCTCCAACAGCACCGCCAGGTTCATCGAATCCCGGCTGGACAACGCCGTCCGCAATTGCTGAAGATATAAGTCCTTCGCCCCGATGTTGTCAATGGATTTCTTGATACTCTCCGCCTGCGCCGTACTGATCGCCGACAGATCATCGAGCTGCTTATGCAGCACCGTATTGTTTTGTTTGACCGCGGCAATTTCTACATTCAGTTCGTTCACCGAATCCTTCAACACTGCCCGATCCTTCGATAACCGCGCATTATCCTGCTGACTCGCCTTCAGACTGCCCATCGCCCACGTATACAACGAATCGCATTTCGACTTTTCCGCGACCACCGCCTTGTAGGTTCCGGAACTGACACAGGAAACGACGGAAAAGGAGAGAACGAAAAAATAGCAATATATTGGTCTCATATCCCAAAGATAACATGTGCCAAAAATACGCCCTGAAAAAAAATAGCGTATTTTTCGCAATCCACCAAAGTCTGACCTGCCGGTCCTGCCGGCCTCCGGCCGTCCAACCATGGAACCGCTATATATAAATAGTGAAAAAATAAAATCGCTCCTCCCCATGCACGAGTGCATAACCGTCATGGAGACCATGTTCCGCGATCTGACCGAAGGCCGCATCCTCCAGCCGCTGCGCTCCCTGATGTGGCTCCCCGATCGAAGCGGCCTGCTGGGGATGATGCCGGGCTACGCTGAAGGTCCAAATATCATCGGCATCAAACTGATTACCATCTTCCACGCCAACGGCCCCGCCGGCCTCCCATCCCATCAGGGCATCATTATCCTCTTCGAAGCCACCCACGGCCAACCCCTGCTGCTGCTCGACGCCGCCGCCATCACCGCCATTCGCACCGCCGCCGCCAGCGCCGTGGCCACCCGACTGCTCGCCCGCGAAAACGCAACGACACTCGCCATCATCGGTACCGGCGAACAGGCAGAACGCCATATCGAATCCATCTCCCGGGTCCGCAACATCGACACGATTTACCTGTGGGGCCGGAACCCGGAACATGCCAAAGCCCTCAAAGCGCGCCTCGCCGACCGCTATCCCATCTTCCTCACCGCCACCGCCCGGGCCGCCATCGAAGCCGCACAAACCTCCCCCGCCACCGCCCGGGCCACCACAGAACCCGCCGCCATCATCTGCACCGTCACTTCCGCCACCCAACCGGTCGTGGAAGGCCGCTGGCTGAAACCAGGTACCCACCTGAACGTCGTCGGCTCCTGTACCCCCACCAACCGGGAAGTCGACAGTAACACCATCCAACGCTGCAGCCTCTTCACCGACCGCTATGAATCCCTCTTCAAAGAAGCCGGCGACTTTCTCATCCCCCGACAAGAAGGCCTCATCACCGAATCCGCCGTTAAAGCCGAGATCGGCGAAGTCCTCACCGGCGCAAGACCCGGCCGCACCCACCCCGACGACATCACTCTCTTCAAATCGCTCGGCATCGCAGCCGAAGACCTCTACGCCGCCTGGCATATTTACCGGAAACTCCACCCGCCCGGCCCCCGCTAATAAGGCGTATATTGCTCCCACTCCCAAGGGATCTCCACCCCCGCCAGTCTTTCGAAGATCTCTTTGAAGATCCGCTCCCCATTGCTACTATTCGTCATGACGACAACCGCCTCACGCGCCTCGGGCATACAAAGCCCGAGATGCTCCCACCCATCGTCATGCCCTTCTTTGAAAAACATTTTCCCCTTTCGGCCCCTGCAAATCCCCCACCCCAACCCATACCCTAACCCGATCTTGTCATTGTCCGTCGTCGTCGCCGTATCCAGCGAAGGGAACTGATGCGCGGAATGGATCCGTATCTGCACGGACGTCATCTCCCTCCACGCCCCGGCTGACAACCCCTCACCCCCCAACACCGCTGCAAGGAACCGTGTATAATCCGCAATCGTCGTCTCCATCGACCCGGCCGCATCCGGCTTCACCCGCTTCTTCTTCGGGATCGCCGTCTCATTGATCTTTATACCTGTCATAAGAAGGGATCGGCTTTGGCAAATATTGATATAACGGCTTATCCAGATCGATCACGCCCTCATCCATGAGCTTCATAACCAGGTACGCAAACACAGCCTTCGAAAACGACGCCGCATAAAAACAGGTAGCCGTATCGTTTAGCTGCCCCAACGGTTTGTTCTTATAACCATATGCCTGCACATACGCAATCTTCCCATCCCGAACGACCCCCAGACAAAGGCCCGTAACATGCGCCGTATCCATCAGTTTCTTCACCACCCCGTCAATCTCCCGCGCCGGCAGCCGCTGCGCATTCCCACGCACCCCCGCAAATCCCGTAACGAACAATAAAAGGTATAACGATTTTTTCATGACAGGAATATACGAAAAACCCGCCTCATCGAGGCGGGCCGCTCACGTGTAGCCGATAATTTATAACGTCTTGATCGCAGCGATCATCTTATCCGCATCGCTCTGCTGAAAATTGGTCACTTCGCCGTCTCCGCAGCTTAACGTGTACCATACCCCCGTACCCTTCACATCGATCCGCTTGATCGAATAATCCTTGTACTTGGCAATATCACCCGTATTCCCCTTCTTTAATGTCGCAAGCCCCTTCATAAAGTATCTCAACTGCTCCATATTCCCGAATCGCAGGGTGGACATATTCACGACATTATTGTACTGCTGATCCCGGAACTCCAGCAAATAACAGGTATCATACTCTTTGATGATCCGCTGTAATTCCATCGGCCACGTACCCTCCCTGACCTGCAGCAGACTGGTCGTCGAAGAATTCGTAATCGTAAACTGCGCCCTCGAAATAAAAGGGAAAATAGTTAAGGACAAAATGACAATCTTTTTCATAGCGGAAATTTTCTTTTCGTGTTACAACCAAATAGAACGTTCAACAAAGAGGTTTATTATTTGAGCTTGTCGATAGTTTTGCACATGATATCCGCCTCCCGCTGCTGAAAATCGGTCAATCCGAATTTGATCCGCAGGATATACCAAACGCCGCCGTCATAGCGCTTATCCGCCCGTTTGATCGAATAGTCCTTAAAGTTGGCGATATCCCCGTTATTCCCCTTCTTCAGCACATTCAACGCCTGCCCCAGATATCTCAATTGCCCCAGGTTCTCAAACTCCAGCGTATCCATCACTACCCCATCTTCATATTGCTGGTCCCGGAAGATCAGCGCATACGACGTGTCCCGCCCATCGATATCCCGCTCCATGTTCATCGGCCACTGACCCGTAC
>DATJMG010000298.1:0-3176 GCA_035508835.1 Puia sp.
ACCTCGGCCTCATGAATACCCCGCGCCTTGCTCCAAAGCTCCGCGCCATACTTCCCAAAACGCCGCTCCAGCTCATCCACCCCCCGCTCACTCAAATCCCGGATCGTCACGATCCCCATCTCCTGCATCGCCTGATAGGTATGTTCCCCTACCCCCGGAATTTTATTCACTCGAAGCGGAGCCAGAAATTCCTGCTCCATCCCCGGCAGCACTTGGATATATCCATTCGGTTTCGCCTCCTGCGTCGCGATCTTCGACACCATTTTATTGGAAGCCAGCGCAAACGAGATCGGCAGTTTCGTCGCCGAAATAATCTCCTCCCGCAAGTCGATCGTCCATTGATACGGGTTGAAGAAACGGTCCATCCCCGTAAGGTCCAGGTAGAACTCATCGATCGACGCCTTCTCGAACAGCGGCGCCTTCGCCGCAATGATCTCCGTCACCCACCGCGAATACCGGCTATACTCACCCCGCGTACTCCCCACCACCACCGCCTGCGGACAAAGCCGCATCGCCGTCTTCATCGGCATCGCGGAGTGAATCCCAAATTTCCGCGCCTCATACGAGCACGCCGCCACCACCCCTCTCTCCCGGCCACCCACCAACACAGGCTTGCCCTTCAACGTCGGATCGTTGAGGCATTCGACAGAAACAAAAAAGCTGTCGAGATCGAAATGGGCGATATAACGCTGCGGTTGGGACATTGGTTCGACGGAAATCATGGAGCCCAAAATAACTCAAAAACCCCGAACCCTACAACTCTTTCACGCAGACCAGCAGGTCCCCGCCATACAAAGCCCTCGTCTGTACCCACACGATATAGGATTTCCCGCCGGCGACCACCTGCTGCGGATGTTGTGCGTTCGGAATATCCGCGCCGTCGCTGAAAACCAGGTGCTTTCCGCCGCCGTCGCCGCCACCGCCATCGGGGGCGCCATAATAGGCCCACTTGCCCCCATCCGCGCTGCACCATAAATTACCCGGATCGGCGCCCGACCCCGCGATCTTCACCCCATCCACATAATTGCCGTTGTTCGGCTGCGCAAAAAGGACATTGCGGCCAAACGGGTCCACCCAACCGGTCCGCGACATCCCGCCGGTCTTCATCATCCGTCCGTCGATATAGTAGACCTCGCCCCGGTGCGCGGGGTCGATGAAGCCGCAGACCGCCGCCATCGAAAAATCATAGTTCACAAGCAAATTCAGCGCGGAGCCGGGTAATTTAACGCTGCGACCATCCGACGAAAAAAAATAGTAATTGATCGCGCCTCCCTCCATCTTCATACCGACCGCATACATCTTCGTTTTGTCGCGATTCACGAAGAATGTGCTGATCTGGTAAAAGTCCGCATAGTCCTTGCCGTTGAAACGGAACACCGCCGTATGATCGGGGTTCTGATGCCAGAATTCCTTCATCGCATCCGCAGGAACATAACAATATTGCCAGTCCCGCAGCGCATAGCCCGCTTTGATCGAAGCATCGTTCAGCACGTCCGGCACCGGCGCCTTGCGCAACAACTTGCCGCCCTCGAAAATATAGGCGGCGTCCCCCGCGCCGTACGACCAGCCCTCGCCATGCCGCTGCGCCGTCGCAAAGATGCAGACATCCGCTGCCGGCATCCCGTCCACGATCTTATACACGGTGAACCTGGGTTCGAAATCGGCCTGGCCTTCCTTAATATCGGCGGGCGTATAGGCAGGACTCGTGGTGATGCCGTATTTCGCGAAATCGATCACCGGCGCCGTGTTCGAAGCATTCCCGGACGAACCCGGGGCGGCCGGGGACCCGGAAGACGCCGATCCGCCATGACCTCCGCTCACCGCATTGTTTACCTTGTCCTTGAGGTTCTTCAGGAACTGCCCCCGGCCCGCCGCGGCAACCGCCAGGCCAGCCGTCAGGATTAACAACTTTTTATTCATATCCGCATTTTTTACATTGTCAGTGTTATCATGCAGCGTCGCGTGGCGGCGTCACCGCCTAATAATGCGCAATAAAAGCCCCCGAAACGCTATGATACTCCCCCGAAACGCCGACCAGCTGTCCATAGAAATACCCCTGTATGCTCCTTGTGAACGGGTCGGATTGCGAAATGGTCGTCGTTCCGCTGAGAGTAACCCCCTTGCATTCCGGGTCGCCGTGGGCAACGCAATCAAAAGAAGCGTATTGCAACATGGGATTTTGGCACGTGACGACAACCGAGCATCCGGGCGGTTTGACCCCGGTCTGCTTAGTCCAGGTAATGAACCAGGGATAGGTGCCGGGTACGTCATCGACAAAAGAGAGATTGATGCCGATCCTATTGGCGGGATTCATGGAATCCTTGCCCGAGATCATGACATTCCACTGGCCGTTCATTTGTATGGCACGTTCGAAAAGCTTTTGTTGACTCATCAGCAAGGGCTCTTTGATTTTGAAGAGAGTCCCGTCGACGTAGAAAAAATTGGCGTAAGCCATAATGGTGACCCGGCAGATCAGGACAATCTTCGCTTTGCTCCGACTCTGATCAAGGCCGTTACCGGAAGCATCGATCGTAGCCGTGATGACCACCGGGTTATGCGCCGGAGCGCTCTTCGGCGCCGTATAGGTCCCGTGTTGGCTCAGGTCGACTTTCAGCATCCCCTCCGCTTCATCCTGGTGGTCGATAGGCTGCCCGTCTACCGTCCAGGTACCAGGTACCGGTGCGACAACAGGAAGCAGATTCGCCTTGTTATCGGCAAACAGGATGGAAATAGCAACAGTGGCGCCAGGCGGAACCGTGATGTCGCTGCCGGTAGATAGACTGTACTGCGCCGCATCCTGCCTGGTCCCTGTGGTATCCTGCGCCACCGACCGGAATGGCTGTTGAAGGATAGCGAATAACGGTATCCATAAGACGCTTTTGCCGCCGTACAAGCGGCCCAAAACAGGTATTGCCATATATTCAATTTTCTATCAGTTCCTTGAGCGCCTTATAGTCGAGCCGGCGATAGAGATCCATCACTTTCGCCTTTATAAAATCAGTGGCAATATGCGCATACTCCGGCATGACCACGATCATCTGGATCGCGCCGGGAGGCAGACGCTTGTCGAAATAACCCGGGTTCGGCGTCCAAAGCTCCTTCGCCCGCGAATCGTCAACCGTCGTCAGGTCTTCGGCATTCCCGCCCCTCGTCCCACCGCCCCATATGATAAACGC
>DATJMG010000299.1:0-18120 GCA_035508835.1 Puia sp.
GAAGGGAAGAAGGCCTATCTGATCGTAGGCGGGGTGATGGATCCCACTCCTGCGGATATCAATTCCATTATGGACTTCGTCGGCGAAGGCAATGAAATCCTTATTTCTGCGCGGCAGTACGGGGACTCGCTGCTCCATGCGCTCGGGGTGAAAGCCTCGTACAGGGAATTAAGCGAAGGGCCGATGGACAGTCTTCGGGTGAGTGTCTATGCGCCGGTAAGCGGCGACTCGCTCAGCTTTGCTTATCCGGGGGATTCGTTTGACGGCTGGGTCGATGAATTCGACCCGCAGTATACCACGGTGCTGGGCCGTGACCACCTGGGGCGGCCGAACTTTATCCGGTTCAAGTATAAGGGCGGGGGCTCCCTGTATCTGCATTTTGCGCCGTTGGCTTTCAGTAATTTCTTCCTCCTGCACAAGAAGAATATCGCCTATTACCAGGAAGCGTTGTCGTATATTCCCGCGTCGGTGCAGGAAGTAGTATGGGATGACTATTTCACCGCGCCTTCGCGCGGGCATTCGTCGGTGCTTCATTTTCTCCTCGGGAATTCCAGTCTCGCCTATGGCTTCTGGCTGCTGTTGCTGCTCCTGCTGGTGATCTACCTGTTCGAGTCCAAGCGCAGGCAGCGGCCCATACCGGTCATCCAGCCGCTGCAAAATACGTCCCTCGACTTTGTACGAACGATCGGCCGGTTGTATTTCCAGCGCCGGGATAATCACAACCTGGCCAGTAAGATGGTCACGCATTTCCAGGACATGGTCCGGACGCGATATAATCTGACGGCTTCGGCACTCGATGAGGAGTTGGTCACCCGGCTCGCCTATCGGACAGGTTATCAGCCCGAGGCATTGTCCCGGTTGATCGGGTATATGCGCGCGTTACCGTCCAAGGCGTATGTGCCGGATGAGGAGCTCATGGATTTTCACCGGCAATTGGAAGCATTTTATAAAATAGCATAACATGGAAGAGAATCTATTTGAAGAAAGGACCGATCTGGCGGAGTTGCAACGGGCGGTAGATGAATTAAAGGGGGAGATCGGCAAAGTGATCGTAGGGCAGGAGCAGATGATCGAACTTTTGTTGGCCGGGATACTGGCGGACGGCCATATCCTGATCGAAGGAGTACCCGGTGTGGCCAAGACGCTGACGGCGAAATTACTCAGCAGGGTCATATCGGTCAGCTTCTCGCGGATCCAGTTCACGCCCGACCTGATGCCCTCCGATGTCATCGGCACTTCCGTGTTCAATCCCAGGGAAAGCTCTTTTCAGTTCAAGGCAGGGCCTATCTTCAGCAATATCATCCTGATCGATGAGATCAACCGGGCGCCGGCCAAAACGCAGTCAGCCCTTTTCGAGGTGATGGAAGAGCGGCAGATCACGGTCGACGGGCATACCTATCCGCTGTATCCGCCGTTCATGGTGGTCGCGACCCAAAACCCGATCGAGCAGGAAGGTACGTATCATCTGCCGGAGGCGCAGCTCGACCGGTTCCTGTTCAAGATCAACGTCAAATACCCGACTGCGGAGCAGGAGTTCAGGATTGTGGCCAATCATCACCAGCTGCGGGGTGACGTCCGGATTGAAACGGTCACTTCGGTATTGTCTGCGGAGCGGGTCGGCGAGCTACGGGAAAAGGTCAGGGGGATCCATGTCGAGGAAAAGCTCATCCAGTTCATTACGACGATCGTCGGGGCTACGCGAAATCATAAAGCGATCTATCTCGGGGCTTCGCCGCGGGCATCGATCGGCATCCTGAACGGCAGCAAGGCGATCGCCGCGATGCGGGGGCGGGATTTCATTACTCCGGAAGACATTGTCTATATCGTGCCGGCGGTGCTTCGGCACCGGTTGGTGCTGACGCCCGAAAAAGAGATGGAAGGGGCTTCGGCAGACGACGTGATCGATGAGATCATCCGTTCCACAGAGGTGCCGCGTTAGAATGTTCAAGACCATGCAGGCTATATTAGAACGTTCAAGACCGCGCAGACCATGTTAGAAAGTTCAAGACCGTGCAGACCATATTATGAAAACCTATGTCGCTGATCGTTAGATTCTACAAGTCCCTGTTCATTTCGCGCCGCTGGTATCAGTTGGCCGTAGGGATCATCGTGATATTCGTATTATCGTACGGCATACCGGTCCTCTTCACGGTAGCGAAGCTCCTGCTGTTGTTCCTGGTGGTGGTGACCCTGCTGGATTATGTCGTGTTGTTCGCCGCCCGGCAACCGGTGGAGGTCGAGCGGATAGTGGCGGACAGGTTCAGCAACGGGGATGAGAATGTCGTGCGGCTGGCGATCCGGAATCGTTATCCGTTCCCGGTCCGGCTGCAAATCATCGATGAGGTGCCGGAACAGTTCCAGCTGCGGAATTTCGTGCTCAGGGCCGAACTGAAAGCAGGTGCGGAGGGCGCGCTGGAGTACCGGCTCCGGCCTGTGCAGCGCGGGGAATATGTTTTTCATGCTATCAACGTCTATATCAAGAGCCCGTTCCAGCTCATCGTAAGGCGCAAGATCATTGCGGCGGAGACGATGGTCAGGGTCCTGCCGTCGTTCCGGGCGTTGAAGCAATTCGATCTCCTCGCCATGTCCCGCAACCTGGCGGAGAGCGGCAGCAAGCGGATGCGAAAGCTCGGGCAAAGCCTGGAGTTCGAGCAGATCAAAGAATATGTCACTGGGGATGATCTCCGCAGTCTGAACTGGAAGGCGACGGCGCGGAGGGGAGGGGAGCTCATGGTGAACAATTTCACGGATGAAAAAAGCCAGCAGGTGTATTGTCTGATCGACAAGGGGCGGGTGATGAAAATGCCGTTTGGCGGGATGAGCCTGCTGGACTATGCGATCAATGCCACGCTGGTGTTATGCCGGGTGGCGTTGGTGCGGCAGGACAAAGCGGGGCTCCTGACTTTCTCGGACCAGGTAGGGACGTTCCTGCCCGCGGGGCGCAAGACGACGCAGATGAGCCATATCCTCGAGATCCTCTACAACCAGCAGACGCGATTCCAGGAGACGGACTATGAGAAGCTGTATGCGATCGTAAGGACGCGGATCACGCAGCGAAGCCTGATCGTGCTTTTTACCAATTTCGAGTCGCTGGCCGGGTTGCAGCGGCAGCTCCCGTATATCCGGTCGATTGCGAGGCAGCACCTGGTGCTGGTTGTATTTCACGAGAATACGGGGTTGGATCAGCTCCGGAAGATGGAGGCCGAGACGATCGAGGATGTATATACGCAGACGATCGCGGAGAAATTCGCTTATGAAAAGAGGCTCATTGTCAAGGAGCTTCAGCAGCATGGGGTGGCCACCATCCTCACGGCGCCCGAGAACCTGACGGTGGCGACGGTCAACAAATACCTCGAGATCAAGGCGAGGCTGGCGATATGAGGCTTACGATTGGCGACGGGGCGCTATCTTTGCGGGTTATGGAGAATGAGCCGCATTTCTTTGAACGGGGGCAGGTGTTGCTGATCGACAAGCCGCTTGAGTGGACGTCCTTCGATGTGGTCCGGAAGCTCCGGCGGCTGGTGAGAACGAAGAAGGTAGGACATGCCGGGACACTCGACCCGCTGGCTACGGGGTTGCTCATCGTTTGCACGGGGAAATTCACCAGGCGGATCAATGAGTATATGGCGAGGCAGAAGGAGTATACCGGAGCGGTGACCCTTGGTGCGGTCACGCCCACGTACGACCTGGAGAGTGAGCCGGTTTTCTGCGGAGATTATAGTGCGGTTACGTTGTCGCAGGTACATGAGACGATCGCTGCCCGGTTCCTGGGGGAGATCATGCAGGTGCCGCCGGCGCATTCGGCGATCAAGGTCGGCGGGAAGCGGGGATATGAGCTCGCGCGGAAGGGAAGGGAGGTCGTGCTTGAGCCGAGGCGGGTGGTGATTTCGGCGTTCGAGGTCACGGAGTTCCGGCTGCCGGTGATCCGGTTCCGGGTGGTTTGTTCGACGGGGACGTATATCCGAAGTTTAGCCAGCGATCTCGGGGCGGCGCTGGGATGCGGCGGGTATCTCAGCGGGCTCAGGCGGACGCGGATCGGGGAGTTCCGGGTGGAGGATGCGATGACGATGGAGGGAGCGGAGGAGTATATCCGGGGGGTATTCGAGCGGTCCTAAATGTTTTCCAGTTTGGATATCCATTCATTAAAATGCGGGCAATGCTTTCGAAGTGTTACCAAACCAATATCTTCCACTACAAGCGGGCCAACTTGGGATTTCTGCCCCTCATAATCTGGCAAATGGGTGATAATTCTTTTTGAAGGAGCGGTGTTAGGCGAATCGTTTATCTCTTCAGGCCGCAGGTTGGCAATTTCCTTCTTTAGCCTATTTATGGCCACTTCCGAATCTGGATACATGGTTATCAATCTGTCTGGGTCTGCTAATATAAGTGATTCAAATTCATGCAGTTGTATATATGGTATAAAGCGGGCGTTATTGATATCGTTTGCAATGGCCATTTCAAGTTCACTTACTCTTGTATAGGGGTCCTGAATTTTTCGTATGTTTTCTGTGAATGGACTTAGATCGTCAATAGGGAATGCATATAAATCGAACATGCTTGTATACCAGAATTGTGTCCCGTTTCGATCTGACTGAATCCATCTCAACACATCATTCCTAAACTTTATGTACTTAAGTAAGCCTCCTTTAGCAGGCTTTCTGCTTATTCTGTCCCATCCCGTGGTTATCTTTCGGGTTGAAACGAAAATATTTAGTGGGGCGAAGTGTTTTACCAATATATCATTTACGAACGTTTCTTCCGAACTTCCCTCCACGACCACGTTCAAGTATTTCATGGTCGCCCTCCTATAATATTTTTTTCCCAGATTTGGCCTGTAGAGAATTCTTCCAGGTAGGCTTGCAAATTTATAGAATCCGGTCTATGATATTCTGAATTCCTACTTTTCCGATCAATAACTACCAAATCATCAAGCTCAAAGTTATTAACTAAACTGATAGATTGTGTGGCAACAAAGACCTGGCAATGGGAGGATGCCGCTTTGATTAACCCGGCAACTGCATCAATAGCGCTTGGATGCAACCCTAATTCCGGCTCATCCAGGAACAAAACCGTCGGCAAATCTTTTGGATTTTGGGCGAGGAGTGCAATTAAAGCGATTGTACGCAGCATTCCGTCAGACGCTTGTCCGGCATTAAAGATTTTATTTGTTCCTGTCTCCTTCCATCTTAAAAGCACCTGCCCAAACTCGTCATATAATTCAAAATCTTCAAAGAAAGGTAGCACCAGTCGTATATATTTAATGATTCGGGAATAAAACGACATTTGCTCGCGCTGCATCCTAAAGAGAAAACTCCCCAAATTGTCGGCATTTTGCTTTAGCCATCTACCATCTGAAACTGACCATTTAAGGCGCATTGGGGCAGTGTCGCTAGTATTGTGAAATTGATAGACGATCAGTTTTCGAAGAAGGTTCAGAATAACGGTTGCTGTTTGGTTGGAAACTTCAGGTAGACGCGCCTCCTGATGGCCGACGCCACACGAATTCCAACTGGCTTCACCTGGGAATTTGTTGGAGGAAAATCGATACTTTTCTTCTCTGAAAACCAGGTTATCAGGTTTTGCAAACATCAAGCTGAAAGAATATTCGTTAATCCCAGAACTTGTTTGGAGATTAATATAACCATCTATAGATTTAGTCACATCCGCCCCATCGTGCAAAATATCATTTGCTCCTCCTAAATAGGCTACATATTCGCGAAGTTTTCCATCTGAATTTAACATCCAGGATAGAAATTTAAAGAAGGATATGAAATTACTTTTACCAGATCCGTTTGGCCCAATAAGAATGTTTATTGGACGAGGCTCGAAATTTTCTAAAGATTTTATACTCTTATAACCCTTGATTGTAAATGAATTTAACTTAATATCTGGCATTGGTTCTTAAGGTTGGTTTTATGTATTGCTGTTTTTTCGGTTATCAAGCATGGAAATGCAACACAATTTCAGACATTTTCATATAAATTTAATTTTAAAATACAAATCCTTTTAGAACGGATAGCCGATGCCCAGCTGGAAAGTGCCTTTAAAGAGATTCAGGTCATGGAACCAGGTGTCGGAATAATAAATGCTGCCGGGGTCTTTGAATTTATAGGCATAGTCGAGCCGGACGATCAAATAGGGCAGGACAAAGCGAAGGCCGGTGCCGCCGTCCACGGCGATCGCCTTGTAGAAGCTGATAAGCTGGAAATCGCTTCCTTTCTCTGCCTGGCTTGTGTCGATGGGATGCCGGTCCCAGATATTGCCGGCGTCGACATAAACGGTGCTTTGCAGCTTGATGCCCAGAACGGTTCCGAGGGGAAACCGATATTCGATATTGCTTTCCAGCTGGATGTCGCCGAACCGGTCGAGGATGCCGCCGTCCGCGGTATCATAGAATTTCGCCGAGCCAAGGCCCAGCTGCCGGATGTCCCAGCCGCGCATCGTGTTGGGTCCCCCGGCAAAGAAGGCTTTGTAAAAGGGCAGTACCTCTTCTTCGGGCCCCGGTTTGCCATAGGCGATGCCGCCGCCTGCGAAGAGTCGGATGGCCAGCTCGGTGGTCCGCCAATCCCAATGGCGCCGATAGCTGATGTCTCCTTTGATGAATCGCCAGAGGGCGCCGTCGTTGAGCGGCTTGATAAGGCCCAGGAGGGCGCCGCTGCTCTCTGCGCTGGCGTCAAAGAAATCGGTGCCGGTACCGTGTTTTTTCACCGAGCTATAGGCAAACTGGGTGCTCATCACCAGACCGGTTTTGAAGGCGAGATTGAGGGAAGGGAATGAAAGCAGATAATTATTGAAGGAGTCGCTTTTTTCCAGGTCGGTGTATTCGACGTTGAACGGATTGATGAGAAAGGTTTCGTTATCGATCTTCGATTCCCAGCCGAAGGAAGCATTGATCGATTTCACGTTGAAAAACTCGCTTCCGTCGGACTGCCGGCGGTCGGTATAGGAGGTATTACCGCTGATAACGGTATGGGTACTGTCTTTGGGAAACCACTTGCGGAGAAAGCCCGGACGATCGATAGGCTTTGGGAAGGCGATGGAGTGAGAGAGGCTGAGATCGGTGGTCTGGATGAAGTTACCGCCGAATTCCACGCCGGCCCGGAGATTGGTCGTCGTCTGCGCGGCTTCGCGGAAGGCGTCGCGGTTGACGAGCGTTAAGTTGACGGCGGTGCCCAACAAGGTGCCGGAGGCGAGGATATCGTTGGTATTGCGGCTGGCTTCCAGGCTTGGGGCAATATCGTATTTCTTGTTCGGGTATAGTTTCAGGGTGGCGTCCAGGACGGAATCGGAGTTTTCGGCGGGGTCCAGGGTCATGGCGGCCTGCTGCCAGGCGCCGAGCTGGTTGAACCGGTTGACGGTGTAGACGTATTTTCGCCATTCATATTGCCGGCCCGGCAGCAGGTAGATATTTTCGAGCAGGGTTTTTGTCTTGAATTTATCGGTCCGGGTAATGAAGGTAAAGCCCTTTGCGCTGGACGTGTCGATCTTGCTGACAGTAACGGTATCTTCCTGCAGGACGGGAAGATCGGGATAGACGGTGACATGGCCGATGGTGTAAGGAATAATGTGGCTGGTGTCCTGGACAGGCCGTTGCATGACGACGACATTCATGGTAGGGTTCTCCCTTTTTTGCCGAAGCTTATCCATCAGTGCGGCTTGCCGGAAGGGATCGATGGTTGGGTCGAGCAGGGCGGCGAGGACGGTATCGCGTTCGATAAAGAGGTCTTGTTTGGTAAATTTGAAATAGCCGTGATTTTGGAAAAGGGTGACCAGCCGGTCCAGTTCATCGGACATGACCTGTTTGGAGTAGGGCATGCCTTTTTTGAGCAGGGATCTGTCGCGGGTCTGAAGCGCCAGCGCCTGGAGCTCGGGTGTACGAAGCGCGTAGCCGATGGAATCGAGTTTCAGCTGTTTGCCCGGCCAGACGCGAAAATCGATGCGAACGCGGTATTCGTCTCGCTCAGGATGTTTGGGGAACCGGATGGTATCCCGGCGGATCGTATCTTTAATCGTAGGAGTGAAATAGCCGGATGCGTTGAGGAGGGCGACCATAAACCCGATGGAGCGGCGGAGGTTGGCGGAATCGAAGACGGGCGGGGTCATGACGCGGCGATAGATGCCGGCTATGGAAACCACCTGTACGCGCAGGCTATCGTCCAACTGGTTGGCAAGGCGGGATTCCAGGTCTTGCTTGTCGGCGGGCTTCATATTCCCTTCTACCCTGATGTTGGTGGCAAAGACGAATGGGCGGCGGAGCGGATATTTGCGCGGAATGGTGCAGGCGAAGAGCGAGAGTGAGATCGCTAACGCCAGCAGGGGGGCAGGGGAGAGAAGAGAAACAGTATTTTGCCGGCGCCGCGGAATAAACAAGATGGACAAACCCAATTCGATTTTAACTTTATTTATGCAGGTATCGAAGTCGCAAGTTAAATATATTCAAAGTTTGAGCCATAAAAAATTCCGTGATGATGCGGGTGTCTTTGTGGCGGAAGGGCCTAAGATCGTGGGTGAGCTGTTACAGCTGTCCGGGATGCGATGCAGGCAAGTATATGCGTTGAAAGAATGGATCGCTTCGGCGGGGTTATCGGCCGTGCCGGTGCAGGAGATCGGGGAAGCGAACCTGGAGCGATTGTCTGCGTTGGCCACACCCAACCAGGTGGTGGCCGTCTTTGAAAAACCGGTATTTCCGGCGGCTGATTTTAACAAGGGAATAACGTTGGTGTTGGATGGGATCCAGGATCCGGGCAACCTGGGGACGCTCGTGCGGATCGCGGACTGGTTCGGTTTGTCCGCGGTGCTGTGCAGTCCTGACAGCGCGGATGTCTTCAATGCCAAGGCGATCCAGTCGACGATGGGGAGTATCGGGCGGATGCCGGTGGTCTATGCCGATCCGGCGGCTGTGGTGAGTGGGTATTCCGGGTTGCCGGTCTTTGCCGCGGTGTTGGGCGGCAAGGATCTTTATACGATGGGGCGGGTGGATCGCGGTTTTATTGTGATCGGAAATGAGTCAAAGGGTATCCGGCCGGGTTTGCTGGAAGTGGCGACGGAGAGGGTGACGATCCCGGGGGCGGGGCGTGCGGAGTCGTTGAATGCGGCGGTAGCGGGGGGGATTATCCTGTCGCATTTGGTGAAGTAGGGTGGGGTCGGCCGCGCGCGGCGCGGGTCAGCTTTCGGTCACCGGAACTGGATCGCGCGTACGGGCTGGACCTTCCTGATAATGAGGGTCGGGATCATCAGCACCAGGAAGCAGATCAGAAAGGTGCCGGCGTTGACAAGGACGAAGTGCCACCATTCGAGTTTGACGACGGCTTTGGAGATAAAGTAGGCGTCTTCCGGCAGGGTGATAAACCCATATTTATTCTGAAGCCAGCAGATAAGCAGACCGAAGGCGTTTCCGAGCAGCAGGCCGAACAGGGTAATGATCGCACCCTGGTAGAGGAAAATGCGCTGGATGACGGGGTTGGGGGTGCCGAATGCTTTGAGGATGCCGATCATGCGGGTGCGTTCGAGTACGAGGATGATCAGGCAGGTAACGAGATTGAGGGTAGCGACGATGATCATGATGACCAGTACGATGGCGATTGTGATGTTCTGTAGGTTCAGCCAGTCGAAGATATTCGGATAGATCTTAACGGTGGTCCGGCTGATCCATTCCGGGGGCAGTTGCGGAAAGATAAGGCTGTCGACGAGCGCGGCCTGGCGGTAGTCTTTTGTGAAGATCTCGTAGCCGCCGATCTGGTTTTCGTTCCAGTTGTTGAGTCGCCGGATCAGGCGGAGATCGCCGATGGCGATCGACTTGTCATAGTCTTCGATGCCGGTCTTGAACAGGCCGCTCACGATCATTTGCCGGACGCGCGGCTGGCCGCCAGGTTGGATAAAATAGATCAGGATCTTTTCGCCGGTCTTTATTTTCAATTGTGCGGCGGTATAGGTGGAGATCACGATCTCGTTGCTATAGGTGGTGTCGGGGAAATGGGGCCAGCGGCCACTTTTGAGAAAGCCGTCGAGGTTGCTGAAGTCATAGTCTTTTTCCACGCCTTTCATCAGGACGACTTCGATGCCTTCGCTGCTCCGGATGACGGCATTTTTGGTAGCGAAGGCCTGGATGGTTTTGATATCCGGGTTCGCGTGGAGCGCGCGCAGGACGGTATCGTTGCGTTCGATCGGCAGTTCTTCGGCGAGCGGGGCATCGTTACCGGAGTTACGCTGGACGTGGATATCGCCCCAGAGGTTGAAGACTTTTTGGCTGATGGCATCCTGGAAGCCCCTGGTGAAAGCGAGGGTGAGGATCATAGCTGCGACGCTGATGATGGTAGCGCTGATTGCCAGCCGGAGGATGAACCGGGAGAAAGTCCGTTGACGGTTAAAGGCGATACGGCGGGCGATAAAGGCGGCGACGTTCATATTGATTGGTAAAAATAGACTAATTTCATTGAACCGGGCGAAGCCCTGATCCCTTGAACGCGGCGAAGCCCTGATCATTGAAGTTTGACCGGCAGGGGGCCGGTTTGGCCGGAAGGGCAGATATTAGCGCTAAAATATTTTTCCTTATGAATCGCTTTTTCCTTTTGCTGTCGATCCCGGTTATCGGGTTGGTTTCGGGGGCCGCAGCGCAGCCGGTATCGGACATGGTCGTTTCACCTTCGATCGGCTCCCCGCAATTATATCCGGCGGGAAATCAGCAGGGTTATCCGATCATCCGGCTGAACAGCACGGATCAGCTCGAGCTCAGTTTCGATGACCTGGATGCGGATGTCAAGGCGTATTATTATACGTTCCAGCTTTGTGATGAGGACTGGACGCCTTCGACGCTCAGCGAGATGGAATATCTGAAAGGCTTTTCGCAGGTTCGGATCGACGACTACCGGAATTCGTCGGTTGCGCTCGTACGGTATACGCATTATCATGCGGTGGTGCCGGATCAGAATTGTGTGCCGATCCATTCGGGCAACTATTTGTTGAAGGTTTTTACGGATGGGGATACGTCGAAGCTGGCTTTTGCGCGGCGGTTCCTGGTGGTCGATTCGCGGATCAATATTGAGTCCCAGTTCCTGCAGCCGGTGGACTTCAATTTGGCGCAGACGCATCAGCATATCTCCATCAAATTGAATGTGCAGGCCGTCAATCCGCAGAATCCGCTGGATCAGATCAAAGTGGATGTCCTGCAAAATTACCGGTGGGATAATGTCATCCGGAACCTGCAACCTAATTTTTATACAGGCAACAACCTGGAATATTCGGATAACAATACTATCCTTTTCGAAGGCGGGTCGGAGTGGCGGGGGGTAGATCTGCAAAGTTTCCGGTTCCAGAGCGACCGGGTGCAGACGGTCAATTACGGCAAGACGGGGACGGATATCATTCTGAAGCCGGATGGGGACCGGTCGGCTTTGGCGTATGCGTTCTATGCGGATTTGAACGGGGCGTTCTTCATCCAGACGACCGATCAGATCAATGTCAATTACCAGGGGGATTATGCGTCGGTATTGTTCAGTTTTGCGCCCGGGGACAAGGCGGCGTTCCCGGATAAGGATGTGTATTTGTTGTCGCGTTTTACGGGCGGGGTATTAACCGATTCTACCCGAATGGTGTTCAATCCGGACAATGGACGATATGAGCGGCGGTTCCTGCTCAAGATGGGGTATTACAGTTATTGTTATGTTACGGTAGACCGGAACGATCCGGACCGGAAGCCGTCATTTGCGTTGACGGAAGGGGATCATGTGGAGACGTCGAATGATTATATGATCCTGGTATATTATCATAGTCCGTTGGGAAGGGGGGATGACCTGGTTGGGATACAGAAGTTCAATAGCAAGACCGGGAAATAGGTGGTGCGCCGGCGCGTCGGCGGCAATGTCCGGGGTAGGCTAGCGGTTATGTCTGGGGTAGGTCAGCGGCAATGTCCGGGGCAGGCCAGCGGCGACGAAAAATTATTTGGGGTTGGATGGAGGGGGTATTATCTTTGCCCCGGCAAAGTCTTATACGACCAGCTCCCGCTGAACCCCGCCAGGGCCGGAAGGCAGCAACGGTAGGTGGTCGTAGCGGTGCGATATAAGTAACTTTGCCATTTTTTATGCCTATAACTTTAACATTATATGAAATTCTTCATCGACACGGCCGATCTGGCGCAAATTAAGGAAGCAAATGATCTGGGAATTTTAGACGGGGTTACGACGAATCCTTCTTTGATGGCCAAAGTGGGCATCAAGGGGGAGGAAGCGGTGACCAAACACTATCTGACGATTGCGGAGATGGTAAAGGGGGATGTGAGTGCCGAGGTGACGGCAACGGATTTCGACGGGATCATCGAGGAAGGCAAGAAGCTCCATGCGATCCATCCGAATATCGTGGTCAAGGTCCCGATGATCAAGGAGGGGGTTAAGGCATTGAAGTGGTTCTCCGACAACGGGATCAAAACGAATTGCACGCTGGTGTTCTCCGCGGGTCAGGCGATCCTGGCTGCCAAGGCCGGCGCCAACTATGTTTCCCCGTTCATGGGCCGGGTGGATGATGCCAACTGGGATGGGGTAGAATTGATTGCGCAGATCGCCAATATGTATACGGTCCAGGGTTGGGAGACGAAGATCCTTGCGGCTTCGATCCGCAGTTCGCTGCATATCGTCAAGTGTGCGGAGGTGGGCGCCGATGTGGTGACTTCCCCGTTGGAGCCCATCCTGGGTCTGCTGAAGCATCCGTTGACGGACATCGGGTTGGCGAAGTTCCTGGATGACGCCAAGAAATTTAAATAAATATTGGCATGGGGGGGCCGCTTAGAGCGGCCGCGTGAGAGGCTATCGGGCCGATTTCTGCAGGCTGGTCGGAGTTTTCCGGGTGGTTGCGGGGATCGGCCTCGCCAAAGGGATCGCCGGGACCTGCACGTGCGGGCGCCTGTCCCAGCGGGGAGGATTACCAGATCCGGACTTATCCGGTGCGGTGAAGGGGGGAAGGGTGTATGCTGGATTTACGGCTGAGTAAAAGTTTTTCCAAAAAACCCAGGATAATTTACGACAGTTGCAGATTGCAAAGCGATCTGAGTAGGCGGAGCTTTGTGGAGAAAATCAATTTTGGGAATAAAGTTGTCTAATTGGACAACTTTGAGTAAATTTGCAATGTGAGATGGGACCGCAGAAATTTTAGGTCGGTTAAACTTTATCGAGACCATTTCGAGACTTTTTTTAGCTGTCAGAAACAAAAGGTAAAGGACAAAATAATCTGGACACTTAGATTGGTGGAAGAGATTCGGATCGTTCCCGAAACATATTTAAAATACCTGGCAGGAACAGACGGTCTTTATGAAATTCGGGTGCAGTGCGGGAGCGATATTTTCAGGATTTTTTGCTTTTTCGACGAGGGGAACCTGATCGTTTTGATGAATGGATTTCAAAAGAAATCGCAGAAAACGCCTTTTGAGGAACTCGCGAAAGCAAACAAATTTAAAAATGATTATTATGAAGAAAAAAAGCTCGGTAAAAGACCTTGATCAGTTTGTCGAAGATCATTATGGGAAGAGGGGCGACGTCAAACGGGAAAAACTGGAAAAGGGATATCAGGAATTCAAGCTTGGTGCATTGATCCATGAGGCAAGGCTTGAAAAAGGGCTTACGCAAGAGGAACTTGCTGAAAGATGCGGAACGAACAAGGCTTATATCTCAAAGGTTGAGAACAACTTTAAGGATGTTCGGCTCTCCACCTTACAGAAAATCATAGAAGTCGGCCTGGGTGGGAAGTTGCAACTCTCCATTAAACTTTAAATCAGCCCTTCAATATGCGGGATATCACACACAAACAGATCTCCCTGCGGACAGCCAGTGCGGTGGGTATTCTCTTTTGTTCCGCGGAAACGATCACCCTTATCCGGGATGACAAATTACCTAAGGGAAATCTTTTCGATGTGGCAAGGGCCGCGGGATTCGTTGGCGCCAAGCTGACGCCGCAGCTGTTGCCACACTGTCATCCGGTGGCCATCGACGGGATGGAGCTGGAATTCGAATTCCTGGATAGCGGGAAACATGCGGGATTACTGGAGGGGCAGGTCGTGACGCGGTCGGGCATCGTTATCCGTGGGGAGGCCAGGTCGATCGGGCGAACGGGGATCGAGATGGAAATACTGACCGCTATTTCGGTTGCTGCCCTGGAGATCTATGATATGCTAAAGCCGGTGGACAAGCGGCTGGAGATCGGGCGGATCTTTTTGTTGGAAAAGAGGGGGGGCAAGAGCGACCGGGAAAGGTATTTTGCGACATCGCCGTCGTGTGCGGTGCTGGTGTGCTCGGATTCGACTGCGGCAGGGAAGCGAGAGGATAAAAGTGGCCGGATCATTGTAGAAATGCTCGAGTCGGTAAAGGCCGAGGTGCGGCATTATTCTGTCGTGCCGGATGAGAAGACCCGCATCCAGCAGCAGATCAGGGAGTGGGTTGCGGAGGATATCCAGTTCATTTTCACGACAGGCGGGACGGGGCTGGGGCCGCGGGACAATACGGTCGGTGCGGTAAAGGAGATCCTGGAGCGGGATGCCGAAGGGATTGCGGAGGCGATGCGGTCCTATGGACAGATGCGAACGCCGATGGCGATGATGAGCCGGGGCGTGGCGGGCTCGATCGGCGAAACGTTGATCGTCACGTTACCCGGAAGTTCCGACGGGGTGCGTGAGTCATTGGAGGCGATCTTGCCGGCGGTCTTTCATGCGCGAAAAATGATGAAGGGGGGAGGACATTGATATGGTAAGTTTCCAGGAGGCACAGGAGATCGTACTGGCGCAGGCCCGGTCGTTCGGGACAGAGGACATCCTTTTGGACGGAGCATTCGGCCGGGTGCTGGCGGAGCCGATCCGGGCAGACCGGGACTATCCGCCGTTCCCGCGGGCTACCATGGATGGCTATGCGCTCCGATATGCCGACCTGGAGCGGGGTGTCCGGCGGTTCCGGGTTGTGGAGACTGTGTTTGCAGGGATGGAGGCTGCCGCGCGGATCGGGAGCGGGGAATGTTACAAGATCATGACCGGCGCGGCGGTGCCGCAAGATGCGGATATGGTTATCCGGCGGGAGGATGTGAAGGAGGGGGAGAGGGCCGATGTTGAGAAAGGAGAGAGAGCGGATGTTGAGAAGGGGGAGCGAGAGGGTATGAAGGAAGGGGAGATGGTCATGGAGGTGGGAATGAAGGACCCCGAGCCGTGGCGGCCGTACTTGAACATTGCGCGGCAGGGGGAGGATATTAAAGCGGGGGAGGTGGTCATTGAGAAACCTTGTCGCTGCGACCCGGCAGTGATGGGGCTGCTGGCTACGCTGGGCAGATCGACGGTCACGGTGGCGCGGGGACCGCAGATCGGGCTGATCACGACGGGGAATGAGGTGGTAAAGCCGGGAGATGCGATAAGCCCGGTTCAGATACGGAACAGCAACCTTTGGATGTTGCTTGGCGCTTTGAGGGGGGAGCATCTTGGTTTGAGATGGTACACGCATGTGGGGGATGACCGGGGGCAGGTGATGAGGACGATCGAACGGTTTCTCGACCTTGATGTCCTGATCGTAACCGGCGGGGTTTCGGCCGGCGATGCGGATCATGTGCCGCAGGTGCTTGGGGAGCTGGGCGTGCGGCAGCTATTTCACAAGATCGCGATGCGGCCGGGTAAACCGACCTGGTGCGGGGTTTCGCCTCGGGGCGGGATGGTATTTGCGTTACCGGGGAATCCGTTCTCGTGTCTGGTCAACTTTGCTTTATTGATCGCTCCTTATCTCCATGCCTGCCTGGGGTTGGGGCGGGCGGCGCCGATCTCCCTGCCGCTCCGTGAGGCCCGAAAAAAGCGCACGACTCTGGATGAGTTCTTCCCGGTGCGGATGGAGGGGGCGCCGGCGATGCTGAGCCAGCTACCGTTGAACGGTTCGGGGGATATCCGGCTGGGGATGCAGGCGAATGCGCTGGCGCTGCATCCCGCGGGGAGCGGGGATCTTGCTGCGGGGGCGGAAGCAGCTTTCTATTCCTTTGTATAGGTGCTGAGCCCATCGTAGTTGGTGATTCGGATCAGCTTGCCATCGGCATGGATCAAATTTTCCTGTGCGAGCTCGTTGATGGTCCGAAAGACGGTTTCGTAGGTCGCGCCGACGAGGGAGGCAAGGTCCTGGCGGCTGAGGTTGATCCGGATATGGCCGTCGGGTGTCAGGCCGAATTTTTCCTGGAGGGCGAGGAGTGCGGCTGCCAGGCGGCCTTTGACGGCCATGTGGGCGAGGTTACGCATTTTGCGTTCCGATTCCTGTAATTCGCTGGCGAAGAAAAGCAGCAGGCCGTACATAAAGTCCCGATTCACTTTGAGGGAGGCCTGGAAGAATGCGAGGTCGATAAAACAGGTGCTGACAGGTTCGATGGCGGTTGCGGAGATGGGATAAATGGTCTCATGCCCCAGGCCGCGATGGCCGACAATATCACCCTTGTGTGCGAAGCGGAGGATGATCTCCTTACCGGTCCCCCATTGTTTGTGCACCTTAACGATTCCAGCGGTGACGAAATAGATCCCCAGAACGGGCTTACCTTCCTGAAAGATGGTCTCTCCTTTTTTGAATTGCAGATTTTTTCGATGTGACTGGATCGCCGGTTTCCATTCGGGCAGGCATCGTTGGCATAAAAAGCAGGTTTCCAGGTCGCAGTTGTTGGCTTTTTTCATCTGCTAAGGGTTGGGCTTTGTTTTAACCTTGCAAATTAAGGTTATTTCCATGGGCATTGCAGGCGGGCCCTTATAAATTACAAAAATAAATATATTTTCATTTGTAATAGTGGTAGTTGTTTTTTCATATGTGCGGGTGTGGGGGCCGATGCTTCTACCATCGACAATGGGGATGGCGGGCGGCTGGCGGTGCATGAGGCTTACGGCGATCCGGGGAGCGGGGTGGCCGCGGGGACGGCGGGGACGGCGTGGACGGCGTGGATGGAGGTGGGGGAGGATTATCATTGCCCCGTTTGCGGGACTTCCAGGGAAGGGTTCAGGATGGTGGAGAAGTTGTAACTTTATAGTTGATGGAAGCGATCAGGGATCAATATGGAAGGACGTTCCGTACGTTGCGGGTGAGCTTGTTAAGTCATTGTAACCTTGGCTGTGTCTACTGCGTTGCAGGGGAGGAGGAGCTTCGGAAGTGGAACCGGACACCTGACGGGGGGCCGGCCGAATTGCTGGAGATGATCCGGCGGCTGCATGCCCAGCTGGGATTAGAGACGGTTCGGCTAACGGGTGGTGAACCGTTGCTGTATTCCGGGCTGGCCGGGTTGGTAGAAGGGCTCCGGTCGATGGGCATCAGCCGGATAAAATTGACGACGAACGGGTCTCTGCTCGAAAGGAATGCGGTTTCGCTAAAGCAGGCCGGGCTTCAGTCCATCAATGTGTCATTGGATGCGGTCGATGAAGAGGTATTTGCGCGGATGAGCCGGCGTAATTCAGTTGCACGTATCATCCGGGGCATCGATGCAGCCCTGGATGCGGGGTTGGCGGTCAAGCTCAATGCGGTGGTCATGAAGGGGATGAATGACGGGCAGGTTTTGCCGTTGCTCGAGTTTGCGTTTATGCGCGGGATAACGATCCGTTTCCTGGAAGTGATGGCGATGGGGCATTTGTATCATGATTCCGGGCGTTTCCTGTTATCGCAGCAGGATATCCTGCGGCTGATCGGGGAACGATACGAGCTCACCCCGCTGGAAAGGGAACCCTCGGCGACGGCGAGGTACTGGGTGACGGACCGGGGGCAGCGGGTGGGGATCATCGCCAATGAGAGCGAGCCGTTCTGTCGGGATTGTGACCGGCTTCGGCTGGACAGCAGCGGTCATATTTATGGCTGTCTCAGCAGCAATCATCCGATCCCGCTTGGGATCGGGGAGACGGATGTCGAGTGGGAAGAGAAGCTACGCCTGGCGCTGGGGCAGAAACAGGCTGTACGCTTTACCGGTAGTGAACTAAGCATGTTGCAAATCGGCGGATAGGACGCCCGAGTTTAAAACAAGATAAACGGACAGGTTATGACAATTCATGTGTATGCGGGTTTAAAGGATTATTTTCTGCCGGAATTCGAGCTGCCGGAAGATGTGGGTAATATCGATCAGCTGAAGGTCTCCATGCTCGCGATCAATGCTCAGGCGGCC
>DATJMG010000300.1:0-30069 GCA_035508835.1 Puia sp.
CCCTCACCTTCTCGGGGCTATACGTTCCCATATCCTTCGCGACATCAGGATTGTCAAGGACCCTGAACACCCGATCGCTCGCGACCATGCCCATCTGCAGGACGTTGAACTTATCGGCCATCACCCTGAGCGGACGGAACAATAAGTTGAGATAAAGAAAGAAAGACACGATCTCGCCGGCCATTTCACGGGCCTCGCCGGCCTTCCAAACCAGCAGCCCCGTGCTGACCGCAAGAATGATCTCGACTACCGGGAAAAACACGGAATAGGCAAAGATGGCATTGATATTCGCATTGCGATGTTCCCGGTTGATCTTGTCGAACTTCCCGGCCTCCCGCTTCTCGGCCGCAAAAGCCTGCACGATCTGCATCCCCGTGATGTGCTCCTGTACAAAGGCATTGAGCGCGGCGACCGCATTCCGCACCCGGATAAAGGACCGGTTGACCGACTCCTTGAACAACCACGTCGCCAGGATGAGGATAGGAAAAGGCGCCAGACAGACGAGCGTCAGCTTCCAGTCGGTCCAGAACATGAACGCGAGCACGGAAAGGATGGACAAAAGGTCGGCAATTATCGGGATCAGGCCGTCGGAAAAAATATCGTTGATCGCCTCGATGTCATTGATCGTCCGCGTAGTAAGTGTTCCTATAGGGGTCGTGTCGAACTGCGAGAGATTCAGCCCCAGTACTTTCTTGTAGACATCGATGCGGAGGTCCCGCACGACCGTCTGACCCAGCCAGGCCGTAATAAAGGCGAAATAGAACCGCGCGACCGTCTCCAGCAGCAGGAGGCCGATTTGGTCGATGGTGATCCAGATAACGGCACTCACGGATCCGTCCCGGATAAACTTATTGATTGTCAATTGGATCAGCCAGGGGCGAAGCGGCGAAACGATCGCGAGCAGGATAGCCAGGAATACCGACCAGTATAACCGGCTCTTATAAGGGGCTGCATACCGAAAAACCCGCCTCAATAAGCTGAAATCGAAGATCCGCCTTTTTTTTATCTCCTCGGCCATACGAACTGCCAACACTGGTTAGGGCTGCAAGTTACCAATTTTTCATTCCCCGTCCTCCATCGCCTTCCGGTAGGCCTTGATAAAAATGGCGCCCAGGTTCTGGTAGGGCGGAATATAGTCGTCAAACTTTTCTCTTCCTGCCGGGTCGTTCTGGAAGCGCGCTTCCAGTTCCCGCCACATCGGGAGCCATTCGATGTCCTTGCCGGCGATGAGCGCGTTATTGATGGCCTCGAGGATGGGCTCATTGACCGTTAAGGTACCGACCTGCTTGGAGGAGATGATATGAGCGTCTTCGCTGCGCTTCAGGACTTCACTCAAATTGTTATAGCCGCCGCATGAGCCCAGCACGACGATCCGGGCCGTCGGCGCCATCTGATCGATCGTATATTTGACATGATAGCTGTGGCCGCGATGGATCACAATGGTAGGCCGGAGCCCGCGTTTTTCCAGGTATTCTCCCAGCGCAGCCTGCGCCTTGGCATCAGGATCGTCATCCCCGAGCAGGGGTTTGTTGGCAAAGATGAGAACGGGTTGCCCGCGCGTCGACGTTATCGTCGTCCATTGCGGATTCTCGGTGATCTTCCAAAGGGGCCGCGTCTCCAATCGGGCCCGTCCATGACCTTTGGCCGGGCGGACGCCATAATGCGGTCTGAACAACGCCATGAAGTCTTCATAAGAGTTCTGCCCATCTTTGTCCTTGTCGCCATAAAAGAAAACCTGCTCGACTACCCGGCCGCTGTCATCCACAAGGGACCTGTGATCGACCGTATAAACCGGGGGAATACCCAGCCGGGCGGACAGATCGATATGATTGGCCGTATCGGCGGACTCGAACAGCGTCTCCAGCAAGTGATAGATGACGATCCCCTTCCTATTATCTTCCGCTAAATTTTTTTCATAATTCCATTTCACTTCCCCGAGAATGTAGCGGGCCAGAGCAGGGCTTTTCCCAACAATGCTGCTATACGAATCGGCAACGTCGACCGCCTCTTCCTCACCCGCATTCTCGAGATGGATAACAAAAGACTTCATTACCGTACCCGCATTTTGTTTGTCCATCGTGCCGAGGAAATGCTCCAGCTTGTTATAGGCCGCGGCCATCTTGATGAATTTCCGGAAATAATCCCCGTGTACCGCCAGGAGAAGACTATCCCCAAAGGGCTGCCGCATCCGCTGGAAGATGCGGTCATAAACCCCCAGATAGCTGGAAGTATAGATCTCATCTTCGCTGAGGACGATCAGATAGTACAGCTCCTCGGGCGTAAGGGGATCGAGAATTTTGAACCGGATGGCCGGGTTCTCAACAGTATGGAGGGCATTGATCTCATTGACAAAAACTTGCTTGCTCTTCTTTTCAAGCATGGTGGTGAGCGCATTCATCTCGAGGGGGGTATCGCGAAGCGGCGGCAGCACGCGGGCGGCATAATCGAGCCGGGTCCTGACGAGAAGCCTGAAATAATTGAGGTCGTCGTCCTTTACCTTATCGATATCATCGGTGCTGAGCTCCCCCCTGACCAGCTTATCGAGAAAAGGCAAATAGATCTGGCCGCTGCGGCTGTTGGCGAGCATGGCAACGGTATGGATCAGGGAATCCTTGCTGTTGCGGATCCGCCAGGCGAGGTCATCCCCGGCGGCCGCATAATCATAAAGCTGGCCGATATCATGGCGCCCGGCAACAATGATCAGACTGTCTTCGAACGGCAACCCCCGGTGACGGGATAAATAAGGGAGGATCAAACCCGGATGCAGTTCGCAATACCGGCGCGTCAACAGGAGCCTGGATGGCGCGACCCCCGGATTTTCATGGGGATAAAGAAAACATTCTACCAGGATATTCCCTACCGGATTGGGATGACCGGCGATCACCGGCTCGATGCTAAGCGATCTTTCGTCGAGGTGCATCGCCTCCGTAAATGCCCCGATAAGGTCCGGCGCCATCGAAGCGGGGATCTGTCTGGCTTGAAAAGCCGCCTGGAATCCCGTCAGCAACACTTCCAGCCCGCGGAGATACCGCTTCTTCCCATTGGTGTTCAAGGTGGAATCGAATTCGATCTGCTCCTGCAGCTCGTCTACCTGGCGGCAAAGGGCATCCGTGATCTGAAGGTTGATGGCTTCGTCACCGGTCAGCCGGATAATGCTGTCGCTTTTGCCGTTTCCCATCGCAATCAACCGCTGCTGCGCCTGATCTACCTTGTCATGCCAGATCATCCGGTCCTGAGCCACCGGAAACCCATAGGCGGTGGGTTGTGCCACGCTGTACACCGAAACAAGCAAAAAGACCGCCGCAATGCAATACCGCATGGTCAAATTTACGACCAAAATGCCAAAGTTCTGTGGTTCCGCTGGTCAGCTCCCGCGGGGGAACAAACCTATATTATTTATATATTAATAAATTGTAAACAGATTTGGTTAACTTTTCCCCGATTCTTTATTTCCAGTAGGTTTGCGTAAACTTTTGTTAATGGAATCAAAGGGAAAGAAGATCCTGATCGCCGACGACGAGCCCGATATCCTTGAAATCATCCAATACAACCTGACAAAGGAGGGATATGAGGTCAGCACCGCCAAGGATGGAGATGAGGCTGTAGGGAAGGCCAAGACCGTCAGACCCGATCTGATCATCCTGGACATCATGATGCCGAAGAAGAACGGAGTTGAAGTTTGCGAGATACTCAGATCACAGCCTACCTTTAAAGAGACCCTGATCCTGTTCCTGACTGCGCTCAGCGACGAAGGATCGCATGTCCGCGGGCTCGAGACCGGCGCCGACGACTACGTCACCAAACCGATCAGCCCCAAAGTGCTGGTCAGCCGGGTTAATGCACTTTTCCGCCGCGTCAACAAGGAACCGGAAGACAAAGTGCTGAAGGTGGAAAACCTGAGCATCGACCCGGCCAAATTTGAGGTGATGGTCGACGGCAAGGACGTCACCCTGGCCAAAAAAGAATTTGAATTGCTCTACCTGCTGGCGTCCCGGCCGGGCCGTGTATTTTTACGCAACGAGATCCTCAACCAGGTGTGGGGGAACGAAGTGATCGTGGGGGACAGGACCATCGACGTCCATATCCGGAAGATCCGCCAAAAGCTCGGATTGGATTGTATTACCACGGTAAAAGGGGTGGGCTATAAGTTCAATTTGTAACTTCGTGGAGCCATGCCTTCCACCAAAAATCTATCTCCCAAACAATTATCCGCTCTTACCGCCGTCCTGCTCGCCTTGCCGATCTCTGCCGGCATCTATGTGCTGACCACCAACCTGATCGTGGGCGCGGCTTCGCTGCTGATCGTCTTTGGCGGGAGCTACGGGCTGATCCTGTTTACCCTGGAAAAGTTTATTTACCGGAAGATCAAGCTGATATACAAGCTCATCCACCAGACCAAGGCCACGAAGAAGGAAGAGGTCTACTTCAAGTATATCCTGCCGCAGAAGAGTATCGATGAGGTCCGGGAAGACGTGGAAAAATGGGGGGAGAAACGGAACGAAGAGATCGAGATGCTGAAAAAAAATGAAGCCTACCGCAAGGAGTTCCTCCAAAACCTGGCTCATGAATTCAAGACCCCGATCTTCGCCATCCAGGGTTACGTCGACACCCTGCTCAACGGAGCAATGGACGACACCTTCATCCGGAAGAAATTCCTGGAAAATACCGCAAAGAACGTGGAACGGCTGGTCAACCTAATGAACGACCTCGACGAGATCTCTACCCTGGAAAGAGGGGAACAATTGCTGTACAAACAGAATTTCATCATCCAGGACCTGATCCGGGAGATCTTCGAATTCCTGTCGATGAAAACGCATCATAAGAATATCCGGACCTCGATCAAAAAAGGCTGCGAATCCCCGATCACCGTTTTCGCCGACAAGGAAAAGATCCGCATGGTCCTCATCAACCTGGTGGAGAATGCGACCAAATATGGCAAGACCGGCGGCAGCATCGTCGCCAGCATCTATAAGATCGACGAAAAGAACGTGCTGATCGAGATCAGCGACGATGGCATCGGGATCGAGGAAGAGCACCTGCTGAGGATCTTCGAGCGGTTCTATCGTACCGATGCTGCCCGGAGCCGGGACAAAGGCGGCACGGGGCTGGGGTTGGCCATTTGCAAACACATCATCGAGGCCCACGGGCAATCGATCCACGTCCGCAGCCGCCCGGATGTAGGAACGACGATCGGGTTTACCCTGGAATCCAGGCGGGACTGAGCCGGATAGGTCGCGCCCGGGCCAAGCGGCGCCTCCCCGCACCGGAACCGCGCCGGGACAAAAAAACTCTGTATTTTTGCGTCTTATGACAACCACCACCCAAGTCTTCGATGACAGTAAATGGACGGCTCAGCTGCCTGAGCTGAGCAAACAATACCAGTCCGCCAGGCCTTATCCGCACATCGTGCTGGAGAACTTTCTCGACGCCGGCGTGCTGAAAGATTGTATCGCCGAATTTAACCGGCTGAATGAGACGGATGGCTGGATCAACTATAAGCACTATAACGAAGACAAACGCGGATTGAATAAGATCGATCTGCTTCCCGAAACGATCAAATCGACGATCATCGAGCTTAACTCCCCGGCCTTTCTGGAATGGCTGAGCGCCCTTACCGGGATCCGGGACCTTCAAAAGGACGACGGCCTCGAAGGCGGCGGCATCCATCAATCCACCCGCGGCGGCTTCCTGAATATCCATGCCGACTTCACCGTCCACCCCCACCACCGCAACTGGCAGCGGCGCGTGAACGTGCTTGTTTACCTGAACCAGGACTGGAAAGAGGAGTGGGGCGGCAAGCTGGAGCTGTGGGACCGGAAAATGAAAGCCTGTGAAGAAAGTGTATTACCGGTGTTCAACCGTTGCGTGATCTTCAACACCGATGCAGACTCCTATCATGGTCACCCGCTCCCGATGACCTGCCCGGAAGGTACGTTCCGCCGGTCCATCGCCTTATATTATTATACCGTCGAAAAGAACCCCTACCGCCGGGCGACGTACTACCAGGCAAGACCGGGCGACGGCAGCAACAAGCTGCTGGTGAAATTCGACAATGCGCTCGTGTCCGCCTATACGGCCATCAAAGGCAAGCTGGGCGCCAATGATAAAGTGGTGAGCAGGCTGCTGCGCTTTTTTTCAGGAAAGAAAAAATGATCGCCTGCCGGTACAGTTCCCGACGTCGCTCATAACGATAATTGCCGGCTAATTTCTCACCGTGAAATAATGATAAAAGACTACTTTAGTTTTTTAAACCATTAAACCATGTATGGGGAATTCAGGGTAAAGCTTACAAGCTTTGACCAGGCGGCAGTTACCAAAATTTTTACTGATGCCTATCAAAACAAACTTCCGGGAGCCTATGCCAGAAGTGCCTATAAGAATGGAAATTCAGTTAGTGAAGGAGAATTCTGTGCCGGTTACCACACCAATGACAGTCTTTTCCTGGTATATATGATGGAGTCGGACAGATTAAAAGTTTATGTGGAGACGGTTAACAAAAAGGATTTAGGCTTGATGAAAGCCACTATCAATCGGTATTTTGAGCAAGTTACTGATCTTTTTAAAAAGCATCATTTGACATGGTCAAAGCCCGAGGCAACCATCACGCTTGAGGAATGTCCGGTTTACGGCTTTGTCAAAACAAAAAAAGATCGGTTCAAAGACATATGGGAGAGTCAAAAGGAAAAGCTTTTTATTACCCCAATCGCCTCATTAACAGCCTCCTACCTTGCTTTGAGAATTAACATACTCCCAGCCGATGACCTTGTAAAAGATATGAAAAAAGCTGTAATTTTAACAGCGGAAGCTTATATTGGTGTTATTATAGGACTTATTATCGGTATTTTATTATCGGCCAACAAGAAAGCTTTTACGTTTAATTTTTAAGTATGTCATCTACATCCACTCAAAATACGGAAGCCCTGTTTGTAGATCAGCTGACCAGTAAGTTAACTGAAAATAAAAGTCTCGAAGTAGAGCAGGAGTCAAGAGGTAATGGCCCCGATATTGTCGTCAAGGATTCTCATAGCGGGAAACGAATTTTTATTGAATTCAAAGATGCCGGGCCATATGGGGAACTTCCTATTTCCAGCATTCTTTCGATTAACGACCAGGTCAAACGCATTGCAACCACGGATACTTTTATTTTAATAACTTTCTCTTCTATCTCTAACTTTCTAAGTAAGAAATTGAAGGAGCTTAATGTTACAGCATTCAGCAAGCCTTCGGTTGACGATGTCCTAAATAAGGTGCAGGTGGCGCTTTCAGCTTAAGTTACGTTGGTCTAATGGCTTACTCCGAACGCAAGCTTTTCACCGGATTGGCCCTCGCTGCCCGTATCGCCTGAAAGCTGACCGTAACGAACGCGATCACGAGAGCTACGCAACCCGCCACCGCAAATATCCACCAGCTGACCGGCGTTCGGTAAGCAAAATCCTGCAGCCAGCCATAGGTGAAGTACCAGGCCAGGGGAGAAGCGATCAAAAACGCAATCAACACCAGGCCCAAAAAATCCCTCGACAGCAGCAAAACGATCCCCGCCACATTCGCCCCCAGTACTTTGCGAACTCCGATCTCGCGGACACGCTGCCCGGCGCTGAAAATGGCAAGACCCAACAGACCCAGGCAGGAAATAAAGATGGCTAAAAAGGCGAAATAATCAGCCAGTTTGCTGACCAGCTGCTCACTCCGGTATGACTTATTGTACTCGGCATCCGAAAACTGGTAGGTGAACGGAAAAGCGGGGTTGAGCTCCCGGCAGAGTTTTTCCAGATCGGCCAGACCTTCCTTGTCTTTTCCCGGCTTAAGCCGAACCAGGATCGTTCCATAATTACGCCCCTCATTCATCCGGATGATGAGCGGTTCGATCATCTGGTGCAGGGATGCGAAATGAAAATCCTGCAGGACGCCGATGATCTTTCCCTCATGATCACCCCACCAAACAGGTTTCCCGATCGGGTCCGTATAACCCATCCTTTTCACTGCCGTTTCGTTGACGATAAAACCTGCCGAATCGGTTGGAAAATCCCGGGAGAAATCGCGGCCCTGAGCCAGCTTTAGCTTCATGGTCTTTACAAAATCGTAGCCTACATCCGATTCAACGAATGAAGTGACAAGATCGGGGGCCTTCCCTATCCACCGGATATCGCCGGTATGGACATAGAGCGCCGTCGGGGGCTGCCTGATCTTGGAAACCTGTTGAATGGCGGGCATACTTTCGGCTTTCTGCTTGAACAGCTCATATTTTCCGGCAAGGTCCCCTTCCAGGGGCATATACAACAGGTTATCCCGGTCAAAACCCAGGTTGGCCCGCTGGATATAATCCATTTGGCGGTAGATGACGATCATCCCCACAAGGAAAATAATAGAAAGTCCGAATTGAAAAACAACCAGGGTCTTCCGGAAGAATGTGGCGCCGCCGCTGAATCTCAACGCGCCTTTCAACACCCGGACGGGTTTCAGGGAAGAAAGGAAGAGCGCCGGATAGCTGCCTGATACTGACCCGGTCAATAACAATAACCCCAACATGGCTGTCCAAAATAGCGGCTGACGGAACGGCAGTGACAACTCCTTCCCCGTGAGACTGTTGAAGGCAGGCAAAAACAGGTTCGTCAGTAAAATGGCGAGAAGAATGGAAAAGAACGTGAGCAGCATGGCTTCGCCCACGAATTGCGCCACCAGGACCGGCCGCCCCGCACCGATCACCTTCCGCACCCCCACTTCCTTTGCGCGTTTGGTAGAGCGCGCCGTGGCGAGGTTCATGAAGTTGATACAGGCGATCAAAAGAATAAAGACGGCAACCAGGCTGAACAAACGAACATATCCGATGCGGCCGCCGTCGATCCGGCCATTCCTGAAGGTGGAATGCAGATATTTTTCCGGGTAGGAAATCAAATCCAGTTCGACCCGGAACCCTTTGGATCTCTGTTGGTACCGGTAGATAAAATCTTTTATCTCCGCCCGAACCTTTTCCGGGTCGGCGTCCCGGCGAAGCTGGACAAAGGTAGGCGCATCGCTGTTGCCCCAGTTGTTAATCCAGTCTTCGTTCTCTTTTTCAAAGGCTATCCAGCTTCGCAAGAAATCGAATTGCTGGGAAGAGTTGGCCGGCAAATCCTCAAACACTGCCGATACCCAAAAATTTTCGCTGTTTTCATAGCGGATCGTTTTACCCATCGCCGCCTCCGGACTGCCAAAGAACAGGTTCGCCATCTTCCGTGAAATGGCAACGCCTTCCAGCGTATTCAATGCCGTTTGGGGAGTTCCCTCGAGCAGCGGATAGCTGAACATGGTGAAGAAATCGGCGCCCGCAAACGAGCCGCTCATCTTGCTGATCTTGTTCCGCGCTTCAAAGGTATTGGTGGTATTCCATTCCAGGCTGCTGGCATATTCTATATCGGGGATCTGTCGCTTGAGCTCGTCAGCCAGTAAGGCCTGGGTGGGGAAGCCGGCGTCTACCTTACCATCGAAAAAATCGCGTTCATACACCTGGTAGAGAAACTTGCCGTTGGCATGAAACCCGTCGACGCTGCGCTCATCCCGGACCCATAAAAGGATCAGAAGGCTGCAGGCCATGCCCAGGGCGAGACCCAGGATATTGATACCCGCAAAAACCTTGTTGCGGACCATGTTGCGCCAGGCGACGAGAAAATAGCTTCTG
Organism: Puia sp.; assembly: GCA_035508835.1. Lineage (GTDB taxonomy): Bacteria > Bacteroidota > Bacteroidia > Chitinophagales > Chitinophagaceae > Puia. The sequence goes on from DATJMG010000300.1 coordinate 9,656, forward strand.
ATCATGGATGAACGTTTTGCTCCTGTCGGCCCGCCAACAAAATGCCATTAATTCATTATATTGAAAATGAAGTCGTTAACCGCCGGGTTAACCGGGTGCATTGTCCGGTAGCGATACACGGCGTGTCCGGTTTTTCAGGGTGGGTCGTCGGTCAGCCTTTCAATCCGAATTTATTCCCATCCTCGTCCAGAAAAGATGCAAATTTCCCCCACCCCAGATTCATCAGCTCTTTTTCGAACCGCGCAGTTCCGCCGGCGGCGGATATTCCCGATAGAACATTTGATCTATTTTTGCGGCTTGGATCGCGTGGACGGGGTGGATGGCGCGGCCGGTTTCGACGGCGTGGACGGCGTGGATGGCGCGGCCGGTTTCGACGGCGCGGCCGGAACATCCCTTTTCAAAAAGACAAATCCATTCTTCCGGTACAGCTCCTTCAGATCCGGATACTTCGCGGGGTCCTCCCAATTCTGCACCCTGTCTACCTTGGTGACGAAGTAAACCGGCTTATCGATCGGGCCGGTCAGCAACCATTGCTGATCATAGGAGTTGGGATTGGCCGGCTTCTCTTTCTTCGTATAGAACAGATCGCCATAGCTCTTGAAGCCGAGGGTATGTACATAGCAGTCCTCTCCCTGCCGGGCGATGAAAAAGTCGATGTCCGCCCCCTGACTGTACCGCTCGACCTTGGGAACAATGACGGCGGAAGCAAAGAAAACGACGATCGCGGTCCCGGCGAACAGAAATCCGGCGGCCCGGATAAAGGCCCCGCGGATGAGAGTCCCCCGCGACAGACTGCGGATCCCCATTATCAGTGCCACTACCAGCAGGATGCCGATCAACCCTTCAAATCCCGACCAGTGCACATCCGCCTCCATATTGCCCCGGGCAAACGGGTCCTGTACATAAGGGACGAGCCGTTTTATATTCAGCCCGATGACCGCAACGCCCAGGATGGCCGTGGAGATCAGCCCGCCGAGGATCGCCAGCGTGACCCCCACATATCGCCGATACTTCAGCTCCCCCCGGTCCCATTTGTAGATCGAGTAGGCAGCCAGAAACGTGACCGGGAACCACGCCATCGAAGAATAATGGATGATCCGGGACTGGACGATCGTGAACAGCACCGTCACTACCCAGAATAGGATCAGCATCCAGAACTTGAAGTCCTTTTCATACCGGCTGTTGTAGCGCGCCTTGAAGAAGGAGGGAATGGCCAGCAGGGATGCCGGAAAACAGCCGATCAGCAGCACCACATAGTGATAGCCGAAGAAGCCCTTCTGATCCGCGTCATGCGTGGTGAACAGCCGCCATTGATACTTCAGGAACTCATCGATGAACCAGGGGCCGCGTTTGATGGTCTCATATCCATACCACGTAGCGGTGACCAGGAAGGCCACTACCAGGAACAGGAGGGCATCCCACCAGCTGAAATAGATCCGGAACCGGTTATAGCAGAAATAAACGCCCAGCGCCAGCAAGAACACCATCAGCGCAACCTGCCCCTTGGTGAGGACCGCAAGCCCCATAAAGATGCCCGACATCACCACATAGAAAAGGCGCGGCCTGTCGATCCCCGGCTTGTCATACCCGTTCCGTTTCCAGTGATAGAGAATAAAATAATAAAGCGAAAGAAAGGTGAATAAATTGAACCAGGGGTCGATGATCCCGGACTTGAAATACATATTGGGGAATAACGAGCCGCCAAAGGCCAGGGCCCACAGGAGGCCCAGCTTGCGATCATAGATCCGGGAGCCGCAGAGGAAAACGGTGATCAGCGTGAAGATCCCGCAGATCGCGTTGGGGAAACGCGCCGCAAATTCATTGATCCCGAAGACCTTCATGGCGGAGCTTTGCATCCAGAAGAACATCGGCGGCTTCTCCCAGAACGGTTTGAAGTCGACATATACCCGGGTATAGTCGTCCATCTTGATCATTTCCCGGGAACATTCCGCAAAATTGATCTCGTCCCAGTCGAACAAATGAACGTGGCCCAGGAAAGGAATAAAAAGCAACGCCCCCACGATGGCGATCAGCAGGATAGTCGTAGTCTTGTTAAGCTGCATTAGCGAAGCGGTTTATACATATCTCTTTTCATGACACCCCATTTGCAAAGCCGGTGAACGACGCTGACCTTAAGCACGCCCAACCCGTAGGTAACGCTCCGGCTGAAATTGATGCTGGATGCTTCCTCGAAGTACCGGGTCGGACAGGTGATCTCGGCGATCTCATAACCCAGATAGATGATCTGGGAAAGCATTTGATTGTCGAATACAAAATCCTCGGAGTTGATGTGATAGTCGATACGTTGAAGGATCTCACGCGAAAAAGCCCGGTAACCGGTGTGATATTCGGCGAGCTTTTGCCGGAGCATGACATTCTCGAAGAAGGTCAGTGCGCGGTTGAATACATATTTGTAAAGCGGCATTCCCCCGTGCAACGCCCCCTTGCCGAGGGTCCGCGAGCCCAAAACGACCTGGTACACATCATTGGCGATCAGCCAGGCCATCGACGGGATCAGTTTGGGAGTATACTGGTAATCCGGATGGAGCATAATGACGATGTCGCCGCCCAGCGCGAGGGCCTTGTCATAGCAGGTCTTCTGGTTGCCGCCATACCCCCGGTTCTTGTCATGCCGGATAACGTGGGAGATCCCCAGCTCCCCGGCTACGGCGACCGTCCGGTCGCTGCTGTTATCATCCACCAGCACCACCTCATCGACAATGTCGAACGGGATCTCCGCATAGGTCTTACGGAGGGTGAGCTCCGCATTATAGGCGGGGAGCACAATGACCAGCTTTTTACCTAGAATCATGGACGGCAAACGTACATCAAACCGGGCAATCAATGAAATTTGGCCGCTGCAGCGGCGCGGCGGGACGACCATTTGGTCAAAAATAGCCAGTGGATGAGCACCGCCGTCAGCGTTCCGATCACCGAACCTACCAGCACATCCCCCAGGAAATGCTGACCCAGATAGATCCGCGAATAGCCGACCGCTACCGCTGCCAGCAGATAGAGGATATTCCCTTTCTTGTTGGGATCGAAGATGGCCAGCAAGGTGGCGAGAGCAAATATAGTGGTGGTATGGCCGGAAGGGAAACTGGCAAAGCCGATATGGGTCACCCCATCGATAAAATAATTGTATTGCCCCGCTGGAAAGAATTGCTTGGGCCGCGGCATGGAAAAGAGGTTCTTCATCGTCTGCGCCATCAGCGAAGAAACCGCGAAAGCGGCGATCAGCTGGAATGCCCGGGACCAGCGCCGCAGCACCAGGAAGATCAGGCAAACGATCACGGCGAACAGGCCGTCGCCAAGGAAGGTGACCCAAACAAAGAAAGTATCCAACACGCTCCGGTGATAGGGGTTCAGCTCGATAAAGCTGGCTGCCTTTCCCACCGCCAGCAGGTACACCGATCCAACCAGGAAGAAGAAGAGATAGCAATAAAAAAAATACCGGTTACCGGCCAGTATGGCCTTCAGGCTCTTCATCCGGCAAAAATACGAAATCCCGGCAGTCCCGTCTCAGGATGCCGCCTTAGGGTCCCCCCCGGATGCCGCCTTACAATCCCGCCACCAATTCCTCTGCCAGTCCGAAGGACAACGTCATCCCGGCTCCGCCTACGCCATTAATGATATAGACGTACGGCTCCGGGGAGAAGAACAGGTCCGCCTCGCCGTCCGTCAGCTTGGCATAAACGCCGTTCCAGGTCTCGATGACGTTCCAGTCCTTAAAACAGGCAAACTTCCGCAGGTAATCGAGGATCTTGCGGTTGATCATTTCCTTGTCGAATGGATCATGGGTAAGGCCGTATTCGTGGGAATCTCCGACGGTCAGCTCGCCCTTGCCGTTCTGGGATACCATAACATGAATGCCCCATTGCAGGTAGTCGGCCATTTCATCCGCGTACCTTTGATGCAGACCGGGAAGGGAGGGGGCCGCCTTGAAGCTGCTGTAGTGGATGAGCGAAAGCCCGCCGCATAACGCCGGGCCGATGCGCCAGTCCGCCGGCTGGACGGCGAGCCGCATCATCTGCAACTTGCATTTGGTGACCGGCTGCTGCGCGAAATGTTCGGGATACAAGGTCTCGAAATCCGCACCATTGCAGATAAAGATGAGATCGGCTTCATACTCTTCCTCGTTGCCGATATAGATGATCTGATCGGAGATATAGGAAACACATTTCCCCCAGTGGAATTCGACATTCCATTCTTCGGTTAGCCAGCCCGGCAGTGTGGATATGGCTTCACGCGGATCGACGATCACCTCGTCGTCGCTATGCAGGCCGCCCAGCAACCCGTCGGTTACAACCGCCCCGGAGGCTTCGGCAATCGCACAGGCATTCATGAGCCGAACGGGACGGCCCTCTTTCCGGAAGACCTCATGCAGTTCCTGCAGGACCTGCCACTCGTCCGGATGATAGGCCAGGTGAAGGCTGCCTGCCGTCTCATGCCAAAATCCCGCCCGGGGCGCCGTCTCCTTCCAGATATTCCGGCTACGGATGGCCCGGTCATACATCTTGCCTGCCGGCTGACCGATCGGCCAGACCATCCCGAAGTTGCGAATGGAAGCGCCAACGGCCTTATCCGACCTTTCGAATACCCTGACTGAAAATCCCTGTAACGCCAGTGCCCTTGCCGTAGCCAGCCCAACGATGCCGGCGCCTATAACGATAGCGGATCGCGATTGCATATTCATCTATTGATCAGCCGCCTGCGCCGGCTGTTGTTTCCGGTAGATCCTGATAAAGAGGATGGCGCTCCATAGTACGAACAGGCTGCCGGCAGCGGCCGCGACATAGAACATCCCCGTAAAAAAATCCACCCATGTATATTTTATCCGGACAAATTCCTTGACGAGCAGGACAGCTACCGTGCCCAGATATCCGAAGGCATCGGCGATATAGATCAGAAAGCCGACATTCCCCGGTATCTTATAGGCCGCCAGCATCCGCTCGAAATAGAAACAGTTGTATGGTACGTAGCCCAGGTATAACCCTGCGGAAGCCGTAACGATCCAGGCCACGGGGGAGATCAGGTGCAGATGGAACGCAAACGTCGCCCCGGCCGCCAGCGCGAAACCGCCGATAATAATGACATTGTTGAGGAGAAAGGCCCGGTAGTTATTCCGGATCAGGAAAAAGCCGCCGATGACTACGAGGACGATGAGCGATACGATGGTGCTCGTGCCGGCAAAGACGTCCGCGTTATTTTTGTAGCCGGTTTCGCTCCAGAGCTCGTTGGCAAAATCTTCGGTGAAATCCCGCAGGACCGTCAGCATGGCATAGGCCGTGATGATCGGAATAAGGGCCAAACCAAAGGTGCGAAGAAAGCTTCGGCGCTGTTCCTTCCCCATCGGAAGCCGGATGGTGCGCATCGCAATATCTTCTCCGGTCGGCGGCGGCGTTTGGTTGAGCAGCCATGTCGCGATGAGCAGCGGCCCGACGAAAACGGCGCCGGCTACAAAGGGCATCCAGAATTCGCTGACGCCGGCAAACAAAAGCATGCTCTTGCCGACGGTCTTGGCCACGCCGGAGGCAAAGATGAAGCTGGTGGCCAGTACCGCACCCATCAGCTCCGTCGTCCGGCGACCCTCCAGGAAACCAAACACCAGGCCCCAAACCATCCCCAGCGGCAAGCCATTGATGAACATAAAAACAAAATTATAGGGAGCAGGGATTAGGCCGAACAACAGCAGGGATATCCATGCCGTGAGCACCAGCTTGATGATAAACCCCGCCCTTTTGGCAGGCTCCATACCGGCAATAAAGCGGATCCCGAAGAATTTGCTGAGCGTATACCCGATCGTCTGCGCAATCACCAGCACAACCTTGTAATGGATGGGCCCGATAGCGATCCCGTCATAGGAAGCTGCCGTAAAAGGTTTGCGGAAGCCATACATGCTGGCATAGACCGTAAAAGAGGTCAGGGAGACATAAAGAATAAACACCCACCCCGGACAGCGTTGCAGCCAGCCGCGCAGCCCGCTCACGGGGACGGGCGGGATGGTCGTTTCAGCGGGGAAGCCAACGGGGTTTTGCATTCGATCGGTTTAAGCTTGTTCGATGATCGGAAGGAGCTCCCGCAGATCGTCGATGATAAAATCGGGGTGGTAAGCCTGAAGCTGTTCGCGCGTATAGGCGCCGGTAGTCACGCTGACCACCTTGCCGCAGCCTGCATTCCGGCCTTCCTCCACATCCACTTCGGTATCGCCTACCTTCAAAACGTGCGCGGCCGAATCGATCCCAAGATCAGCCATCAGTACGTCGATCATATCGGCATACGGCCGGCCATTCGGCACTTCATCACTGCAGATCACCTGGTCGATCAGCGTACTTCGGTCGTCCCACCGAAGCCGGTGCAATATCGTATCGGTGATGGAGCGGGTGAAACCCGTATTCAGCGCTACCTTGATCCCTTGCTTCTTAAGCGCCCGGAATACGGCTTCCGCATGCGGCAGGGGCGCGAGCGTCTCATCATTCCGATAGAATTCGATCATTTTGTCGATGAACCGCGTGTGGATATGGTCCGCCAGCTCTTCATCGGATCCCTTACCGGGAGCAAACTTTTCCAGCAGCAGGACAATGGCGTCCATCTTCCGGAATCCCATGACTTTCTTCACTTCGGCAGCAGGCATGGTAAACCCATTCTCCCCAAAGGCGGTAATAAACGCCTCCGCAACGCCGCCGCTGTCCCGGACCGTCGTGCCGGCAATATCGAAAACAACCAGTTGGATAGAACGCATTTGACAGATTGATAAGTGAATTAGCGGGTCCCGGCCGTCTGTAGATGATGAACCATCATTTGCCGGTAACGCTCGAGATCAGGCAGGGGCTGATGTTCGATCTTGGCCTGTTCGTCCCAGTTACGCATCCGGATGATCAGATCGAACAACGGGTATTGCTCGAAGGCAGTAGCCTCTTCCTCCGTCATGGGGCCGCCCTGGTATTCCAGCGTCCGTTTGCTGGCAGTCGAAAGATTGGCATAATAGGCCGGGTCCTTGTAGGTAAGGTACCGCTTGGCTTCCACATGGGATTCGACGAGCCGGGCGATCTTTTTGGAAAACCCTTTTTCCCGCAGGAATTCGGCGCCAAGCTCCTCATGATCCTTTATGCCGTACCCATCCATCTCCTCCCGCGATGCGGATGCTGAACCCGGCCTTTCGCGGCTTCCGCTGATATGACCGATATCATGCAAAAATGCAGCGAGGACAACCTCTTCATCGTAGCCCTGCGCCTCGGCCAGCTGTGCGGCCTGCGCCATGTGCTCCAGTTGGGAGACCTTTTCGCCGGCATATTCCGCGCCGCCATGCTCTTCGTACAGGCTCATGATCTCATCGGTAATCTCGCGGGCTCGTTCGGTGGTCATTTTTGATCTATTTAGTTTTGACAAGGTATTAAAAATGGGTTTGGTCCGGGTTAGCCCTTCATTAAATTATGTTTAAAATTACCCAATGCGCGTATCCGATCCCGCCGGAAAGGATACAGGCTGCCGGGATCAGCAGCCTGTACGCGATATAAACAGATCTCATCCTGTCATTTGATCAGCCACATGGTCTGATTGAGATCATCGGCGCTGAAACCCTGGTTGGTGATAGCGGCTTGCCAGTTTTTCGTGTTCTGTGTCTGCTCGCCGACGGGATATGCCCAGCGCAGCGGCACTACGCCGTTATTTCCCACGCCGCTGCCGCCCTGGAAGGCCGGAACGCCCGTCCTGCGCCAGTTGTAATAGCCTTCGTAACCCGAATTTTCGAAACACACGATATACTTCTGGAGGACGATCTGGTTGATGGCGGTTGCCGGGGTCGCCGACAATTGCACCGCCGGTTGCGCATAATAGGCGGCCCAGTTAAAGTTGTAGCTGTATGGCGCCACCTGCGTAACCGAATTGGCGCCGGGCGGCAGGAAATATGCGGTCTGGTTCGTTTGGTTGACATTGATGCCGTAGAATGCCATGGAAGCCTGGATCCCGGTCTGGTACCAGGTCTCGGCGCTTCCGCCTACCCAGCCGCGCTCGATCGCTTCGGCAATATTGAAGCACATTTCCTTATAACCTACGAGCACGTCCGGGTCGCCGGTGAAGTTGGAGTAATAGCGATAGCGGCCGATATAGGAGTAATCTCCGGCGCTGGCATTGCTGTACATCTGGCCCAGATCGAGCCCGGTGCTTGCTCCGACAAAGAACTGGTACTGCGCGGGAGAGTCGACGTTCGTAACGGTCGCCCAGGCAGGATCGCAGGTCATAAAGACGCGGGGGTCGTTGATCGTAGTCAGGGCGTTGACATACGTGTACGCCATGTTGTAGCGGCCGGCGATCGACCCGAAATTGCTCGGGTTGAACGGGTAGGTACTGTAGGTATTGGTCCCGCCGGGGTTATACACAAACTGCAGGTCGTCGGCTCCGCTGGCGAAGATCGGGTATTGGGTCGGGTTGTTGATGATCGCCGCGAATTGGGTCGGTACATTCAGCGTTGCATCCCCCGCTTGCGCGCTCAGGCTGATCAGCACGCGCAGCTTGAAGCTGTTGACGGCTTTTTGCCAATTGGTCAGCGAGCCGCCGTAATAGATATCCTGTGTTGTGGACAGGGAATTGTCGTTGGCGGCGATAAGGGTGGCCAGGTCACTATTGGCCGAATCCAGCTCGCTGAGGATATAGGCGAATACCTGCTCCTGCGGCGTATAGGTCGGCGTGGTATTGTCGGCGCCCTCCAGGGCGGTCGTCAAAGGGACATCGCCATACATCGAGGCCAGGTTGTAGTAATAGTAGGCTTTGACGAACCGGCCTACCGCCTCATAGGGGTTGACGGCTGCCGCACCCCTGGTCGTCGCTTCCAATTCCATCTGCTTTTCATTCTGCATCACGAGATAAGGGTCGAAGGAAGCGCTGTTCGCCGCCCAGGAATAGATATTGTTGCCATAGTAGTCATAATTCTGGCAGTGGTACTGGTCCCAATCCCCCACATTACCCCAGGAGTTGATCCCGCCTAAAGAACCCTGGGGACCGTTGCCCGACATATCGTTGAGCAACGTACCAAGGATCAGCTGCGGAGGAACACTGCTGGGCACATTGGGGTCAACCTGCTTGCTGTCGATCGTCTTCGTGCAGGATGCTCCTGCCAGCACGATCAGAAGATAGAATAGATATTTTGACTGGTTCATATATTTTGGCTTATAAAGATTAGAAGGTAAGATTTAAGTTAAAACCAAAATTGCGGGTGGTCGGCGTCTGCAGCCCGGGGTAACTGCTATTTGCATATTGGCCGGGAGCTACAACATTCTGCGAATACTGATCCACGTCAATGTCCTTATAGCGGCCCGGGAAGAAGTACAGCAGGTTCCGGCCCACCGCGGAAACCGATGCGTTCTGGATGAAAGACTTGTTGATCCATCGCTGCGGAAGCGTATACGTCAGGGTCACTTCCCGCAGTTTTGCGTACGTCTTGCTGATCATGTTCAGGTCCGCAATGGAAGCCGCATTGTATACAAAGGGCTGAACAAGGCTCTTGGTCGTATTCGTTTGCTCGGTGAGCTGCTTCATATTCGTAATGGAGCCGTTGATCGGATCGAGCGCGATGGGAGCGCCCACCAGGTTGACGCCGGGGCCGACATAGGCCGGGATATTGGCTTCGTCCATCGGTCTTGCCGCGCCGATCGCGCCGGTTGCGGCTTCGATATGCCGGCCGCCCTGCAGGGTCTTCACGCGGACGTAGTCTTCGATAACACCGCCGACCATCCCGTCGAACTGGAACCGGAGGGAAAAGCTCTTATAGCTGACCGTATTGATCAGGCCCCATTGCCAGTTGGGGTCGGAGTGCCCATAGATCCGCTCGGCGGCAGAGCCGAGGTCGGAATAGCGGATATCTACCCCGGAAGACGGGTCGATCACCAGCTTGCCATCGGGTGTGCGGACAAAGCCATCGCCATAGTTCAGGTCGATCCGTCTGCCGTTGAATTCCCAGTTATCCGGGTTGGAGTTCTTGACCCATTTGCGGATATACGTGAAGAAATTGGCCGTGACCGTCCAGCTGAAACCTTTGGGGTTGACAAAGGGTTTCCCGGTCAGGACCGCTTCCCAGCCATCGTTGGTATAGATATCGCCGTTTGTTTCATTGGCGGAGAATCCTGACGCGGGCGAGGTGTTCTGCGCTACAATTCCGGTATTGCGGTAGTGGTAATGTGTCAGATCCAGACCGATCCGGTTGTTGATGAACCGGATATCCGCCCCAAATTCCGTCGCCTTTCTATCGGATGCATAGATGGTCGGGCTGACGGATTGGGTGGTGTAGGTAGCGCTGGACTGGGCGCTGTACGTGGGTGCAAGCGTATATTGCGACTGCTGGAACGGAAAGTTGGGGCTCGGACCGTCATAAGCCGAATTCCAGACGTAGCCATAGCCATTGGCGGCCGGGACATTGGCCAGGTTGGCCGCAAAGAGCGGCGATGTGCCGCCATTCTTGCTTTCCGCATAGGATGCCTTCAATTTCAGGAAGGAGATCGGCCCGGGCATCCGGACGTAGTCCGAAATGACGGTAGCCAGGTTGAAGCTGGGATAAAAATAGCCGTTGGTATTGGCGGGCATCGAGGAGGATTTGTCTTCGCGGCCGGTAATACTGGCGGTCACATAGGACTTGTAGCCCAGGTCGACGGAATAGTAGGCGCTAAGCACCAGCATGGTCGAAGTAAAATTGGTGCCCTCTACCGGATTCAAGGAGTTGGTGAAATTGTAGATCCCCGGAACGTTCAGGTAGTTCGTGCTCTCAAAGGAAGAGTTGAAATTAAAGCTCCGGGCCGTCGCTCCGGCCAGCGCCGAGAGGTCGAGGAAACCGGCAATTTCGTTGCGGTGATAGCGGGCCTGGAGATCCCAGTTGGTCTCGAATTGGCCTCTTCTGTCCTCGCGATAGTCGCCCTGCCTTAACGGGCGGCCATAGACACCGGCGGAGTACGGCATTTTTTCCGAATTGAACATATCGTAGGCGGTCATGCTGGGCCGGAACTGGAAATCGAGGTTTTCGTTGACCTTGTAGTTGAGTGACAGATAACCGTACTCGTTGTTCTGGTAGTGACCGCGGAGCCACTCATAGGACATGAAGTAGGGGTTGTTGTAACGGTAATATTCTTCGTACAGCTGCTCGACTCCCTTGTGGCCGGGCTGCCAGTAGTTCCGCATGTCTTTCATGGCCCAGTCAGCGCCGCCCCAGATAATAATGTTATAGATGATGCTGTTCGGGCCATATTGAACGTCCGGCACATTGGGCGAAGCCTGGCGGCTGTAATTGAAATAGGTAGTCACGCTGAAATGCTGGTTGAGCCGATGGACGAGGCTTAGCGTTGCGTTCGTATTGTTCAGCTCGGTATTCGGAACGATGCCGCGCTGGTAGATATTCGCGAGAGAAGCCCGGAAATCGGTCTTTTCTGTCGAAGAGGCGATGGAGATGCTGTTGGAGGACAGCAGCCCCGCCTGGATGAATTTCTTGAGATTGTCTTTCCCCCTGGCGACCCACGGCGTCGGCGATACGTGGCCTTTGTAAACGCTGCCGTCCGCAAAAGTCGTCGTATACGTCTGGGTGGGATCATACGCGCCGTCATACTGCGGCAGGAGCTGACCCCGGAACTGCGGACCCCATACGTCATAGTCATAGTCATTGATCCCCACGCCGACGGCGCCGCTGCCAAAATAGGAGGCCGGGCTGGAACCGCCGCCGCCGAAGGCATATTTGCCGTTGTCGCCCGGTCCGTAGAGATCCTGGTATTTCGGGAGGGCGATAAACCCTTTATTCACTTGCGTGCTGGAATTCACATTGACGGCCAGACCCCGTTTGTCGCGGGTGCCCTTCTTCGTGTTGATGATGATGGCCCCGTTCTTGCCCTGGAAACCATAGAGGGCGGCGGCATTCGGACCTTTCAGCACCGTAAAGCTTTCGATATCGTCCGGGTTGATATTATAGGTGTCCGAGGCGATCGGTACGCCGTCGACGACAAAGAGCGGCCGGTCGTCCGAGCCGTTCTCCCCGCGCATAATGACATCCGGGGAGTGTCCGATCTCCTGGTTGATGTTGATCTGCAAGCCGGCAGCTTCGCCTTTCAGCGAGTTGACCGGATCCGCTTCCCGGGCCGTCGTCAACATGGAGGCATCGACGGTCTGGATCGCGTAACCAAGCCGCTTGGCTTCCTTCTTGATCCCCGTCGCCGTTACCACCACCTGGCTTAGCTCGCGGCTGTTGGTCCCGACGGAGATCACCAGCGTATGGCCCGTAACAGGCTGCTCCATCCGGTCGACACCGATACCCGAGATCACGAGGACGTCCCCTTCTTTCGCTTTGATGGCAAAGCTGCCGTCGATTCCGGTTGACGTGCCGAATCGCGTCCCTTTGATGGTTATGGTCACTCCGGGAAGGGGGGATTGATCGGTCTTCGAAAGTACGCGGCCGACAATGACCGACTGAGCAAAGGAGCCGAGCGGCAATAGAAATACCGCAAGCAAGACTCCCGCAAGCAGGGGAATTTTCTTACTCATAAACAGAGATGTTTTTAATTAGATAAAAGCAGTGTGTAATCTCCCGGCGAAAGTATAAGGCCAATGTAACGGGAAGGTTAGGTCTAATTTAAGGAACTGTTAACAGTTTATAAATACTAAACCAATGTTAAGTATTTGTAAAATAATCGGCCGGGATCAAAAGAAATAGAAAACCAGGATAACCGCATCGCCGTCGCCGACATTCCGTACCCGATGCGGAGCCCGGCCGTCAAAAAACAGCGTATCGCCTTCCCGAAGCAGGATCATCTCTTTTTCGATCTGATATTCGAGACTGCCCTTCAGCACGTATTTGCATTCAAACGCATCCGTGCGGATCATCTGGCGGCGGCCGGCCTTCTTCTTCAAGGTCAGCAGCACGACATCGGTTGCCTGGGAAGCAATGCTGCGCGTGAGGATGCGTTTGTACGTGAAGCCCTTGACCGGTTCCTTGCTGAAATGGCGCTCCTCTCCTTTCCGGACAAGCACGATATGATGCTTGGAATGACCGTTCTGCATGCCATCGAAAAAGCTGGGCAAGCTTTCTTCGAGGGATTGGATCAGGTTGAACAGTACCGGCAGGGACGGGACGGTCCGGTTATTCTCGATCTGCGAGATGAGCCCTTTGCTGACGCCGGCCTTCCGGGCAAGTTGTTCCAGCGTGATGTTCTTCTGCGTTCGTTTCGTCTTGATCTTGTCGCCGATCAGCAAAAGCAGTTCTTCATTCATGTGGAAGCCGGGATTTAGTACGGCGGGAAGATACAGAAAAATTGCGGGGCGGGAACCGGCCTCCGGCCTGTTCGAATTTGACGGAGGAAAGTGCAGACATGATGAGATCTTACCGGGTACGGATGTATTCGGCCAGCTGTTGGATATGATCGGTGTTGATGAAGTCTACCCGAAGCTGCATCAGCTGCTGCCAGGCATGCGGGAAATCCGGCGCATCCCAGAAGCGGACGGGCAAATGAAGGGCATGCGACCAGGCAATGGCAGCAAGGATGCGCCGCCGGTCGGCCGCCGGGATATTGCCGGCACCGTTCCAGCGGGTATAGTCATGCAGGTCGTCGCTCATCATGACGATCCGCGAAAGAGCTGCCGGAGGGTAGTGGTGGAGCAGGATGCCGTCGAACGCTATGTAGGACGGATAGGTGGCATACAGGGATGGATCAGGACGATTTCCGCTGATCACCCACGTAAGGAAGGGCGTCGAAGTCAGGTTGGGGTATTTCGCAAGCAGGCCGATCAAGGCATCCAGCACCGCAGTCGAATCGGCTTTCACATCGATCAGCATCTGCAGCCGGCGGGTGCTGTCGGCATAGGGGTGACCATGATTCATCGCCACCCGGGCCGACAAAGGCTTCACATAGTATTCTTCGAGGGTCCGATCCAGCGCAAGTTCCTTGCGGTCATGCGCCACCATTAACCGGCCATCGACAAGGAAAACATCGGCTTCGATGCTCCCGAACTGCGCATTGTAGGCGGTCCGGAACGGGATGGGCTGTTCATAATCGTTATGGGAATGGGTGTTGGCGAGCGTATAGTGAGGACCGGGAGCAGAACAACATAGAAAAAAAGGTAACGCGAAGAGCCAAAGCCATTTTTTCATGGGCGCAAAGGTATATGATCCATTCCGGGTAATACTCCGTTCATACAAATCTCACAATTTGTTAATACTGGCTTAAAACAGTAATAATATCTTTTTTAGAACTTTGGAAAACCACAACAATGGAAAAAAGATCTGTAGATGTCGTAGTACTCTCTGATGTACACCTTGGAACTTACGGATGCCGCGCCAAGGAGTTGGTTAACTACCTGAAAAGCATCACTCCCAACATACTCATCCTCAACGGCGACATCATCGACGGCTGGCAGTTCACCAAGCGCTATTTCCCCGTCGCCCATATGATGGTCATCAAAGAGATCATCCAGTTTATCACCAACGGGACCCGGGTCTTCTATATCACTGGCAATCATGACGAAATGATGCGCCGGTATACCGACATCCAGATGGGCAATTTTACCCTGACCGACAAGCTGGTGCTGGAGATCGACAGCAAGATGACCTGGATCTTCCACGGGGACGTCTTCGACAATACGACCAAGGGAGGGGCCAAAGTGCTGGCAAAGCTGGGGAGCAGCGGCTATAACCTTTTGATCAGGTTCAACAGATTTATTAACTTTATACTAAAGGCTTTTGGCCGTGAGCGGGTCTCTATCTCCAAAAGGGTTATGGCAGGGGTCAATAAGGCCGTCAGCAAGATCAACGATTTCGAGCTCATCGCCGCCGAGCTTGCTATAGAAAAAAAGTACGACTTCGTCATTTGCGGCCATATTCACCAACCCCAGAAGAAGGTCGTAGAGACAAAGAGCGGTCATGTAACCTATCTCAATTCCGGGGACTGGGTTGAACATTGCACGGCACTGGAATACCAGCATAACGAATGGACCATCTTTGAATACAATGAAAAGGACTTCCCGGTAACCCAGACCATAGAAATGAAGTCAAATGTCAGTGTGCTGACGGACGAGATCAATTTCTATATCAATTCACTGGCAGCTATCTAACCTATTATAACCGTTATTAAGCGCATGAAGATTTTTTACGCAGTACAGGCAACAGGCAACGGCCATATCAGCCGCGCAATGGAACTGCTCCCCTACCTGGAACGGTACGGCAGGGTCGATATCTTCCTGAGCGGGGCCAATAACAGCCTCCAGCTGGACGCATCGGTCAAATACCGGAGCAAGGGGGTGAGTCTCTTCTATACCCACAGCGGCGGTCTTAACTACTGGCAGATCGCCCGGCAGATCCTGTCGCCGCTTCGCCTTTACCGGGAGGTCCGCGACCTGCCGGTAGAGAAATATGACTTGGTGATCAATGACTTCGAATGTATCACCTCTCTGGCCTGCGCCTATAAGAAGGTGCCCTCGGTCAACTTTGGACACCAGGCCAGCTTTGTCTCGACCAAGGTGCCCCGCCCGGCTAAAAAGGACCCTATGGGCGCCTGGATCCTCCGCAATTATGCCCGCGCCACCCAATATGTCGGGCTGCATTTTAAACAATATGACGACTTCATCCTGCCGCCGGTGATAAAAAAAGATATCCTGGCAGCCGAACCGCAGGATAAAGGCTATATCACCGTCTATCTCTCCTCTTATAGTGACCGGGCGGTCCGGCAATACCTCCGGCCGATGAAGGAATTTCGCTGGCAGGTATTCTCCAAAGAGGTCCGCCAGCCCGTACAGGACGGAAATATCCTCTTTCTTCCCGTCAGCAAAACAGCATTCAACAAGAGCCTGATCAATTGCAGCGCCATTCTGACGGGCGCCGGCTTCGAAACGCCCGCGGAGGCCATGTACCTGGGTAAAAAGTTGATGGTGATCCCGATCCGCGGCCAGTACGAACAGTTCTGCAACGCCGCCGCCCTCTCCCGAATGGGGGTTCCGGTACTGGATGCGCTCGATGCGGGATTTGAAGGCGTTTTCCGGCCGTGGATGGCGCTTCGGAAAAGACCGCACCTCCACCTGGATTACTCCACGGAGGCGATCATCAGCTACCTGATGCATCATTGTACGCAGGAAAAGAAGGACGCGCTGGATATGCTTTATCCGGAGGCGGTCTTCAATTAGCAGGCCGCTCGGCATGTTACCGAAAAAGCGGCGGGTCACAGGCCTGCTAATTGAAAAATCATTAGCCCCGTTTAGCCGCCTCCGGCGGCGTAGCCGGGCAGCGATCCAAAAAGCGGGCAACGATCCGAAAAAAAAGGAAAGCCTTCCCATGGAAATGGAAAGGCTTCTGCATGAGAAAATTCAACTCTACATATATAAACCATCGATTAACAGGTGACTAACCAATTAATAGGATACAAATCTAACCGGCCCGTATTACGCCGGAATTACTGAATCGTTATCCATATATTATATCGATGGCAGGATATTCACAGCTTATCCACCTGACGGGCGCACAATCCACGTGATGTACGCACAATCCACGGCATGTCCGCACAATCTACGCGACAGGTGTGCAGCGCGCTTTTCAGACGAATTTATTTCGATGTTTCAGTACTTTGGCTTCGAGGTAAAAGATAATCTCCTCCGCAATATTCTTGGACTGATCCCCCACCCTTTCCAGCTTGCGGATAGTAGACAGGATCCACAGGGCCTGCGCGGTGTCTTCGGGATGGTCTTTGAGATGCCGCTCGAGCACCTTGTGGGACTGGCGGTTGATATCATCCAGGAATTCATCCTTCTTGAAAACCCCCCTCGCCAGGATCGTGTCCTCCTTCTCAAAGGCTTCCTGGGTGTCCTCCAGCATCCGCACCGACTCCTCATACATGGGCAGGATGCGTGCAATATCCAGCAATTGCTGGGAAAAAGCGGCTTCGGCATCGATCACGTATTTGGCGATACCTTCGGCAATATCGCCGATCCGCTCGAGATTGGTATTGATCTTCAGGACGGCAAGCAGGAAGCGAAGATCGATGGCGACGGGGCAGAAAAGCGCAAAAATGTTCTCGCAATCCCGGTCGATCTTGAGCTCGCTGCCATTCACCCGCTTTTCCTTCAATACGACTTCCCGCGCCAGGTCCTTATCCAGGTTCAGAAAAGCCAGTCTGGCCTTGTTCAGCTGGGAGTTGACCAGGCCCCACATGTTGATGACCTCGGTCTTGAGCAGCTGTAATTCGGTTTCGATTTGTGCCATGATATAAGTTTAACTAGAACGACCGTAAATTTAACTAAAACGACCCGTAATATAGTTTTGTGTCCGGCTATCCTTCGGATTGGTGAACATGATCTTCGTTTCGTCATATTCCACCAGCTCGCCCAAAAAGAAAAAGGCCGTCTTATCGCTTACCCGCGCCGCCTGCTGCATATTATGGGTCACGATGATCAGCGTATAGTTCGTCTTTAGCTCATGGAACAGCTCCTCGACGGTGGAGGTGGAGATGGGGTCCAGCGCGGACGTGGGCTCGTCGAAGAGCAGCACCTCCGGTTCCATGGCAACGGCACGGGCGATACAAAGCCGCTGCTGCTGGCCGCCGGACAGGAAGGATCCTTTTTTGTTGAGGGAGTCCTTTACCTCGTTCCACAGCGCCACCCGCGTGAGGGAATGCTCCACAATGCGGTCCCGTTCGGTCTTGGGTACCTTGATGCCGTTGAGCTTATACCCGGCGATGACATTATCATAGATGCTCAGGTTCGGGAAAGGATTGGGACGCTGGAAGACCATCCCGATCTTCAGGCGGACGAAGATGGGATGCATCTGGTAAATATTCTCATCGTTGATGGTCATTTCACCGGAACTGGTGGCGCCGGGGATGAGTTCATGCATCCGGTTGATACAGCGGAGGTAGGTGGTCTTCCCGCAGCCGGAAGGACCCATCACGGCGATGACCTTGTTGCGGGGAATATCGATATTGACATTCTTGACGACGTGATTGGTACCGAACGAAGCGTTGAAGTTCCTGCTCTTTATAATTGTACTTTCCATTTTCTGGTGATCAGCTTAGTAAAGATGTTTAATAATAGAACCCATACCAGGAGGATAAGCGAGGCGCCCCAGGCAAGATCTTTCCAGTCGTCATACGGACTGGTCGCGTAGTTGAAGATCAACAGCGGGAGGCTTTGCATGGGTTTGGCGATATTGAAGGAAAGGTACGGGTTTCCGAATGCCGTGAACAGTAACGGAGCGGTCTCGCCCGTGATCCGGGCAATGGACAGCATGACGCCCGAGAGGATACCGCTGATCCCTACCGGAACGACGACCTTGAAAATAACCCGGTGAAAGGGCATCCCCAGGGCAAAGGCCGCCTCCTGCAGGGATGCAGGCAGCAGCTTCAGCGTCTCTTCAGTAGACCGGACGACGATCGGCAGCATCATGATGGCCAGCGCGATACTGCCGGAGATCGCGGAGAACCCCCCCAGGGGTTTTACGATCCAGAAATAAGCCACGATGCCGATCACGATGGAGGGGACGCCTTGCAGGATATCCGTGCAAAGCCGGCACCAATAGGCCAGCCTGCCTTTCCTGTTCTCGCTGAGATAAATGCCCGCCATGATCCCGATCGGGATGGCGATCACGGCGGAACAGAGAATGATGAGAATGCTGCCCACCAAAGCATTGGCGATCCCGCCGCCCGTCTCACCGACCGGCTTGGGTACGTTGACCAGGAAATGCCAGTTGATCTTCGTGATCCCCTGCCTGAGGATAAAGAAGAGAATGAAAAGCAGGGGGATGACACACGCGAAGGCGAAGATCGTCACGAGCGCCTTGAAGCCATAGTTCTTGCCAATCCTGTATTTGACACTGCCGATTTCCATATGTGTATTTGTGTCGGTTAATCGTTGGTAAAACGGTCGATGATCTTCTTTCCGATCACATTGATCACGACGGTGACCAGGAAAAGAACGAGGCCGAGCTCGATCAGCGCGGAAAGATAGACGGGTTTGTCCGCCTCGGTAAATTCATTGGCGATGACGCTGGCCATCGTATTGCCGGGCGCAAAGATACTGGTGGGCATTTGGCTGGTGTTCCCGATCACCATGGTAACCGCCATCGTCTCCCCGAGGGCCCGCCCCAGCGACAACAGGATACCTGCAAAAAGCCCGGACTTGGTATAGGGAAGGGCGACGCTCCGGATCACTTCCCACCGGGTCGCTCCCAAGCCATATGCAGCCTCCTTCAATTGCGAAGGGACCATCTGGATCATCGACCTGCCTAATGACGCCGCATAAGGGATGATCATCACCGCCAGGACAAGGGAAGACGTAAAGATCCCCTGACCGATGGCAGACACCCCGATAGAGGTCTCCAGGCTGCGGACGATCGGCACCAGGACCGCTAGGGCCCAGAAACCATAAATGACCGAAGGCACAGCGGCAATGAGCTCGACGGTATTCTTGAGAAAATCGGGCAGCCAGCCCTTGGGATAGTACTCTCCCAGCCAGATGGCCACCGCCAGCGAGAACGGGATCGAAATGATCAGTGCCAGGAAGGAGCTGATCAGGGTGCCGAGCAAAAACGGCAGGGCTCCATATACGTCCGATACGGGGTTCCAGGTCGTTCCCCACAAATATTTCAATCCCAATGCCTTAATGGATGGCAGTGATTGGACGATCAGGGTAAGCAGGATACCCAGCACCAGGATAACTATCAGCAATCCGATGATCAGGAGGGTCTGACGAAAAACGTTCTCGGTCCGGATCTGGCGGAAGGATCGTTTGACCCGCCTTTTTGCCTTGGCGCTGGCGTCGGGCGTAGAATTAATTACCCGCAACGGAAGGTCGCTGCGGGTAATACCACTATTCTCAACAGAAGTGTTCATAATCGTGTCAAGTTACTACAAAATCGGCTTGCCGTCATAGGTCGCGGTTTTCAGGATCGCGTCGGCTACATTGACAGCTGCCGGCGACAGGGGCGCATAGTTCAGGGCAGCACTGTACTGCTGACCGTCATGGATCATCCAGGACAGGAGCTTCAGCAGCTTGGTCGCACGATCCAGGCTGCGGCCATTGTAATTCTGCTCTTTATAGATGATCACCCAGGAGAATCCGGAAATGGGATAGCCGTCCGGCGCGTCCGTATTCGTCAGGGACACCTTGGAATCCGGGGGGATCTGGACATTGGCTGCCGCCGTTACGCTGGCGATCGTCGGGGTGATGAAGTTGCCGGCCTTATTCTGAACACGGGCAAACGGGATTTTGTTCTGGATCGCATAGCTCATTTCCACATATCCGATAGCCCCGGGCGTTTGCTTGATCGTTCCCGAAACACCTTCGCTGCCTTTCCCGCCGATACCGGTAGGCCAGTTGACTGCAGACCCCTTGCCGACTTTTGTTTCCCAATCCTTGTTGACCTTCGAGAGGTACGTCGTGAAAATGTTGGTCGTACCGCTGCCATCGGAACG
>DATJMG010000301.1:0-8114 GCA_035508835.1 Puia sp.
TTTCCAGCCCGAACTCAGCGCCGAAGAATACCAGCCCCGGAAATACGGCCTGACCAAACCCCTGGAAAAGACGGGCCCCGCCGATCTCGTCTTTCATGAATGGGCTGCGATCGGAAAAGACCTCCGCCGGCGCGACATCGGCTGGAAAGAGAAGTGGCATTACATTTTCGGCGCTCCCGGCTGGAGCCACGACGGAAGCCGCATGACCAGCGAACAACTGAGACATAGCGAACAGCTGAGACAAGGCGAACAGCTGAGACAAAGCGAACAGCTGAACCAGCCCGGATCCGCCGATCACACACCGCTTGACCTCACTGCGGACCCACAATTTTAATTGTCTTTTAATAATTTACCCACTTCTTTTCCCCGGTTGGGAATTAACTTTGACCCGGAAAATGTTCATGCTCACGCACGAATAATTTAGCATTCAATTTTTAGGGTTTAGGGGTTTTTAAGAATGGGCTCATCCCAGCTTGTCAAAGTAGGGATGGCCCTTTCCGTTTTATGTCCCTGGCCGGCTCCCCGACCCCAGGTCTCCGCCAACCCCGGGTCTCCGCCAACCCGAAGTCTCCGCCGACCCCGGGGCTCATCCAATCCTCCTCCCCACCCACCCCTTTTTATCGTTTTTTCCCCCTTTCATCGTACCTTTGCAACTTCTTAAAATTCCTAAAGATCACCCTTCAATATGAATCTATTCGAACAACAGGCGAATGAATTTGCAGGACGACACATCGGACCCGATGAGAAAGAGACTTCCGGGATGCTGGCTGCCATCGGCGTCCGCTCCCTGGACGAACTCATCGACCGGACCATCCCGGCCTCCATCCGCAGCAGAACGCCCCTCAACATCCCCGACCCCCTGAGCGAATACCAATACCTCACTTCCCTGCGCGAGATCGCCGCAAAGAATAAGGTTTTTAAATCCTATATCGGTCAGGGCTATTATAATACCATCGTACCCAGCGTGATATTGCGCAACCTTTTCGAGAATCCGGGCTGGTATACCCAATACACCCCCTACCAGGCGGAGATCTCCCAGGGCCGGCTCGAAAGCCTGCTTAACTTCCAAACCCTGGTGTCCGATCTGACCGGCCTTCCGCTCGCAAACGCCTCACTCCTCGATGAAGGCACCGCGGCCGCCGAAGCCATGACCATGTTCTTCAACGGGAAAAATAAAGACCACGATCATATTACCACCCCCAAATTTTTTGTCGATAACAATATATTTGCCCAGACCAAAGACATCCTGCTTACCCGCGCCCAACCCGTCGGCATCCAGCTGGTCACCGGCGATTACCGGGAAGCCAGACTCGATGATTCTTATTTTGGCGCCATCGTCCAATACCCGGGGAGCGACGGGGCCATCCGCGACTATCGCTCCTTTATTGCCCAGGCCCACGCCGCAGGCGCCTATGTCGTCATGGCCACCGACCTGCTGGCGCTGACCCTCCTGACACCTCCCGGCGAACTGGGTGCGGACGTGGCTGTCGGATCTTCCCAACGTTTTGGGGTGCCCATGGGCTTCGGCGGCCCGCACGCCGCTTTCTTTACCGCGAAAGAAGAATTCAAGCGCTCCATTCCGGGCCGGATCATCGGCGTCAGCGTCGACGCACAGGGGAACCGCGCCCTTCGCATGGCCCTCCAGACCCGGGAACAGCACATCAAACGCGAAAAAGCAACCTCCAATATCTGCACCGCCCAGGCACTCCTCGCCAATATGGCGGCGATGTACGCCGTCTATCACGGACCTTCAGGGCTCACGACCATCGCCAAACGAGTCAGCCTGCTCACCCGGACCCTTGCGACCGAACTGGAACAGTTGGGCTACCCCGTCATCGAACAGTTCTATTTCGATACCATCCGCGTGCGGGTAAAGGACGTGACGGCCGTCCGTTCCGCCGCAACCGTCCGCGGGATGAATTTCCATTACTCCGGTCCCTGTGTAAGCATCAGTATCGATGAAACGACCTCCCAGGAAGACATCGTCAACATCCTGGCCGCCTTCGGGCAAGCCGCGGGGACCGACCTCGTTTCCGCCACTTTCGACGAAGACGATACCCTGTCCAATATCCCTTCGGCTGTTACCCGCACTTCGGAATTTCTGACCCATCCGGTCTTCAACACCCATCACAGCGAAACGAATATGATGCGCTACCTGCGCAGCCTGGAAGTGAAAGATCTCTCGCTCAATACCTCGATGATCCCCCTGGGCTCCTGTACCATGAAACTGAACGCCGCAACCGAACTGATCCCGGCCAGCTGGCCCGAATTCGGCGGTCTCCATCCCTTCGCGCCGGCCGATCAGTGGAAAGGCTATCGTCAGATCCTGACGGAATTGGAGAACTGGCTGAGCGAGATCACCGGATTTGCCGCCACTTCCCTCCAGCCCAACAGCGGCGCCCAGGGCGAATACGCCGGTCTGCTGACGATCCGCGCATTCCACGCCGCACACGGCGACACCCACCGGGACGTTATGCTGATCCCCATCTCGGCTCACGGGACGAACCCCGCAAGCGCCGTCATGGCAGGGATGAAAGTTGTCGTCGTCAAGAGCGACGATGACGGCCATATCGATATCACCGATCTGAAAGAAAAAGCGGCTCAATACAAGGACCAATTGGCCGGCTTGATGGTCACCTACCCATCGACCCATGGGGTATTCGAAGAAAGTATCGTCGAGATCTGCCGCACGATCCATGACAACGGCGGCCTGGTCTATATGGACGGCGCTAACATGAACGCCCAGGTGGGGCTCACCAGCCCCGGGTTGATCGGGGCAGACGTCTGCCACCTGAACCTCCACAAGACTTTCGCCATCCCGCATGGCGGCGGCGGCCCGGGCATGGGACCCATTTGCGTCAATGAAAAGCTGAAGCCGTTCCTGCCCGCACACATTAACCTGCAGACCCTCCATTTCTCTTCCAACGGTAACGGCGCCGCCGCCGACCACCATACCCACGCCGTATCCGCTGCCCCCTTTGGCTCCGCGAGCATCCTGCTGATCAGCTACGCGTATATCAAAATGCTGGGCGCCGAAGGACTTACCCGCGCAACCCGGTATGCCATCCTGAACGCGAACTATATGAAGGCGCGGCTGGAAAAATATTATAAAGTGCTCTACAGCGGCGTCAACGGCACCTGCGCCCACGAATTCATCGTGGACCTTCGCCCTTTCAAGGCCACCGCCGGCATCGAGGCCGAAGACGTGGCCAAACGCCTGATGGACTATGGCTTCCACGCCCCCACCCTGAGCTTCCCTGTGCCCGGAACGATCATGATCGAGCCCACCGAAAGTGAGGACAAGCCTGAGCTCGACCGCTTCTGCGACGCCATGATCAGCATTTACAAAGAGATCCGGGCCATCGAAGAAGGCAAGGCCGACAAGACCGACAATCCCCTGAAGAATGCCCCGCATACCCAGCAGGTGATCTGCGCAGACGAATGGAAACATTCCTATCCGCGCAGCCAGGCCGCCTTCCCCCTGCCCTACGTCCGGGAGAATAAATTCTGGCCCGGCGTCGCCCGCGTCAATAATACCTATGGTGACCGAAACCTGATCTGCACCTGCGAGCCCGTCAGCTCCTATGCAGCGGAACCCGTTCACTAACCGGTTAAACCCGGCTCATTCACCGATTTTTTGCTGGCGTTGACAAACGCCTGAGTTACCTTTCCGCAAAAATCCATGACCGCCAGAACGCTGCCCTTCATCCTCTCTGTCACCTTCTTCCTCTCAGCCTGTTCACACAAGCTGGCCCCCCTTGGCCACTATCAAACCACCCCCGTTGTAGCCGATGGCATTGCCGACGACTGGACCCTCCCGCTTCGCTTCGCCAACGCGACCTATACACTTCAATATAATATTACAAACGACAACAGGAATATCTATGTCTGCGTCCTGTCCCGCGATGAACAGACCATGCTCCGTATGCTGCGGTCAGGCATTACCGTCTACTTCGATCCGAAAGGCCAGAACAGCCGCGATATCAGCTTGCATTATCCGCTTCGCAAACAACCCGATCCCAACATCCGCAACCGCGACGGCGAGCCGCTGACCAACCGGAATGACAGCAGCTGGGAACAGGAACTGCTGGCCCAATCCGACTCCTACGGGACCACCGGATTTTCGGGGATCGAGAATGGCCAGTTTGCCGTAAAGGACAGCAAAAGCCCCATCCGCGTCGCCATTCAATTTACCCACCACGACAGCCTTCTCGTTTATGAGGCCATCATCCCGATCGTGAATGTTTTGGGCGCCGCCCTCAGCAGCCGAAATCCTAAGAAGCCCTTCAGCGTCGGCGTGGTGCTCAATGCACCATCCGGCCGGAGCGTTGCCCGCAATCAACACCATTACGGCGGTCGGGGGATGAATGTGAATGGTATCCACATGGGCGGCAGCGGCGGTGGAGGCAGCCGCCGGAATTACAATACGGACGGGGACAACCCACCCATCAGGGAGGACGCCAACTGGTACCAGTTCCGATTGGCTAATGGTCAGGCTAAAGGTCAGTAGATCTCAGCCGGTCCCCCGTTCAGTAAGCCGCAGGCAGCACGCCGATAGTCGGCTGGGTACCGGTTCCCTGCAGAAAGATCGTGTAGACACTGCCCGCCGCCAGCGGAGTGGCGCCAAGCGCCGCCAGGACACTGTCTGTCGCCGAATTCGTGATCTGTATCGCGTAGCCGGATGGATTCACCGGCTGGAACGCACTGGCGGACGGATTGGTAAAATCCAGCGGCGTCCTGTCGGTCTGCACGGCCGAACCATTCAGATATAGATTCGCCTCGGCTATATCGGGGTTCAGATTGAAAAAGCGATAATAGGCGCTGGTCTCGGTTATAGCAGAAAAATCATCGATGATCCTGGCCGCCGACACCGCCGGGCTCTTCGGCCCGGTATTATACAGGATCAGCGTATAGAAATTTGCGGTATCATACTGAACGGCAGGGATCTCATACAACAAACTATCCGTACCGGTCACTTTGAAATCGACTGTATAAACCCCCGGCACCACCGATCCGTATTGGGAAGAAAACTGGCCGGGCGCAATCCCGCTACTGTTCACCTTAGTCCCGTTGAAATAAACATCCGCCGTGGAACTGTAAGGAGCTTCATTCATCACCGATACATAACAGATGGCGCTGGTTGCATTGGAGTTGGGGCTCGACTTTATACAACCGGTCTCTACCAGGCAAAAAACCATTATTATTGAACTCCAAATAAAATGCTGACGATTGTTTCTCATGATGTCATTCTTATTTATATCGCTAATATTCAGGATACGCCCGCTGTTATTTCCCCTTGACAACCGATACGGTCTTTTCGTTGCGCGGGTTGTTTCCCGCCCTCAAAGTACAAAAGCTGACCGCAGTCCAAATATAAAACGCCCGTTGCCCCGATTGAAAACCGGAACAGCAGGCGCGTCAGATCATCCAAAGAGATTTATTTCTTTACCGTTATTTCTTTACCATCACCGAAACGGTTGCCGCCATCTGGCCGCCATACGACCGGTGAAGCCCATCCGCAAATTCCAGCGCCAGCGTATGCTTACCGGGGGCCAGCGTCAACTCCGTGCTGGTTTGTGCCTTGCCGTAATGAAGATGCGTCGAATCCTTGGGGATGATCTGGCCGGATGCAACAGAGTCACCCGCATCGACCAAAATGTGAAAATGCCCGCTGCCGGCAACCACAGGACCGGCCGTGTCGACCTTCATCCCTTTGACGCCCATTTCAACTTTGAAGGGTGATTTGACACTTTCACCATTCTTCAGGTTCTTGAAGTAGACCTTTGCGCCGGCCGGAACCGCAGGCAGCGCAGGAACGACAGCTTGAGTGGAGTCTTTTGCCATCTGCATGGCACTGTCTTTGGAAGCAGCAGTCGTATCCGTGTTGGCAGCACTCTTGTCACCCCCATTGTTGCAGGCGACCATACCGATCAACAGGAAAGCAGGAAGAAAATGGAACTTGCGCATGTTATGATTGATTGTTGAGGATATAAAAATAGTACTTTTACCCAAACCGGACGTTACCCGGCTCAAATTGCTTTACCATGCGTTACTATTTGCTGACCCTCCTCCTGCTCCTGTCTTTCTCCGGATTTTCTCAACAATATTACCTATTCGTCGGTACTTATACCGAAGGATCACCCGCCAGCCGGGGGAGTAAAGGCATCTACGTGTATCGTTTTGATGCCGCTACCGGTGACGCCACCCCGGTAAGCACCGCGATGACCGACAACCCGTCCTATCTCGCTATTGCGCTTGGCGGCCGGTTCGTCTACAGCGTCAACGAAACCCATGGCACGGAACCGGGCGGGGTAAGCGCCTTCTCCTTCGACAAAGCCTCCGGCAAGCTCACGTTTATCGACAAGCAGGCCAGCGGCGGCGCAGATCCCTGCTATATCTCCGTGGACGCCCGCAGGAAATGGGCGCTGGTGGCCAACTACAGCGGCGGCAACCTCTCCGCCCTGCCGATCGGCGCCGACGGCTCTCTCCATCCCCTGACAGAACTGATCCAGCATACCGGCGTCGGCCCGGTTAAAGATCGCCAGGAAAAAGCCCACGTCCACTCCACCATCCTTTCACCCGACCAGCGATACCTGGTCGTCGCCGACCTGGGAATGGACGAACTCTCCGTGCTGCGCTTTGATCACGCCGCTGTGAAGAAGCCGCTCACACCCGCACCCGACCCGATCGTGAAGATCCAGCCGGGATATGGGCCCCGTCATACCACCTTCTGCCCCGGCAAGCCTTACGCCTATCTCATAAACGAGCTGAGCGGCATGGTCGATGCCTTCCACTATGCGAATGGAAAATTCACCCTCCTGCAAGCCATCTCCGCACACCCCGCCGGATATACCGGAACGATCGGCAGCGCGGACATTCACGTTTCCGCCGACTGCAGGTTCCTCTACGCCTCCAACCGGGGCGATGCCAACAATATCGCGATCTTTGCCATCAATGCCGCAACCGGCAAACTCACCTGGAAAGGAGTAGTGCCGACCCAAGGCAGCACACCCCGCAATTTTATGATCGACCCGACCGGACACTGGCTGCTGGTAGCCAACCAGAACGGGTCCAACGTGGTCTTCTTTAGGATCGATACCCGAACGGGTATGCTTACCCCCACCGGCAAACAGTTGTCCATACCCGCACCCGTGTGCCTCAAGATGACCCCGGTAAATTAGACCGCAGGAAACGCAACCAGTTTCCGTGCAGCACATTCCGGATATCTTCCGGCGAATACCCCCGGCCGGCCAGCAACGATCTCAATTGCTGCAAATCGGCGATCGTCTCGACATCATACGGACACTGCTCCTTTCCAAACGCACCGTCGAGATCGGTGCCGATCCCCACATGCAGCGCATTGCCCGCAAGCTGGCAGATATGATCCAGGTGATCGATCACTTTCCCGAGGCTGCAGCCCATTTTCCGCGGATCGGATTTCCCCCTTACCCAGCCCGGCACCATCATCCACGCATCCAGGGCCCCCCCGATCACCGCCCCCTTCGCGATAAGGACCTTGATCATGTCGTCACTCAACTGTCGATTATGATCCACCAGCGCCCGGCAATTATTGTGGCTGGCCCATACCGGGCCATCATAAAGTTCCATGGCATCCCGGAAGGCGTCATCGCACAAATGGGTAGCATCCAGAATGATCCCCAGCCGCTCCATCTCCCCCAGAAGCGCCTTTCCCTCACGGTTTAGCCTACCCGAACTGTCGGTCCCGTTCGCATACCGCCCCGGTCCGTAATGCGCCGGCCCCACCGCCCGCAGCCCATGATCAAAGGCCCTTTGCAGATATTCCGGTGTGACGATCGAGTCCGCGCCTTCCAGGCTCAGGATATACCCGATCGGAAGCGCCGCCGCGACGCCCCCCGCGCCCTCCACGCCTGCATCCCCCGCCACACCTGCCTCCTCCGCCCCATCCCCCGCTTCTCCGCCCATCCACAACTTCACATGCCTTTCCAAACCCACCAGATCCCTGATCATCACCATCTCCCCCGCCTCCTCCATCGCTTTATACCAGGCCAGCTGCGCCTGCGTCTGCGCCCAGGCCTGCCACGGCGAATGCCACCCCGGCAACGGATTATCCGGGGCCACATACCGCGCAATCT
>DATJMG010000302.1:0-7362 GCA_035508835.1 Puia sp.
CGCACATCCGCCAGATTGGTAGCGGAAGGGTCCAACGAAAGAAACGATAAAATGGTGAAGGGAAAAAAGAAGAAGGTCAGTTTCGTCATAGAATATTTATTGGTAAGCCAAGATAGAAAACTCCCGTCCCATTTCCAAACAACCGATTGTGCGGAATCGAACACCGGCCAATCCGCCCGCAATGACAACCCCCTAACATTCAATCCGTTCAAACTTTGGCATATTTTTGCCCACCCAACTACCATGGTTAAAGGTTTCTTAAAAACAGCCTGGCGTAACCTCGTCAACAACAAAGTTTATAGCACCCTCAATATCGTCGGCCTCGCCGCCGGGATGGCCGTCGCCCTGCTCATCAGCCTCTGGGTGCTCAACGAATATTCCTACGACCGCTTCCTTCCCGGCTATCAGCAAGTCTACCGGGTAGAACTGAACAGTAAAGGCGACCCCGACGGCATCCATACCCAGGAGGAGGTAAGCCTTCCCCTCGCCGCCACCCTGCGGAAGGACATCCCCGGGATCGCCGCCGTAGCCGAATCGGATTGGTTCGATAACCATGACCTCCTCGTCGGCGACAAAAAACTCTACTCCGCCGGTGGCATGATCGGCGAAGACTTCTTCAAGATCTTCCACTATCCCCTGCTCCGGGGCGACCCCGCCACCGCACTGCACGACCCCTACTCGATCGTCATCACCGCATCGATGGCAAAAGCCCTCTTCGGCGACACCGACGCCATGGGCAAAACCATCCGTATCGACAACGCACACGACGTTAAGATCACGGGAATCCTCAAAGACATCCCGAAGAACTCTTCACTCCAATTCAACTACCTGCTTCCCTTTAGCTATAAGATCGCCACCGAAGACTGGATGAAGGACGCCGCCAGCTCCTGGTACAACAATTCCTTCGAAGTTTTCCTGGCGCTGAAGCCAAATACCGACTATACGAACGTCGCCGCCAGGATCAAAGACATTGTATACGACAACGGGCCCAAAATGCGCCCCGGCAAACCGGAAGTCTGGCTCCATCCCCTGAAATCCTGGCATCTCTACTCCGACTTTAAGGACGGCAGACCGGCCGGCGGCTTTATCGACTACGTGCGCATGTTCAGCATCATCGGCCTGCTTGTGCTGATCATCGCCTGCATCAATTTCATGAACCTCTCCACCGCCCGCTCCGAACGGCGCGCCCGCGAAGTCGGCGTCCGCAAAGCCATCGGCTCCCAGCGCCGGGACCTTATCTTCCAATTCCTGATCGAGTCCATCCTTACAACAGGCCTTGCAGCCCTTCTTGCCATGCTCCTCGTCCAACTGGCCCTGCCCGCCTTCAACGTCCTGACCAATAGCACCATCATCATCCCGTACAGCCATCCGTTCTTTTGGTTGACTATGGCATTCTACACCCTGCTGACGGGTCTCCTCGCCGGCAGCCGGCCCGCGCTCTACCTCTCATCCTTCAACGCGGTCAGCGTCCTCAAAGGTTCTTTCAAAACCGGCCGCTCCGGCGCCCTCGCCCGGAAGATCCTCGTCACTGCCCAGTTCACCTGCTCCATCGCCCTTATAATAAGTACCGTCATTATCTATCAGCAGGTCCAATATGCAAAAGACAGACCACTGGGCTATAGCTCGGCAAGACTCCTGGAAACCGATATGAGCGACGACCTCTTCAACCACTACGACGCGCTGCGTAACGACCTCATCGGGACGGGCCTCGTTCAGGACGTCGCCAAAGCCTCGAGCAGCCCCACATATATCGGCGCCAATACCGGGTTCCAGGACTGGCCCGGAAAGCCGGCCGGCGACCAGGCCTTCCTCATTGGCGTCATCTCGGCATCCGCTAACTACTTCCGGACCCTCGGCATGCAACTGACCGAAGGCCGCGACTTCAGCACCAACTGGGCGAACGACACCGACTGCGTCATCCTCAACGAAGCCGCCATCCATCGCATTGGCCTCCAACATCCCCTTAACCAGATCGTGACCTGGAATAACGGCAACCGCGCCCGCATCATCGGCGTAGTCAAAGACGCCCTGATGGAATCGCCCTTTGAGGAAGTCCGGCCGCTCGCCTTCACCCACGGCCGCGGCGGTAATGCCATCCTCTACCGCCTCAAACCCGGGACCGCCAATCACGATGCCATCGCAAAGATGGCCCCGATCTTCAACCGTTACAACCCCGCATACCCCTATATCTACCAGTTCGTGGACGAAGAATATAACCGGAAATTCGACCTGGAGAACCTCGTAGGCAAACTGGCAAGCCTCTTCGCCGCACTGGCGATCCTGATCTCCTGCCTGGGGCTCTTTGGATTGGCCGCCTACGTAGCCGAACAACGGACCAAAGAGATCGGTGTCCGCAAAGTACTGGGCGCATCGATGACCCGCATCTGGTTCATGCTGTCCAAAGACTTTTTGGCGCTGGTGATCCTGAGCGCCGTCATCGCCTCCCCCATCGCCTTCTATTTCCTTCACCACTGGCTTCTTAAATATAACTACCGCATCACCATCGGCCCCGCCGTATTCGTTCTCTCCGCCCTGGTCGCCCTGCTGATTACCCTGGTTACCATTAGCTTCCAGGCGATCCGCGCCGCCGCCGCCAACCCGGTGGACAGCCTGCGAACGGAATGACCGGGGGCGGCTATATTCAACACCGGATATTCCTACCGTTTGCCCGCAAGCACACCACTATTCTCGAGCAGCAACCGGAAGTCATCCGGATCATTGATAATGACATTGTGCTCCCGCATACTGTGCACAAAAAGTACCCGATTAGCCCTGATCTGACCCGCATTCAGCATCGCCTCGCCCGTCAGGACATAGCCGATTTGCCCCGCCTTGAGCTGCTGCATCAGCGTATCGGACATCACATCCGTACCGCCGCCATGATCCGTATACCAGTGCACAAAATGATGACGCTTGTCCTCCTTGATCCAATTCAGAAAAACCGGCAGCCGGCCATACAACGCATCGAACAGGAAAACTTCATCGACCGGCACCTGCCCGTTTTCCAGGATATCCGCTACCGCCGAATACCCGCCGCTGTGACAGCCCAGGACGATATGACCCGCAACCGCATCGCCTCCGACGATCCCATATCGCTTGAGCTCCCCCATGACGTCTTTCACCAACTCCGCAAAGTCTCCCTTCTGCCTCAACTTACCCCCATAGCTATCCGCCGAATTCTTCGCCGCCTCCGGCAACACCAGCACCGCATCGCAATCGGCGGCCGCAAACTGCCTGGCCAGCCCATAGAATTGCAACGCTGTGTCGATATTGTTGTGCCAGCCATGGAACCAGAAGATCAGATCCGTCTTCCGGTTCTGTCTCAACCGCGGCGGGATCACCAGCAAAACACTGCTGTCGTCATAATGACCCGCCACCGGCCGGAATATGCTGTCCCCATCCAGCCAGCCCTTGGCCCTTCCCGTGTCGGGAAAGGAGGTAAAGGCAGAGGTCATGCGAAGGATTTGATACCCTTGGTCCTTTTGCGCTACCAGACCGGCGGCCGGATTAAAGACCAGTAAGACACCGGCTATCCATTTGTAATTCATACCCATCTCATTGATGACCGAATGTACGAATTCCTTGCATCGGTTTGCCGATCGTCACTTCCCCCGGCAGCCACCACCGGCATTCCGAGTATCTTTACTGAAATTTTACCCCTATGTTCTTTTTGGTATTAGGCGTCCTGCTGCTGATCGCCGGGTTTGTCATCGCCGGCAGGACCGATAGCCTTAAACGTTTCAGCAAACCCGTTCAGATCCTCGGCGTACTCATGGCCCTTGCCGGATTCGCCTCCGCTTCCCTCGTTCAGATCGACGCCGGTGAAGTCGGCGTGCAGACCCTGTACGGAAAAGTACAGCAGGAAGTGCTCGGCAGCGGCCTTCACTTTATCAACCCGCTGATGGAAGTGCATAAGATGGATATCAAGACACAGAACTACACCATGTCCGCCGTCCGCGACGAAGGCGCCAAAGAAGGCGACGATGCCATCCGCGTTCTCACCTCCGACGGCCTCGAAGTCGTCATCGACCTCACCGTCCTCTATCGGGTATTGCCTTCCGAAGCCCCCGACATCCTCCGCGAGATCGGGCTCGACTATACCGACAAGATCGTCCGGCCTATCGCCCGTACCCGCATCCGCGACAACGCCGTCTACTACGATGCCGTCTCGCTCTATTCCAGCAAACGCGACGAATTCCAGCGCCGCATCTTCGAATCCATCTCCGCCGAATTTCAGAAACGCGGGCTCGTGCTGGAACAACTGCTGATCCGGAACATCACCCTCCCCCAGGCCGTGAAGACGAGCATCGAACAAAAGATGACCGCCGAACAGGACGCACAGAAGATGCAGTATGTCCTGCAAAAGGAACAGCAGGAAGCCCAGCGCAAACGCGTGGAAGCCCAGGGTATCGCCGACTATCAACGCATCATCAGCGAAAGCCTGACCGACCGCCAGCTTCAATATGAGTTCATCAAAGCGCAGCTCGAGATCGCCAAATCACCAAACGCAAAAGTTATTATCCTGGGAAAAGGCAACACACCCGTCATGCTCGATACAAAAAATTGAAATTGATCGGTCCGCCCCGCCATCCTTCCATCTCACTCCATGCCCACCATCCGCCTCACCATATCCGGCCGCGTCCAGGGCGTCAACTACCGCGCCGCCGCCCGCGACACCGCTACCCGCCTGGCCCTCACCGGCTGGGTCCGTAACACCCCCGACGGCAACGTCGAACTGACCGCCACCGGCCCCGAACCCGCACTTAACCGCCTCATCACCTGGTGCCGCCACGGCCCACCGCTGGCTGCCGTAACCGACGTGTCCGTCCAACGCCTGCCCGAGACCCCCTTCAATGGCTTCGAGATCCGCCGCGGCTAGCCGGCCACCATCCCCAGATTCATTCAACTGCAATCATCTCCGCATTCTATACTATTAAATATTACATAATAAGTTAATGTATCCCTATCATCCCCCCTCGGTCCGATCTTTGAACTATCTTTGATAAATAGCATTATATGTACAGCGGCTTCCGGCCACACATACTATAAAGGTTGTCGACCCGTTAAACAAGAACTTTGAACTTTATGCTGATAAAAAGAATTTGGCCCCTGGCCCTGTTGATTTTGGTCCTCGGTATCGCCGCGCCCTCCCGTAGCTCCGCCCTACCCAAACCCCCGCATCACACACCCGCGAAAAGCCCCACGAAATATGAAAAGATCCTCCGCGACGTGGGAGAAATGATCGCAGAGATCCATTACAGCCCAAGGCCTATCGACGACAGCTTCTCCAGCGAAGTGTTCCGGAAATACATCAACGGCATCGACCCG
This sequence comes from Puia sp., assembly GCA_035508835.1. Lineage (GTDB taxonomy): Bacteria > Bacteroidota > Bacteroidia > Chitinophagales > Chitinophagaceae > Puia. Next base: position 5,329 of record DATJMG010000302.1, read on the forward strand.
GAGAAGAAGATCCTGATGCAATCCGATATCAACTCCCTGCGCCGGTTCCAATATACCATCGACGACGAGATCAACGGCAAAGCTCCGGTACAATTCGCCCCGGCCGTCAACGAGATCTATCGCAAACGCCTCCAGGAATCGGAGGCCCTCTATAAAGAGATCCTCTCCCACCCCTTCGATTATTCCAAAGACGAATACGTCGACCTCAACGACGACCGCCTCCAATTCCCGAAAAACGACGCCGAACGAAAAGAGGGATTGCGATTACGCCTTAAATTCCTTGCGCTGGAGAAATATACCGAGCTCCTCGACCTGGCCAAGAACGGAAAAGACTCCGCTACCGCCCACGCTACCAAAGACCAGCTCGAAGCCATGGCCCGCCAGAAAGCCATGCGTAGCATGGACCTCTACTACTCCCGCCTCAAAGTCAAAGCAAACGATAACGACCGCTTCAACGAATTCGTGGAGACCATCGTCCAGTGCGAGGACCCTCATACCGATTATTTCCCCCCGGTAGAGAAACGCTCCTTTGACGAAGACATGAGCGGCCGCTTCTTCGGTATCGGCGCCTCCCTCAGGGACGACGACGGCACCATTAAGATCGCTACCCTCCTCACCGGCAGCCCCGCATGGAAATCCGGACAGGTTAACGTCGGTGACGCCATCCTGAAAGTTGGTCAGGGCAGCCAGGAACCCATCGACCTGACCGGCTACACCGTCCCCGACGCTGTCAAGATCATCCGCGGCAGCAAAGGCACGGAAGTCCGCCTGACGCTCAAGAAAACCGACGGCGCCATTAAAGTCGTTTCCCTCATCCGCGACGAGATCGTCCAGGACGAGAAGTTCGCCCGCAGCGTCATCGTCAATACGGATAAAGGCAGGATCGGTTATATCTACCTCCCCGAATTCTACGCCGATTTCGAGAATAACAACGGTAACCGCTGCTATATCGACGTCGCAAAGGAACTGGTCAAACTGAAAGAAGAAAATGTCGACGGCATCGTCCTCGACCTTCGCAATAACCCCGGCGGCTCCCTCGGCGACGTCGTTGAGATGGTTGGCCTCTTCGTCAACCCCGGCCCCGTCGTCCAGGTCAAAGGCCGGGAGGGAAGACCCCAGGTCCTCGATGACCACGCCCGCGGTCCCCTCTATACCGGCCCGCTCACCGTTATGGTCAACGAATTCAGCGCGTCCGCCTCCGAGATCTTTGCTGCCGCCATCCAGGACTATAAGCGCGGAATTATCATCGGCAGCACCTCCACCTTCGGCAAAGGCACCGTTCAGCGGCCCTTCCCGCTGGAAAGAGATAATATGGAAGTGGACAGCGGCCTCGGCACCATCAAGCTGACCATGGAGAAATTCTACCGCATCAGCGGCGGCTCCACCCAACTGCGCGGCGTCGCAAGCGACATCGTTTTACCCGACGCATACGAACACTCCAAATACCGCGAAAAAGACCAGCCGGATGCCCTCCCGTATGATGTCATCGCCCGCGCAAACTATACGCCCTTCCACACCAGTTACAATATCAGCACGCTGGCCGGCGAAAGCAACGAACGGATAAAGAATAATGAGGTCTTCAATAATATTAACGTCGACGCCGACTGGCTGGACAAAGAATCCGATCGGCCCTACCCGCTAAACATCGATAAATACCGCCAACGGCAACAGGAAGTGAAAGATACCGTCGCGCATATCGAAAAACTCAGCAAACTGTCCCAACCCATGAACGTCGCGTTCCTGGCCGTAGACAGCGCCAAATACAACACCGATAAGGATAAGAGCGAGCGCTACCACGCCTGGCTCAACGCCCTCTCGACCGACATCTATCTCAAACAGACTGTCATTGTCATGGGTGACATGATCGCTCCCCGAAATCTGGTAAGCCGCTAACCGCGCCGGCACAACCCCATACAGCACCACACCACACAACACCAGCCGCGCCCACGTGCAGGCCTCCTCATTCCACTCGGAGGCTTTTGACCGGATTCGCACGCCCGGCCCTCACTGCCTGGAAGCTCACTGTCACCAGCG
>DATJMG010000303.1:0-13308 GCA_035508835.1 Puia sp.
TTCCATTAACCTGTCCTGCAAATCTCCATGTGGATAAATTACCAGCAGGTATTCCGGGTCCGCAGTCCGCGCCGGGCGGCCTCTGCCCCTCGATTCCATTGTTTGTACTAACCCCATTTCCATAAAAAAGATTTTAAATGCTTACTAATTTAGCATAAATTTACTAAATAAATTAGTACAACCAAATAAATTATTTCCCCGATCGACGTAGACATCTCCGGCGCGGAATTCTCCGTCTGGGGCGTAGTCACCTATGTGATCCGTTCCGTATAATACCCCGCGACGCCACAATTTTTTTTACCTTTCTTAAAATATTCCCTCCGTTCACCCGTCTTCCTTGTTAGTATGGAGGACATCTTGACCATCAACCCGCGAATGCCTTCATCCCCGGGAAAAAATATCGCATCGGTCATTAGCCGTTTTGGCAAACGACTGCTGGGCTTCATCCGCCAACGGGTCGGCAACGAAGCCGACGCGGAAGATATTCTACAGGATGTCTGGTACCAGTTGACAACGACCGTCGATACCGAACCCATCGAACAGATCAGCGGCTGGCTGTTTGCCGTCGCGCGCAACAAGATCATCGATCGCTACCGCAAACATCGGCCGGAGCCATTGGAGCCGATGCTCCGGGATGGGGAAGACCCGGCTGCTCCGGACCTCACCGGCATCCTGCTGGACGACAGCCAGAACCCGGAGACGGCCAACCTGCGGGCCCTCTTCTGGAAGACACTCCAGGAAGCGCTGGATGAGCTCCCCGAAGAACAACGCATGGTCTTTGTCTGGAATGAACTCGAAGGCATCCCCTTCAAGGAGATATCGGCCATGACCGGCGAAAATGTCAATACCCTGATCTCGCGGAAAAGATATGCGGTCCTCTATCTGCGGGAAAAATTGCTAACCCTCTATCACGAAATTATAGAACACTAAAAAAATGATGAATATGAACAGACGTTTTCGGGCTCGCAAAGTAGCAGGCATTCTGATCCTGGTCATCCTCGGGATCCTGGCCTTCGGCAGCATCGTCATGCTGCTGTGGAATGCCCTGATGCCGCAAATCTTTCACCTGCCCCTGATCACCTTCTGGCAGGCACTGGGACTATTGATACTCACCAAAATACTATTCAGCGGCTTCCGCGGCGGCCCCGGGGCACATTGGAAAAGGAATAAATTACGGGAAGGATGGGCAAATATGACACCGGAACAACAGGAAAAATTCAGACAGGAGTGGGGCCGCCGCTGTCGGAAGCCTTTCCCGGACGATCGCTTCGACCGCGCGGAAAACCCGAACCGCCCCGCCGACCCCACCGAACGCCAATCATAACCGAATGCTGAACTGGTCATCCCGGCACCCGCGCAACAGCACTGACTGGATCATCCGTCAGTTGGACCCGCAACCTCACCAGCACCTGCTGGAAGCAGGCTGCGGATCGGGCCGGCTGCTGGCCGCCGTCGCGAGCAGGCTGCACAACAGTTTCCTTGCCGGTATCGAACCATCCATCACCCGATACCGCCAGGCCTGCCGCCGCAATAAAACCCTTATCCAACAGGAAGTCGCGGCGCTTCACCATGGACAGCTATCCGACCTTCCCTATCCGCCTTCCTATTTTCATACCATCTACGGATCAGGCAGCTATCATACCTGGAATAATCTCGCCACCGAATGCCTGCGCCTGACCTCCCTGCTGCGCGCCGGCGGCCGCCTGATCCTCCTGTCACAACCCGGACACTACCGAAAGGAAGAAGACCTCCGAACCGAAGCGGCACGCCTGCAGGCTGCCTTCTTATCCGCCGGACTAACGGATATCCATACCGAATATCAACACTTCTCATCCGGCGCCTGCCTCGCCGTCCAAGGCGGAAAACCTTCTCAATACTTTGCTAATCAATCAACAAGGATCATTAACAATCGGTTATTAAATCCGGGAGCCCCTTTCCTGTCCAAAGTAGCAGGAATACAGCAATAGAAAAGCTGATTTCCCCTAACTTAAAAATTTACAATTATGAAATCGAAGATTCACGAGCTCCCTGAAAAGACGTATTTCCGCGTGAGTAAAAAGGTATTTATTCTCACCGCCGTCATAGCCGCCAGTCTTATCGCAACAAAAAGTTACTCCCAGGTATATGTCGGCGCCCGCTTCGGCCGCGTTGGAGTTGCCCACGTTGGAATTGGGTTCCCGGTCTATCACCGCCCGTATTTCCACGGCCCGGCCGTCTATGGGGGCGCCTACTTTGCCCCCGCCCCGGTCTATGCCCCCGCCCCCGTCTATGCCCCGGCACCGGTATACGCTCCTGCTCCGGCCTATGCCCCGGCGCCCGCAGTCATCGACTATAACGAATTTCCCGGATATGCGTACTACAACTATCCGGCATGGTATGGCCACTTCAGGGACAGGGCCTATTACGAACACTATCGCCCTGTCTTCATGCGGACCCACCCTGGTTTTCGCGGCGGGTATCGGGGAAGAAGGTGATAAACTTACACCGACAGGAAAGGGCCGCGCGGCCCTTTTTTATTTCCCGTCATCATCCCTATCCTTTATTTCCCGTCATCATCCGTATCCTTCACCTCGCGGACAAACGCCGCCCGGCTGGGAACCGGCAGCGGCGCCTGATCGCCTTTGATCCCCTTCCAGAGGATCTCATTGAACAGGTTGTCCGGTACCCGGTCCTCCCGCGCAAAGTCAAGACCCGCCGATTTCCGGGACCATTCATTTACCGCCGTATTCCTGTCCCGCAGATCGATATTGGCCGGTAACGCCTGGAAAGGCGTAACATCGGGTTCAGTCCCAAAGCATTTCCACATCGGAGTAGACGACGCATCATATTGCGTCATCGGCGGGATACCCAGGATCAACTCGATCGTCCTGAGCACCGAAGTAGTCGTATAAAGCGTGTGATCGACAAAATGACGTTTTACCAACCCGCCTGCGATATAGCAGGGGCTGCGATGCGCATCGACATGATCCGGACCGTTCTGTGCGTCGTCCTCCAGAATAATAACCAGACTTTCCTTCCAGATGGGACTCCTGCTCAGGTATTCGACAAATTCACCTACCGCCAGATCGTTGTCGGCCACATAGGCAAATGGTGTCGGTGCGCCCCGTCGCAACCCCGCCGTGTGATCATTGCCTATCCGGATGACGCTCAGCTGCGGCACACTGCCGGCAGCCATCAACGAATCAAAATCCGCCTTCCACTGGCTGAACCGCGTAGTGTCCGGAACAGTAAGGTCCCAGCCGGTAAACGAAGCGCAATAATGCCCCTGCAGACTGGTGATCAACGGATTCGGCACGCCGTCGTTCTTCGGTCCGCCTTGTTTCCCAAATTCGCCATAACTGCGATAGCTCACACCCGCCCGCTGACAGTCATCCCAGATAAACCCACCCTTGTTGTTGGCTATCGCCCGGTTGCCTTCCGCATCATAGTCGCCGCCCCTTCCGCCATAAGAAGTGGGCCAGGTCTTCTCCAGATAGTCCGTGGCATACGCTCCCATACTCCAGTTATGCCCATCGGCGCTGACTTCCGCGTTGACATAGAAGTTGTCGAGCAGCACAAACTCATTGGCGAGCGAATGCTGGTTCGGAGTAACCCTGGCCCCAAACAATACCAGGCTCGTATCCCCATTACCCGCTTTCACATCTCCAAGGACCTGATCGTAGGTCCGGTTCTCCTTTATAAAATAGAACACATGCTTGATCGGCGACCCGCCACCCACCTTCATGGGGACGGGATTACCGCTCTCGCCCGCCGCCGCCAGCTCGCCATCCTTTGTGTAGGGCGTATTCTGATAAACCTGCGCCGAATAATCCCCCAGTTGCTTCTCATCCGGCTCGGGAATAATACTCATCGTCCCCTTGAACAATCCCGCGATATATTGCACCGGCTGCGCCCTATGCAGGTCACCCCGCTGATAGTTCACCTCCTGCCGCCTCGCGGTAGGGTTGGGGCCTAATGGATTGGCCATAGACGTAAATCCCTTCCCATTCGCTACCCAGATCTGGTTGCCGATCACTTGCACGGCAGTCGGATACCAGCCGACAGGAATAAAACCCCTGGACTTCCCCGCCCCCGGCTTGCTGACATCGAACACCGCCAGGCAATTATTATCCGCATTGGCCACATACAAGGTCTTATCATTCCTGCTGAGGGCGACGGCGTTGGTGGTCGAACCGGGCAGTGAATTGGGAAAAAGGGCCGCATTCAGCGTCTCTACCACCTTCCGGCTGTGGATATCGATTACCGAAACACTGTTGTCATTGGCATTGGCTACAAACAGCCACCGGCCATTCTTCGTCAGGCACATATCGTTCGGATTATCGCCCACCGCGATCCCATCCCCGATAAAGCTGCGTTGCTTCGTGTCGAAGATCAGCAGCCGGTCACAACCCCAGCAGGTGATATAGAGCTCCGACCCATCCTTCGACAGCAGACAGGTATAGGCTTCTCCACCCAGGTCGAGCCGCTGCACAACAGACCTGCTTGCCAGATCTACAATATAAAGGGAGTTATTGTCTTTCGTAACCACATACAGGATCCCATGCCTGTCATCTATGGCCAACCCTGCAGGCGAGATCTTTTCGGGCCATCTTTTCCCGAGCGGAATACTATCGATCAGCATCAGCGCATGACCTCCGCCTCCCTCCTGGACCCCGCTTCCCGAAGCACCTCCCGGCATCGCCCCCGGATTTACCGCATATTTGAGTATCCGGTTATCGTTCCCGCCGGAGGCATAAAGATATTTCTCATCGGCACTGAAAGCCAGCCCCAGCCAGGATCTTGGAATGATCACGCTGTCCAGCACCTGCTCCTTTTCCGCGTCGATCAGCTGAATGGTCTGCGTACTTTGGCCATTGTTGGTGACCGCCAGATATTTCCGGGAAGAGCTAACGGCGATATTCAGCGGCAAGTCCCCGAGCGGAAGGCTGTGGCCCGCCGGCGTCAGCGACCAACCATTGGGGAGCAGCACCTTCTCTTGCGGCGGATTTCCGACCGGCCCGGGCGTCTGCGCCCGCAAACAGGCAACAACCACGATCGACAGAATAAATAATGCAGATTTTTTCATAATCGGTAAAATTATTTTCTTAGCAGCTTTCCCGTCCGCCACGGGCACAATTTAATATAGAGATAACCCCTAGGGGAAAAGCCGCGCCGCCTGCTCCGCGGACTCAGGCTTGCCTACATCGATCAACCTGGAGCGGCTATGGTCGTATGCCCGGATCGGGTGACCCGCCGCCAGGTCCAGGTAAAGATCCACCATCGAGAATTTTCCGTCCCGCGTCATCAGGGGAAAGATCGCAGGGTCGATGACATGAATACCGCTGAACGCCTTTTGGATCAAAGTGCCCCCGATTCCCCCGACACCCCCGGCCGTCCCCGCCTCCCCGACGGCGCCCACACCCCCGACCGCATCGCTCCCCCTGGCTTCCCCCCCGCGCGCCATCCGCTCCTGCCCCGTCGACACATTCCGCCAGCCACACAGCTCGCCCTTCTCATCGAACAGGAAATAGCGCGAAGTGCTGCGATCCGTAACCGCAAGCGTAGCCAGCGGCCGGTGCACAAAATGATCCGCAATCATTGCCTCCAAATCCATATCGGTCAGGATATCCACATTCATCAGCACAAACGGCGACCCCTCCAGGAAAGGCCGCGCCTTCTTCAGTCCGCCACCCGTCTCGAGCACCCCGGCCGTCTCATCGCTGATCAGATAGCTGCACCCCCAGCCCTTATTCGCCGCCAGCGCTTCGATGATCTGACCGGCAAAATGATGCACGTTGACGACCACTTCCCCGATCCCGTATTGCCGAAGATATTCGATATTTCGCTGAAGCAGACTTTTCCCGTTAACCGGCGCCAATGCTTTGGGATGCCGGTCCGTCCAGGGCTTGAACCGCGTACCCAATCCCGCCGCAAGGATCATCGCCCGCGTAATGCCGGCCCGGGGCCCGCTGCCTGCGGCCCGCAAGTGATCAGGATTATTCATACCGTTGATCAGGATTATTCATAGCGTGAAGATAGGAAAGACGGGTAGTTAGAGCGATAAAACCGCGCCGCGCCTGCCCGCCGGTCAAATAATAATTCTACAGAACGATATTCTGAATCAGGGGGCTTTTATGCGGATAGTCGGTATTATAGTGCAAACCACGGCTTTCCTTCCTGAACTGCGCTTCTTTGACGATCAGATATCCCACCGTGATCAGGTTCCGTACCTCACAGAGCTGCGGCGACACAGCCGTTGTTTCGTACAGGGACTCAATTTCTTCATGCAAAAGATCGAGCCGTTTGCTGGCCCGCTGCAGCCGGGTATGCGTCCGCACGATCCCGACATAGTCGCTCATCAGGAGCTGTAATTCTTTCAGGCTCTGCGTGATCAGGATCATCTCGTCGGGCTCGGTCGTACCTTCCGCATTCCAGTCGGGGATGCCTTCCTTGAAATGCAGATAGGGTACCTGCTGCACGCTGTCCAGGTAACAGCGGTGTGAAAAGACAAGCGCTTCGAGCAGGGAATTGCTCGCCAGCCGGTTGGCGCCATGAAGCCCCGTGGACGAGCATTCGCCGCAGGCATAGAGCCGCGCAATAGACGTGCGGCCCCACTCGTCTACCTTAATACCGCCGCAGCTGTAATGGGCGGCAGGAGCAACCGGTATCATCTGGGTAGCCACATCGATCCCGATAGAACGGCATTTTTCGTAAATATTCGGAAAATGCTCTGTGAAACTGGCCATGTCCATGTGCCGGCAGTCGAGATAGACATGCTCCGTACCGGCTTTTTTCATTTCGCTGTCGATCGCCCGGGCCACGATATCGCGGGGAGCCAGGTCCTTTCTCGCGTCATATTTTTCCATGAATGCGTGCCCGCGGCCATTCCGCAGGATCCCGCCATCTCCCCTCACCGCTTCGGTGATCAGGAAAGACGGACTGACGCCGGGCTCGAACAAGGCGGTGGGATGGAACTGGATGAACTCCATATTCTCGATCCGGCCTTTGGCCCGGTAGACCATGGCTACACCGTCCCCGGTTGCAATAGTTGGATTGGTCGTTGTCCGGTAAGCCTGACCGTTCCCACCCGTCGCCAGCAAGGTGACCTTGGAGAGAACGCGCACGATCTTGTTCGTATGCTGATCGAGCGCATAGACGCCATAACACTCGATGTCCGGCGTCGATTTGGTGACGAGGTAACCCAGATGATGCTGGGTGATCAGGTCAAGGACAAACCAGTGCTTGATGAGCTCGATATTCTTTTGCTTGCCGACAGTCTCCAGCAAAGCCCGCTCGATCTCTTTACCCGTCACATCCTTATGATGGAGGATGCGAAATTCGGAGTGACCGCCCTCCTTTCCCAGCTTGAAATCGCCTTCAGCATCCTTATCGAACCGGGTCCCCCATTCGATGATCTCATTTATCCTCTCCGGCCCTTCCGTCACCACGATCTCCACCGTGCGCGGATTGCATAACCCGTCCCCCGCGACGAGCGTATCCTGGATGTGCTTGTCAAAACTGTCATGCTCGAGATCCGTCACCCCGGCAATTCCCCCCTGCGCATATTTGGTATTCGTCTCATCGGCACGGGTCTTGGTGATCACCAGGACTTTCTTTTCAGGATGATGCTGCGCAACCTTGAGCGCATAGCTTAACCCGGCGATCCCCGAGCCGACGACGAGGAAATCTGTCTTTATCATTTACTCAATATTCAATACTGTAGCCGAACTGCTCGGGATGATCGAAGGCGTCGATGAGATTGAACTTCATGACAACGGTCTTCTTGTCATCCGACAATTTGGCAATGGCATTATCGATCTTTTTGACCGGCCTCGGAAGCACGATCGTGGTGGTATAATTGATCTCTATTCCCATTTGTCCGGCTTGTTTGATCTGTGCCAGCTGGGGATTGTTTTGAAGAGCTTTCCACTTGTCCTGGTTGACCTTCTTGGTGATCAGGCCATCGCGACAGGTAAAGTCATAGATACCGTTGAACTGATTGATGTCGGGACTGGGTCCCCCGACCCCGGCGCCGCCGCCTTCGTCGCCGCCCAGGTTTTTGAAAAGCTGCGCAGTCCCGAGCGAACCGTCTCCCAATGTCGCATACAATTTCTGCAGGTTAGCGAGACTGGTAAACGGAAAGTTCATATGGGTCGTAAAGATCTTGGCAGCCGTATCGAGCCTGATGTGAACGGATCCCGCACTGAGCACCGCCTTTTTGTCCGCCGGCAGACTGTCGACACCCTGGAGGATATCCTTCATATTGATGGTAGTGTCCATCTTGCCTAACCCCGCCTTCTCCATCCCCTGCTGTCCCATGTATTGCTGGATCATCTCGAGCATCTGGCTCATGTCCATATCCATCGTTACAGCCCCGCTGCCGTCTTTCTTCACATCTATTTTTTCGTAGATATCGAGACAACCGGTAAAGCTGATCGTGACAAAAACTAACAGGATAAATTTCAGGGTCTTCGTGACATTTTTTTGCATCTTCATGAACTTCGGAATTTTGATAAACCAGGCTCCGCCCGATTCCGGGGGCAAGATAATTTTTTACCGGACGCCAACCTTGTAGCGGACCGTAAATATTTGTGAATGTCCCGGCGGCAAAAGGGTCAATCCCATCTTATTATTGAAGCAATCCGGCGCACCGCTCAAATTCTCCACGGCAATGCTGGTCCTGGAAGGCGGAGTGTAGATCTGCAAATAAGGATAGCCGGCATCGGGAAAAAACGAGATCGTAAGCCCGGACACCGGATCCCGGATCTCACAGGCCGCGCTGACAAGATCCGGTTTCAGGCTGAAACAGTTGTCAAGAAAAGTATCGCCTATCCGGCGGGGAGTTTCAAAGACATCATACTGGAGTAACTTGCCGGTAGGGATCAACTGCCGGTCGAACTCGAGCATCGCCGCAGAATGGAATTGCAAATGCCAATCATCTATCCTCCCGCCCAGCCGGAAATAAGGATGCCAGCCGTCAGCCATCGGAATGACAGTCTGGTCCAGGTTTGTCACCGACGTCACCAATTCCAGCATCCGATCAGCATGGAGGATATATCTTACCTGGCAGTCATAGTCGAATGGATAGCCCGGATCTTCCTTTTTATAGCTGTGCTCCAGAACGACCATCGCCGAGTGATCATTGGTCGCTTCTTCAAGCACCACAAAAGACTTGTTGTAAATTAACCCATGGATCGCTGTCCCATCGCCAAACAATCGGGAAAAATGGAAGGTTTTGTCCTCGAACTCGTATTTCCCATCCCTGATCCGGCAAGGAAAGGGAGAGAGCTTTGGACCTTTGAACGACCGGGCCAGCTCTCTTTTCAATTCATCCAGGTCCGTATACCCGTCAATGATATTGAAGGCTGCACTATCCGGGGTGCGGACGATAAAAGCATGAAGACTTGCCCCGAATCCCGGCAGCAGGGAAACAACCGTTCCATTGCTTTCATCTTCAATATTGATCAGATCGAGGCCGTATTCCTGCGTGTGCCGAATCGAAAAGCTCATGGCGGAAAGCGATAATTTTCTGCAAGGTACTAAACTCCCGCCTATCGATCCTCCGGTGCCCATCCACCGCTCAACAGATCCCCACGCGCGCCCGCGGGCGAACGGTCTTGGGCATGCGGACCGCCGGCGTAAGCCCGATCTGGATCTCGGTCAGCTGACACGCAGGCGCAGCATAATCGATATGCAGGAGGGTCTCCACATAGACATCAGTCATTTCCAGATCATTGTAGGCAATGTAGTCCAGCATTTCGGCGTATTCCGTCATCAACCCCTCCCACGGGCCCTCATAACGGGTGCATAGACAGTTAAAAGGCGGGATCTGCTTGAAAAACGGGAGCAGCGTAGTCGGGATCTGTCCCTGCACCGGCAAGGCGATCTCCATCGTTACAGGACTCTCCGGCCTGCCATCCATCCCATAAAAGAAACGGTACTGCGGCCCGCAGATCAGCAGGTCCAGGTCGGCCACATAGGAGTACAATTCCCGTAAAGCACTGGCAGTCAGGTCCCTTGATTCCCGGAGGGTGGTTTGCCGGCTAACATACAGGACGGTCATGGGAGGATGGACGCGGATAAGCATATTTTTCTGGTTTTCCCAAAGATGCCGCTGATTGGTGTCAGCGTTATGTCAGTAGGGTAGATTTCGACAAAAAAATGCTGCGCAATTTATTTTTTTGTCTCAACACCTTTTATGTCGGCACTTCGTGCGAACCGGGCTCCGCCCGGTTCAGGTAGTGGACAGAAATTTTTTCGGCAAGCTCCTTCATGGTAGCCCGCAGCGTAGCCGGAGACTCGACCTGCACCCGGTTTGTAAAGCTCAATAGCCACCGCCCGAAATGATACATATTGGACGTCAGGAACTTCATCCGGACACCGGTATCCTGCACTTCCTCCGATACGAACCCATTCAGGTACTTCTGTTCCTGAAGGTATCTGGCTACCTCCCGGTCGAAACAAACGATAGCTTCCTCGAGGTCGTTTCCCTGCCTGATCTTATCGATATATTCGCGGATGGAAGGATGGGCGGCCGGATCGAAACAATGATCGTCGATCGTGAGCCCCAGCATCCGGCTCATCCGAAAATCCCGGTAGTCCTTGCGCAGGTGACACCAGGCGATCAGATGCCACGCATTCCCATAATACAGCAGCCCGATCGGTTCCACTTTCCGAAGCGTAATTTCCTCCTTTTGCTGGGAACGATATTGCAGGTGAACGATCTTTTTGCTGACGACCGCCTGCTGAAGCATCGACAAATATTGCCGCGGGGACTCCAGATCGGGAGCATACCGGGTCAGGATCTCGATATGCTCCGTCAGACTGTCTACATATTCCTTGTCCGGAGAGCGCAGTACCGCTTTTATCTTGAAAAGCGCCGCATGGAAATGCCGCTTTACCGACCCATCCGTAAATTGCTCGGCCAGTTTGGCCCCCAGCAGCAGCGCGCTGGCCTCCTCCTGCGTGAACATCACGGGCGGCAGCCGGTACCCTTCCATAATGGTATAGCCGGAACCCGCTTCACCGATGACCGGAACGCCGGACTCATCCAGGGCTTTGACGTCCCGGTAGACAGTCCGCAGGCTGATCTGAAAGCGGTCGGCCATCTCCTGGGCCGTTACTTTCTTTTTGCTCTGCAAATGCGTGAGGATGGCATGTAGCCTGTCAATTCGATTCATCGACCCAAGCTTCGTTCTCTTTCAGTAAATTTATCAATTCTTCCAGGGCAATAGCACTGTCCACCCCTCTTTTGACAATCTCTTTACCCTTGTATAACGTGATCTTGCCCGGACCGCTTCCCACATACCCGAAGTCCGCATCGGCCATTTCACCCGGGCCGTTGACGATACAGCCCATAATAGCGATCTTCACCCCTTTCAGATGATGGGTTACCGCCCGGATCTTCGCCGTAGTCTCCTGGAGGTCGAACAACGTGCGCCCGCATGAGGGACACGAAATATATTCCGTTTTCGAGATCCGGGTCCTTGTGGCCTGCAGAATAGAAAAGGAAGTGTTGTTTAAGAACTGCCGCATGTTCCCCGCCGGCAGATACGTCCGCCCGCTTATCTTTTTGTTGACAAGAGCATCGGGGTCGTTCCTCAGCCAGATCCCATCCCCCATGCCTTCCAGGAAAAGGGCGCCGGCATCCGTGGAAAAATGAATGAGCTGCCCATCGATCGTCCCTTCCGTACTTTCCACCATCAGGATGACGGGATTCCGGATACCGAGGTTCATGGCCGTAGCCATGCACGCCCTGACGGACATCATAGCCCACGGGCTCGAGGTCCGCAGACACAAGACTGCCTGTCCGTCCGTCGCCAATTTATCAAATACCTGGCCCACCACCGGTGAAGCAGCATCCAGCATTACAAAATGCGGGTTGTCTCCGGGTACCCGCATTTCGAGATATTCGCCGGCAGTATAAAGCGGAAGGTATTTTCTCCGATCCCCCGCCTTTTGCCAGGCCTCCTGTTCAAGGATCACCTTCAACGTCCCCGGCAGATCGAAAGGAACAAGCGTACTTCCCGTGTACAGATAATCGGCAGCCGCATCCCCGATATTCCATTTGTCCGCCTCCGGATCATAGGAATAGCCGATCGCTTGCAGATCTTCCCGCCCTATCGCTCCCCAATCCGCCAGATCGGCCACCACCACCGGCACATGCTGATCCCCGATATTCGAAACCGCGCGTGTCGGCCTCCTTCGGTATTCGAACGGCGAATACGGGATCTTTTCGATCGGCAGGATTACCGCCGCCTCCCGCCGCTCATATCGCTTTACCAGGTCCTTGCAAACCGGGATCTCGAACTCCGGGTCCTCCGTCAGCGAGACCCGGATCGTATCGCCAATCCCATCCTCGAGCAGCGTGCCGATCCCGATTGCCGATTTGATCCGACCATCCTCCCCGTCCCCCGCCTCGGTGACACCGAGATGCAGGGGATAACAGGCCCCGAACTCATCTTTCATCTGCCTCACCAGCAACCGATAAGCCTGCACCATGACCTGCGGATTGCTCGACTTCATGCTCAGCACGATATTGTGATAGCTTTCATCCCGCGCAACCCGCAGGAACTCCATCGCGCTTTCCACCATCCCGATCGGCGTATCGCCATACCGGCTCATGATCCGGTCGCTGAGCGAGCCATGATTCGTCCCGATCCGCATCGCCGTACCATATTCCTTGCAGATCTTCACCAATGGCGTGAACCGCTGGCGGATCCGGTCGATCTCCTCATTATATTCGGCATCCGTATATTCGATGAAATCAAACTTCTTCTTATCGATGTAGTTCCCGGGGTTGATCCGAACCTTTTCGACGATGCGCGCCGCAATCTCGGCAGCATTGGGCGTGAAATGGATATCCGCTACCAGCGGTGTCGAATACCCTCTGCGCCGGAGCTCGTTCCGGATATTCAGCAGGTTTTCCGCCTCCTTCCTGCTGGGCGCAGTAATTCGTACCAGTTCGGCCCCGGCTTCGATACAGCGGATCGACTGCTCGACCGTAGCAACCGTATCCATCGTATCGGTGGTGGTCATTGTCTGGATGCGAACAGGATGATGATTTCCCAGGATAAGATCGCCTATCCTGACCTCCAGCGTGTCCAATCTCGAGTACCGGGTAAGGGAATTACAATAAGATTGCATGGGGCAAATTTAATAAAGAATCACCAGTCCCTACGCACCAATCACCCTGCGGCATCACCAGTCCTTATCGGGTTGAGTAAGTGAATGTACCTTATTCTGGTTGAGCTTGTTCTGCAGATCGTCCTCCTGTTGCTGAAGGGCTTTCAGCAGTTGCTCCACCTCCTGCTTGCTCAACCGGCTGGG
>DATJMG010000304.1:0-13113 GCA_035508835.1 Puia sp.
GTGCGAGGGGCATAAGGGGTTTTCACACAAGCTGCCGTATATTGTTTGTTCGCGGTCCAGCAGCCGGTTGCTGGAGCGGCTGTTACTGGACGATCACCCGATCCTGCTGGAAGGGATCCATTGTACCTATCTGCTGAATGATGACCGGTTTGCGGGAAGACAGATCGTGCTTCGGCTCCACAATGTCGAATATCAATATTACCGGCAGCTGTATCATTCGGAGCGGTCGCTTTTGAAAAAGCTTTATTACCTGCATGAAAGCAATCTGCTCCGCTCCTACGAGCACCACATTGCCGATAAAGTAAAGATATTGGCAGTGTCCGAGAAAGACCGGGAGCAATACCTGACGGAGTTCGGTGCCGATAATATCCAGACCTTGCCGGTTTTCCTCCCTTACGAAGAGGTAAGGACAAGAGAAGGCACCGGGTGTTTCTGCCTGTATCATGGCAACCTGTCCGTGCCGGAAAACGAGCAGGCGGTGATCTGGGTGCTGAAGAACGTTTTTTCCACGCTCGATCTGCCGCTGATCATTTCAGGAAAACAACCTTCTGCCCGGCTCAGCCGGCTGATCTATCAATACCCCCTGACCTGCCTTATTGCCGATCCTTCGGAGGAAGAGATGCAGGATCTGATAGCCAAGGCGCAGGTCAATATCCTTCCTTCCTTCAATTGTACGGGGGTCAAGCTAAAATTATTGAATGCGCTCTACAACGGCCGCCACTGTATCGTCAACCGTGCCATGGTAGGCGGGACGGGGCTGGAGCCCATCTGTCATATTGCGGAAGGTGCGGAGGACATGCGGTCGAAGGTCGCGGAACTGTATGGCCGGCCCATCCAGCCGGAGGAGATCGGCCGGCGTAAAGAGGTACTCGCGGGTTTGTATAACAGAGAGGCCAATGTGCATCGGCTGTTGAGATCGATCTGGACGGACGAGCCCCTGGCGGTAGGTACGTGAGTGTGAATTGGGAGTGGCGGCACAGGCGAACCTAATCCAGCGCCACCGTTGCGTTGTCGATGACTATGCCTCTTTCGGTCTTCACCATGCGGGCCGGGAATTTGCTGATGACGCGGTAGTCGTGGGTCGCCATGATGATCGAGGTGCCATAGTCCCGGGAGATCTGGAAGAGGAGCTGCATGATCTCGTCGGATGTTTCGGGATCGAGGTTGCCGGTCGGCTCATCTGCGAGGAGAAGTTTCGGCGAATTCAGCAGGGCCCGGGCGATATCGACGCGCTGTTGTTCGCCGCCGCTCATTTCGAAAGGCATCTTGAAGCCTTTTGCTTTCAGGCCGACCTTGTCCAGGACATCGGCGATCTTCTCATCCATGAGCCGCACGTCTTTCCATCCGGTGGCCCGAAGGACAAACTTGAGATTATCATTGACGTTACGATCGGTCAGCAACTGAAAGTCCTGGAATACCACCCCCAGGGTCCGCCGGAGATAGGGCACGTTCTTCCAATCCATCTCCCGCAGATCAAACCCGGCCACCTGTCCATGCCCTTCTTTGAGGGGAATGTCACCGTACAAGGTTTTGAGCAGGCTGGATTTGCCGGTGCCGGTCTTGCCGACCAGGTAAACGAATTGCCCTTTTTCCACGGTGAGGTTGACGTCCTGCAGGATGAGACTGTCTCCCTGGTAGATGTTACAATGTTGCAATGCTACGATGATCTCGGCCATAGGTTATGATTGTGGGGCGGCCCCCGCCCGTCAGATGCGGACAAAAATAAGGAAAAAAGCAACGATGAGCACTTCCTGCGGCGAAGCCGGCGCCGATCCTGCGTCTGTGGCTCCGCCACCGCCGATCCTGCGAATCGGGGGGTGTGTGATCTACGAATCGGGGTGAGCGTGATCTGCGGATCGGGGTGAGCGTGATCTGCGGATCGGAGTGAGCGTGATCTACGAATCGGTATCGGGTCTCAACATGAGCCGGAGTGTGGAGTCATTGGCAAAATAGCTCATCATCCAGTTGAGGAAAATAAAAAGCTTGTTCTTCACGCTAAGGATCAGCATGAGGTGGACGAACATCCAGGTAAACCAGGCAAAGACGCCCTGGAACCGGAAATGCGGCAGATCGACTACGGCCTTTCTTTTGCCGACCGTAGCCATGGTGCCTTTATTGTGATATTCAAATTCTCTCGGCGGTCTCCCGTGCAATTCACGGATGAAATTTCGGGCCAGGTTAACGGCCTGAGCGATGGCGACATTGGCAAGCTGCGGGTGGCCGTTCGGGTATTTGGGTGTGGCCATCCAGGCGATGTCCCCGATCGCGTAGACCCCATCGAGCCCTTCGACCTGGTGATAGCGGTTGGTCTTTAGCCGGTTACCTTTTACCATGCTGGTTGCCGGAATGCCTTCGATGTGATTGCCGGTCACCCCGGCTGCCCAGATGAGGTTGCGGGTGGCGATGGTTTCGCCGCCCTTCAAGGTGACGGTCTCGCCGTTATAGTCTTCCACGACGGTATTGGTCCGGACGATAACCCCCAGTTCTTCCAGGTATTGCCGGGATTTGGCCTTTGCGGGATCGCTCATGGCGTTGAGCGTATTGGGCGAACCCTCCAGCAGGTAGATCGTAAAGCGTGAGAAGTCCGTACCGGGGTAGTCTTTGGGCAGGATATATTTTTTCATCTCGGCCATGGCGCCTGAAAGCTCCACACCGGTGGGGCCGCCGCCGACGATGACAAAGTTGAGCAGGGCCTGGCGTTCGTCGGGCCCTGCGGTGATCGTGTCCTCAAAAGTCTGGAGGATGCGGTTGCGAAGGGCCATGGCATTGGGTACCGATTTCATCGGAAAGGAATGCGACCGGATGCGTTGGTTCCCGAAGAAATTAGTGGTGCACCCCAGGGCGATGACGAGCCGGTCATAGGGGACCTCGCCGGTGCTGGTGTGGACGACTTTGGCAGCAGTATCGATCCGGTGCACTTCAGCAATATGAATGCGGACGTTGCGGGTATGCTGGAATACCCTCCTGAGCGGAAAGGAGATACTGGACGGTTCCAGCCGGGCGGTGGCCACCTGGTACATGAGCGGCTGGAATTCGTGGTAATTGTGGCGATCGATCAGATAAACTTCATAGGGGGTATTGTTGAGCGAGCGGGCAATGCGCAGCCCTGCGAAACCGGCGCCGATGATGACGATACGTGTCCTGTTGCTGGAAACTTGTGCCATACGATGAAGATTGGGTTCCGATGTGTAAAGTTAGGGCAATTAAAATATTGTGCCGGAAGAGGGGATTGGGGGTTCTGCCGGCCATGGTTTCCGGGCAAAATTGTCATGACGAAATGAATCCGGACATTTTTACAGGTATTACCCCGGATTATTTTCGGATTATTTTCGGTTATCTGTAACTGATATATACCAACAAGTAATATCGGCTGCACATTCAGTGCAGTGGGCTAATGGTTGACACTTATTGCTCCGGGTTATTCCGTTTTTTAGTCCGGAAACTGGCCTTTGATTTGAGGCTTCTTGCCGCTTAAAACCATTTTATGAAAGAAATTTTGGAATTTCTAAGCCAAACCTACCGGAAATTGACGCGGGAAGTGATGACCTACGTCCTGCAAAATTGTGACGAGCGTGTCGTATCAAAAGGCGAAGTCCTGCTGGAACAAGGGAAAGTCTGCCGGCATGTATGGTTCATCAAAAAAGGCGTGCTCGCGGCCCATCAGGAAGACCTGCAAAACCCGGAGAAAAAGTCCATTAATTGGTTCATGCAAGAGGGCGATATTGCAACCTCGGTCATTAGTTTTTTCGACGAAGAGCCGTCAAATGAGAAGGTGGTGGCGGTAGAAACCTCAGTAGTGTTTCAGATGTCGCGGAAAGACCTTTTTGCGGGGATCGAGGCGTACCACGTCCTGGCAATATTAACTTTGCTGGTCGTGATCCGGTATTATGTCGACACGAGATTCAATGAAGCCTGCTTCAGAATGAAGAATTACCACTTGATCTATGAGCGCCTGCTTGCCCGGTGCCCGGAATTAGTTCAACGGGTGCTGGAACGGGACATGGCATTATTCCTGGGTGTAAGCGAGCCGGTTTTCCGGGACATCAAAAGCGGCAAATACAAGAAAAAGAAGGAAGACGGAGTACGCGCCGAAAAACCGAAACCAAAAAAGAAATAGGAAAAATTCTGCTATTTGCGACGAAAAAGTTTTTGTTTTTTATCGTCCAAAGCAAAACAAAATTCGTTTTTTACCTACGTGACAGAAATTTCTTTCATTAGGTGCAGGAAAAATCGAAAGTTGTTACACGCCAGTTGTCGATTATGATAACGTTCGGGGCATATTTGGAAAGGACCTGATCTAATTTTACCCCACAGAACTCACATGGGTTAGTGAGCGACAGGCAGGTAACCGTCGGCGATTACGATTGGGTAAACAAGTTGCCAACGCGGACAAGTGGATCGATGGTTACCGCCTTTTTAGCTGTCGCTGACCTCTGTCGGCTCTGCCCTCCGGCCGGCGGGATCAATTTTTAATTCTTAAAAATTATTTCAAATGAAATTACTGTTAGTATTCCTGACAGGGTATACCCTGTTCAGTCCATCTTGTCCTGTCGCCGCCCAGGTACCGACGGCGCTTGCGGCCCGGGGAGGGCCGGCGACAGCCGCTGCGGAAAGTCAGGCGCAAATAAAAGCCTGCTGTCAAAAGATTACCCGGGATGTGCAACGCCTTTATTACCTCAATAGCCGCAACGGGAAGATGAGGCTGGTGGTCCGTGGGATCTATACGCGGGGGAAGTCGCTCTTTTTTTCGCTGAAACTGATCAACCGGTCGTCGCTGGACTATGATGTCGACAGCATTCGGTTCTTCGTGGCCGAGAAGCAAAAAGGAGTGCATACGCTCCGCAGGCTGAACGAGCTGAAGCCCGTCTACGTGTATGACAGCGCTTCGCTGGTAAAAGGCTACGGGCGCATGACAAGCGTGTTCGTCCTGCCACGGCTCACCCTGGCCCGACATCGCCGGCTCCAGATCGAAGTATTGGAAAAGAACGGCGGCCGGCAATTGCTGGTACAGGCTGCCAATTTCACGCTCGAGACAGCAAAGCTCATTTGACGAACGATCATTTCACTAATGTCTTACAATCTTTTTTATGAAATCAAATCTTGAATTTTTAAACGACAATCTTAAATACCTCGGCTTTGGTGAGAACACCCTGTTAAACCAACAGGTGGCGGAAAACACCGCCCAGGGAAGGCCGGAATTCGAGCTATATACGGATGCGTTCTTCGAGCATTTTATCCGCACGGAGGCAAAGCTCCATTTCCTCAAGCTGGTCCCGCAGGGAATCTATGTATTTGATCACTATACCGCTACGAACCAGTACGAACAGGACCCCGCCAGGAACAAGGAGCGTGAATTCCACATCTACAAAGGTACAGGCGTGACATTCAAGGAGGCCTATAACCTGTTGGACGGACGAGCGGCAAGGATCGATGGCCGCAGCCAGGATGAGGAGATCTACCGTACGTGGGTACAGCTGGATTTCGGCGAGAGAGATGTGCACCGGAACTATCGGTTCAAGTACTATCGGTACTTCGACCTGGACAAGGTACTGGCGGCTTATCCGATCGAGGAGATGCAGGCTGAAGCGACGAAAAAGCCGTTGATCGCTTCCCTGGAACGGGGCAACAGGTGCCTTGTCACCCTCAACACAGGCAAGCCCGAGCCTAAATGGATCGAAGCGAACCCGGCGGAAAAATCCATCCGCATTTCCACTCCCGATCCCTCATCAAAGAAACGGGGTTCGGAGGGTCGACGGCCTGTTAAACGTGCCTCAAGGACGGTGCCCGACCCGGCCGGAGAAAAGGCGGCCGAGGACCAGGAACTATCCGAAGAAACCACCGCCGTATCGGGGAAATAACATCCTTTTTTTCACGCTGCAGCCGGCTATCGGCGACGGTGACCGGCTGCAGTTTCACCAATCAAACTTCAATTGTATGGCTTACGCACCATATACCCGTCTCGAGGCCACGCCTGACTTCGCGACTTTTCAATTCAGCAGCCCTACCCTGCCCGAACCCATTGTCCGGCAGGCACGATTCAACGGTCACCAGGGCGGACGCATCTACTATGTGGATTTCCGCAACAGCGAACCCGGCAAAAAGGACGATCTCGACTGGCAGGAAAGCAAAGATTTCTTCTGCACCGTACTCACCGTCCTGCAGATCATCGAGATCTATTCCGAAAGATATCCGCGGCGGGTCCTTTGGCTCACCGGGAACTCTATCCTGAAAGCGCTGGTATTCGGGACGATCCTCGCCCGTTTCCATCATCTCCTGATCCCCTTGTTCGACATTGGCGCGGAAACTCCCGGGCCGGACAGTTCAGACAAAAACGAGCGATCGTGGCCGTACTCCGGTGGTTCTGCGGAAAAGGAACATTGTCCAGCCTTCCGCATCAGCCGAAAGCCCGTCCCCTGCTTTTCGTTGAATACTATCGAAAGCACCTGGAACGGCACCAGCAGGATATTCCGAGACCGGTTTTCGGTCAAACT
The DNA here is from genome assembly GCA_035508835.1 of Puia sp. Classification (GTDB taxonomy): domain Bacteria; phylum Bacteroidota; class Bacteroidia; order Chitinophagales; family Chitinophagaceae; genus Puia. The sequence goes on from DATJMG010000304.1 coordinate 6,492, forward strand.
GGATAAACGCATTCGGATCGGGGTGACACTGCCGCCTATTTAATATAGCGTCAGACCGATCGGTCATGCCGGCTTCGGCCGGCCCGGAACGAGCACCTGTTCATTGGTTGGTTTGTGGACAAAGAGACCGCCCTACCCCACGGTAGCGGCCGGTCTCTTATTTTCTTTATCCAGCGTGAACTGAACAAGCACGGTGATCAGGATGCCAAAGGCGGCTATCATCATGAAGGCGCTCCTCAGGCCTGCCAGCTGGGCAACGGAGCCAACCAGCGGGGGAACAACCAGAAATCCGAGGTATCCGACGGTAGATACCGCTGCGATCGCCGATCCGCTGCTCATCCCTTCGGCCCTGCCTGCCATACTAAAGACCATCGGGATCACACAGGAGACACCGAAACCAGTAAGGATGAAACCCCCTATGGCAGTGGGCGTATAAGGCAGCAGCACCGCGACAAGCAACCCGAGCCCGATCAATCCGCCGCTACAGGTAAGCATGGTGCGGATCCCATACCGATTGGTAACGCGGTCCCCGGTCAACCGGCCCAACGTCATCGCAATCATATAGATCGTAAAGCCCAGGGTGGCCATCTCGCGGGAGGTATGGACTGCCTTTCGGAGATAAATGCCGCTCCAATCGATCATCGTGCCTTCACAGGCCATCGACGCAAAGGAGATGAGACCGTATTTGGTCAATGTCTTATCCGGCAGGGCAAACAAGGGCCGGCGTTCGCGCCGCGCCGGCTGTTGCGGCAGACAGCCCGGATAGGCATACCAGCAACAGGCGGTCAGGACCAGCCCGACACCCAGAAAATGCCAGGCTGGCGCAACGGCGAACGAGACCATCAGCGAACCGAGCGCTGCGGCACCAAAACCGGCAAGGCTCCAGATCCCGTGAAAGCGGGCGATGATCGGCCGCTCATAAAGCGATTGCACGCCGATCGACTGCGCGTTCGCCGAAATATTCATCAGGTTGCGCGAGGAGCCGAAACAGACCAGCGCCAATGCCAGCTGCCAGGACCTGGTCGCAAATCCGATGGCACATAACATGAGGTTGAAAAACACCGCGCCGATCATCATTATCCTGCGACTGTCAAAACGACTGAGAAGCATGCCAGTCAACGGCAGCGTAGCCATCAATCCGACCGGCAAAGCGAAAAGTACGGCGCCCAGCTGCGCTTCATTAAGATGAAGCTCCTGCTGGATTGTCGGGATGCGCGAAGCCCATGTGTAAAAACCAAAGCCGGACACAAAGAAAAAAATAGCCACCATGACACGGGTTCTGCCAGGCTTGGGCTGTTTAGCTGCCGTTTTTGTCATCAGCGTTAAGTCTCTTTGATAAAAGCGTAAAAATAATACTCTGGCAATCTTTTTGTGGACTTTTTTGTTATCACATAAAACGCTCTTCTTTCGCACAACTGAAATCCTCCACCTGCCGTAGGTCCGTGCCTCGCCGGTATTGTCATTATTTCACTTAAAATAAAGGAGGTATTTTATGGCTACAAGAGATGTCGTGAGGAGAGAAACGCTCCCCTCTATCTTTCATGATTTTTTCAAGCCCTGGGATCGCTGGTTTGACACGAATGGTGGCTCCACGCCGCACATGATGACGGTTCCCGCCGTTAACATCGTGGAAAAACAGGACCGCTACGAGATCTCCCTGGCGGCTCCGGGAATGAAAAAGGACGATTTCAACATCGATGTAGAAGGCAATCTGCTCACCATCAGCGCCGAAAAAGAAGAAAAACACGACGAAAAGGACGAACGCCACACCCGGCAGGAGTTCAACTACATGTCTTTCTCCCGGGCTTTTACCCTGCCTGACGGCGTAGTGAGGGACAAGATCGACGCTTCCTATGAAAATGGACTGCTGAGATTGATGTTGCCCAAAACGGAAGAGGCGAAAAAGGCTCCGTCAAAGCATATCGCCGTTAAGTGATCAAAGAAAATTATTCGGCCGCTGTCAATACGGCGGCCGAATGCTTATGGCGGGATATCAGGCTCCCGGCCGTCAATTAAATTCGCGCTTGAGCTGGACGTATTTCATCAGATCGGGGGAATTGAGACCGCTCGCTTTCATTTTAGCTACGTAATTAGCGTCCACCCCACTCATTTTCAGCATATATAGAGTATTTACAGGGATATTGTCATAACCGATCTTGTGAAAGGCATTGACAAAATCCGGGGTGATCCCCTGATTCTTAAGTAAGGTTATCCGTTCGATATCAAGGTCCGCATAACCAAGGCTCCGGAAGGACTTGGCGTCCTCAGGAGAAGCATTCCGCATTTTGAGCATCACCAGCTTTTGCACCGGGATAGCTGAAAATCCTGCGTCCTGGAATCCCTTGATATAATCGGCCGTTACACCAGCATTGTATAACTCACGGATCTCCGATTGGTTCAGGTGATCATAGCCTATCTTCCTCAGGGAATTCAGATAGCCTGGATCGATATGCATCATTTTGTAAAGCAATAACTCTTCCGGTGCGACCGGCGTAGGGTTACCTGTGCTCATCGCCCGAACATAGTTGCCATCGATGCCTTGCCTTTTCAGCCGGATCAGCTGCTCGATATTGAGGTTGGTATAACCGGCTTTTTTGAGATCTTCAACATACACGGGTTCGATGTGCAGCATTTTTAGCAAAAACAGGTTGCGGACCTCGTCAGCGCCTTCGACGCCCGAGCTTTTCCAGTACTTTAAGAAAGGCTCATCGATCTTATGAATAGCCAGGTTGACTACGTCCTGCTGCCCTATTGGCGTGTACCCATCGCGATTCAGCATGCGGACAAAATCTCTCGTGACATTCACCACGAAGAAGCTGTTCTCGCTGTGTTCGTCCATATCCTCTACGCCCATCTTTTGCATTTCGTCGAAATAGGTCTCATCCGGCTGGAACTGAAAATGGCCGAGGCCCTGCTCGCCGTCAAACGATCCTTTGAAGGTCATGGTGCCCGCCTCGCGGACGAGCTTGAATTCCACCGTGCCCTGACCGGGATAAGGGTCGATCTCGCTCTTTTTGACCGTAAAGGTAGTCCGCCAGGAATTCTCGCCGGATTGAGCACGAAGGTTGAACTCCATGTCATCGTTATCGACGGTCAGGAACCAGGAGCCCTGCCGCATGTCGATAAAGGAACCGGACTGAATGTTGGTGCTTTCGCTGAAGTGGGTGTTCTCGTTGGTGGAACGCGGACCTGTCGTATCCGAATTCGTTGCAGCGACCGTGTTTGACAGAGTGTTTGCCGTATTAGGGGTTGCGGCTTGGATCGAGACGGTCCCGTTAACCGTCGTGACCGTACCATCGACCGAGGTGAAGGTACCCTTGATTGTCGTAACCTGCGGATCAACGGAGGCTGTTGCGGGGGCAACCGAAATGGTTGCTGCTTCCGCTTTATTGGCCGTGGCCCCGGCACGATGGATAGTAGTATCGGACAGAGTTGCCGTGTTTGGGGGTATTGCCTTGGTTGCCGTGGCCGGCGGCATTGCCTGGCTTGCCGTTGCTGTCTGACGCTGCTGCGTGTTGGCCTGTTCGGATTGACCCAGCGCCGCCGGTTTGTTGAGCGTGCAAACCAGCAAGGTCAGGATCGGCAGCAGGACAAAATATTTCCAGATCGTATGTCGGGCGGAATGTCGGCTGTTCATCATAACGATACGACGTTTTAAGAGTGATTGGTTGTAATTATTGGTAATACTGAATGGCAAATGGGGGGCGGCGACACGCAGCAGGCTCAGTTGATAAGCCAGGCGCTCGACGTGGGAATTTTCCAAAACGGACCGGTCAGTGAGAAATTCGAGATTGTCCTCCACTTCACGGCGATACAACCATACGAAGGGGTTGAACCATTGGAGGACAACCGCGAGTTCCGCCAACAGAATATCGAGAGTATGGCCCCCGCTGACATGGATTTTTTCGTGCACCAGGATCTGGCGGAACGTATCGGGATCATATAGCAAGGGGTTGATAAAAATGGTATTGGCGAAGGTGCAGGGTCCCCGGTCGTCGCTCGTCTCAACAATGCGGTAGCCGTCGTCGCGGATAACCGGCCGGGTGAAGGATCGGTAGCAGAGCAGGAAGATCTGTAAAAAAAACTTTAACCCCAGGACCAGGAGGCCGAGACAGTATAAATAAGACAACCATTTCAACCCTTGCAGCAGGAGTGCCCCGAAGGGGTGGGAAGGCGACGGTGGCGTTGCGGGCAAGATCGTGGCAGGGTCATGGTGAAGGGTGGTAGGGGCAGGACGCAGGGTAGTAGGGGCGGGGCGAAGGGTGGTAGGGCCAGGGCGAAGGGTGGCCTCGGCAGGCGCTGGTTTCGTGGTCACTGGTTTGGTAGTCGAGGGATATATGCCACGGGCAACTGTCTCGGGCGCCATCGGGTCTACGGACGAAGGGGAAAATGCCGGACTGCCCAGGATGACGGGTTTTGTTACTCCGGGTCTTGTCACTCCGGGTTTTGTTACTCCGGTTTTTGTTGCAACCGGATCACCTGCCATGGCGGGATTCCATGCCCAACCCCGAGGCGCCGGCAACTGAGGCAGTACAAACGAAAGTATCAGACAACTGAAGAGCGTCCAACGGTTGAGGCGGTAGAATGTCGCCTTCTGCAAAAAAAGTTTATAGAACAGGAAGCAGACGGTCAGGATAACCGTGACATGCAGGATATAAGGTATCATTTCTTCTGGGATTTGATGATCTCTAATATTTCGTTCAATTCTTCCTGGGAAAGGTGCTGTTCCCTGGCAAAATAGGCCAGCATACTCGGATAGGAGTTATTGAAGTACTTGCTGACGATATCTCCCACGGCATGCTTCTGGTATTGTTCTTTAGAAATTACCGGGAAATAGCGAAAGGTATTGCCGAAGGTTTCGTGATCAAGGAAGCCTTTGTCCTCCAGGATGCGAACCATGGTAGCAACGGAGTTATAGTGAGGTTTGGGATCGGGCAGTTCTGCGATGATCTCTTTGATAAAGGCCGCGCCAAGCCGCCAGCACGCCTGCATGATCTGTTCTTCCCGTTTGGCAAGTTTCTGCATGATATCCTCTTTTAAAAGTGAAGCTACTACTAATGGATTAGTTTACCAACTAATTGATTAGTTTTTTTGGAAAAAAATTCTCCTTGAGGTTCTTGAGGCTCGCGCAAATGCCATTGCTTTGCTATTCAAATGGATAACGTATTCAGGATACTCTACGATGAGCTGCTGGGTTTCTCGGGTCTGGGTCCCTTGCTGGACATGTACCATACGAACGATTACTCACCCCTGCATACCTTTCCCGGTCTCCTTTCCGCTCTTTCGCCGGTGATCCCGTTGTTGCTGCTGATCGAGATCTTGCGGGCCCTGCTATACAAGCGCTTCCGGATAGAGGACTACCGGATGCCATTCTTCGTATTTGTCGCCAACCGGTTCATTTCCCGGTTCATCAGCATTGCGGCGGTCGGGTTCTGTATCGCTTTGTTCAGCCGGTTTGGCCTGGTGAAGACCAACTTCGTCTGGTATTGGTTCCTGTATGGATATGTGGTCTGGGAGCTGGCGCATTTTGTCTACCACTATCTGGGGCATAAGGTCAGGTTATTTTGGTGTCTCCATTCGACCCATCATGCGCCGCAGGCGATGAACCTGTCGGTAACTTACATGCATTTTTTCCTGGAGGCGCCATATGCGGATGTGATCCGCACCTCCATTTGCATCCTGGCAGGAGTCAATCCGCCGATGTTATTTGTGATCATGGCGATCGACGGGACCTGGGGCGCCTTTATCCATGTGGGGGAAAACATCATGAAAGACGGTCGGATGGGTTGGCTTGGCCGGCTGATCCTGACCCCTTCCCACCACCGGGTGCATCATGCCCGCAATCCGGTATACATCGACACCAATTTCTGCAACTTGCTGAATATCTGGGACCGGGTATTTCGAACCTATCAACCGGAAGACCAGGCGGTCAGGATCGAATACGGCATTACGCGGCCGGTGAAGACGCGCAGTTTTACCGATATGTATTTCGGCGAGTTTGTGTGCCTGGCCCGTGACCTGGCCCGTGCGCCCGGACTGCGGAACAAAATCCTGTACCTGATCATGCCGCCCGGCTGGAGCCATACCGGCGACCACAAAACTGCCCGGGTGATGAAACAAACCGGCGCCGCCACGATGAGGACCGGGGATTTCGCGGGGAAAAATGTCCCGTAAAAAATTTGCCGTCAATACATTTTAACTTATTTTTGCGATCCCCAAAAAGCGTAGCTTTTTTCGTGGTTGATTGCGTAGCTCAGTTGGTAGAGCAATACACTTTTAATGTATGGGTCCTGGGTTCGAGTCCCAGCGCGATCACGGAAATTTCGTTATAATGCCTTTTAATACAATATGTTACAAGGCATTTTCTATGTCTGGATACAACAAAAGTAAAACAAGCAATCAGGACCAATACGCGCAATACATTGGCGCAGCGCTGCCCAACTTGAATTTCTTGCATTTCGGGTTATCGGTACCGTTATTAGGGAGCGATATAAGATCAGGCAGGTTCAATGTAATAGCAATTGGTATCTACATTAAGAATATCTTCAAATTCGTCCAAAGTTATAGCAGTCCTAAGTCCAATCTTATAAGTCCCTGCCTGAGAATAATTAACGTCGAGGTG
>DATJMG010000305.1:0-11503 GCA_035508835.1 Puia sp.
AACCCTGGACTCCCTGGACAAGATCCGCGTCCGGGGTGCCCCCGACAGCCTCCAGGCTGACTATTACGCGCTGGTCGGCCGCTACTATTATGACCTCGGAGACTTCGACAACGACGGCTATAACACCCCCGACTATACCCGAAAAGGAAATAGCTATATGGACTCCGCGCTCCACCTCTACCCGCCGGGTTCCTTCAACTATGGCTATTATACCGGCCTCCGGGATATCAAGGCAGGCGATCGCAACCATGCCCAGGTCGTATTCCGGCAACTGCTGAGCCGCCCCGATCTTACCCTCCACCAATTTGCCGTTACTACCTCCACCCTGAGCGATATCTACATTACCAACGACCAGCCCGATTCGGCTATCGTCCTGCTTATCCACGCCGCCATTGCCGATATCCAGTCCTCTACCAAAGAGACCGCAGCGATCTTCAACCTCGCCCAGCTGCTATATAAGAAAGGCGACGTCCGGAACGCCAGCTCCTATATCGAGGTCGCCATCCGCGACGCGATCTTCTACGGCGCCCGACAACGCAAAGTCCAGGTAAGCGCAATCCTCCCCCTTATAGAAGGTGAAAAGATCAGCCGCGTTGAAGAGCAAAAAGCCGTCTTCGTCACCTGGTCCGTTATCGCCACCCTCTTGCTCGCAGCAGTCATCGTCCTCGTCTTCATCGTCCTGCGCCAGTTGGGCCGCCTCCAGACCGCCCAACGCATCATCACCGAAGCCCATACCAAAGAACAGACCGCCAATCAACGCCTCATCGAGACGAACAACAAACTCTCCGAAGCCAATAAGATCAAGGAAGAATACATCGGCTATTTCTTTAACGCCGATTCCGAATCGTTTGACAAGATCGGCCAATTCAAAAAGGCCCTCGAACAAAAGATAGCCTACCGTAAATGGGATGACGTCATCACCCTGGTCAACAACACCAATCCCAAAAAAGAAAAGGAAGAGCTCCTGCGGAATTTTGACAAGGTCTTCCTCAAACTCTTCCCCGACTTCATCCAACGTTTCAATGACCTGTTCCGCGACGAAGACAAGATCCTGCTTAAAGACAACGAGCTGCTCAATACCGACCTGCGCATCTTCGCGCTGATCCGCATGGGCATCCACGAGAACGAAAAGATCGCCCGCATCCTCGAATACTCCGTTAACACCATCAATACCTACAAAACCCGGATCAAAAACAAATCCATCATCCCCAACGAGGGATTTGAACAACGGATCATGGAGATCAGAACTACATAAATATAGAAAGCCGTCAACCTCGAAATGTATCTGCTCTATTGCTTGGCTGAGATCGACTGAAGTTTGAAGAACCTTGTGGTAAAAGCTCCACCTTGCGGATTTACATTTACATTTAACATCGCCTGGTTTGACAAAGGTCGTACGTTCGCGGCTTCAACATCCGCTTCTTTAGTCATGTAGGTTTGATAATCAGGCTCGTCATCGATGGCCATCGTAAAGCCATTGACGAACATGGCGGGGTTGTCCCCATGGAGGAATTTACTCTGCAAGGGTATTGCCAGTGCTTTCTCAGGATCCAGAACGGTAGAGTCACCCGGTACCGTCAGCAAAAAGTTATTGCTGGCACCGAAGCTGCAGGAGAAAGTATAATAAGTGGGCTTCACCTTGGGGAAGGAAATGGAGAAGCTGTCCGGGGTTTTCGAATTGACTACATAATAGGATTCATCAAGCAGGGGTATATTCAATGGGATGCTGCTCAGGTCAGTCAGCCGCAGGGTTGCTTGCTCCGTGACGGCTGCCCCCGGGTTAAAAACGGCCGGGTTTCCCGTTAGCAACAGATCATATTTTTGAAATTCGTTGTGAGAAGGATACATGGCCTCGTAAGTATACGCATGCGTGTAATCTCCATGACCCGGGGCCAGCAGCAGGCGACTGGACAGATTGGTAGAGTCCATGTAACCATAAAGCAGAATGTTGAGATCGTATTCCGTAGACCAGTTAAAGCTCAACGTAATGGCCGTATCCAATTGAGAAAGATCTACCGAATCATTCACACCCTGGATCTTATGCAGCTTATAAACACCGTCGTAAGGGAAGGCAATATATGCATATTGATCGCCTTCATTGGGATAGGTAACCACTATATCATTCGAATAAGAGACCCCCTGCGGACTATGGGTCGTATCATTGTTGTCGTTGGACATAAACTGCCAAAGAAAGGGAAGCGGGGCCGAGATATTGTTTAGCGCGAGCGTGGCATTGCCATTGGCGATCGGATAGACTCCCGGCACGGAGTCGGACAGGGGAATATTTTTCCAGCTGGCAAGATTCACGCCTTTATAGGTACAGGCGAAATACTGAGCCTGGCCAGGCGCATAATTATAAGGATAGATCACGGAAACGTCTACAAACGTCGCCGCGGTCTGCAGGTCAGCGGTGTTGATTTGATTGTAATTTGTAACGGTATCGAAAAGGATCTTTCCGCCGGGCTCGCTGATCAGCAGCTCATAATTGGACCGGAGATCGCCGATGATGGTCGACTGCTTCAACAAATAGCAAAGGCTCATGTGAAGCTTGGGAGGAATTGAAGTGGTTGAATCGGGCTGAACCGTTGTTGAAGTCTTCGTTGCTTCTTTTTGACAGCAGACAAACAGCAGGGCCAGGGCAAGGCAAAAGGATAACAGCTTGGTGTATGGCATGGTTCAGGTATTTTGGTTACGGTAAAATACAACAAATTCTGAATTCTCCACCATTCAAAACTCAAAACCCGGAAAACCTACATCGGCACAATACTCACCGCTGCCCCACCTCCCGGCGCGAGCTTCAGCTTCAATCGCGAGCCGCTATCCACCGTCATCTTCTCGATCACATACGCCTCCGGATTAGCTTTCCAATCCGCATTATCGGCATCCCGGTAGATGGTCGCCTGATACCGACGCCCCTTATCCAGGAAACCCAGCGGAACATCCGCCTCCCGCCCTCGCGCATTCGTTATCGCCCCGACATACCAACCATCCTGCCCTTTCCCCTTCCGCGCAATCGTAATATATTCCCCCGGCTCCGCCTCAATGACCTTCGTATCATCCCAATCGACCGGTACATCCCGGATGAACTGGAACGCATCCATATGCGCCGCATAATTTTCCGGCAGATCGGCAGCCATCTGTAAGGGACTATACATCGTTACATACAGCGCCAGCTGTTTGGCAAGCGTAGTATGAACCTGCCGGCCGGGCACATCCGAATATCCCTTTATCCGAAAGATCCCCGGCGTATAATCCATCGGGCCGCCGATCAGCCGGGTAAACGGCAGAATTGTTTCGTGCTCCGGGGCATTCCCGTCAGCAAAAGCATTATACTCATTCCCCCGTGCGGCCTCACACGCCAGCCAGTTCGGATAGGTCCGCTGCAGCCCGGTCGGACGCATGGGTTCATGCTCGTCAACCATGATGTGATTTTCCGCCATCTTCCTTGCAACATAGATATAATGGTTATCCATCCATTGTCCATCGTGATGCTCCCCCCGCGGAATGATCTTCCCAACATATCCCGTCTTGACGGCCACATAACCCCATCGCCGCATAAACCGGATCGCCGTATCAAGCTGCCGCTCATAATTCGTCGCCGACCCCGATGTCTCGTTATGCATGATCATCGCCACCCCCTTCGAACGGGCATAGTCAGTGATCGCCTTGACATCGAAATCCGGATACGGCGTCACGAAATCGAATACATTCTCCTTCCAATTTCCAAACCAATCCTCCCAACCCACATTCCACCCCTCCACCAATACCCCGCCAATATGGTTGGCAGCCGCAAAGTCGATGTACCGCTCCACATTCGCAGTAGTAGCCCCATGCCGGCCATTGGGGATCAACGCCCCCGAAGCCGAGAGACTATCAGGATAATCGGAATAGGCCCAGGTGCTCTTCCCCGTTTGCATCTCCCACCACACGCCGACAAACTTCATGGGATGGATCCAGTCCGTACTCGCGAATCTCGACGGCTCATTCAAATTCAAAATGGTCTTCGACAACAAAATATCCGCAGCCCTGTCACTGACCAGGATCGTCCGCCACGGCGTATGAAAAGGCGCATGCAGGAACGCCTTGCTGCCCACCGCATTGGGCACCAGCGCCGACGTCAGCGTCAGCGTTGCCCGGTCCACATGGAGCTGCATGGCCGGATAATTGACCTCCGCCGCCTCATGGATATTCAGGTACAACCCGTCCGCGGTCTTCATCATCAGCGGCGTCTGCACCGCATACCGGTCCGGCGCCACCCGCACCGCAATCGCCGTCGAAGCCGCCACTATTGCCGCATTGTCGATCTCGCTGATCTTCGATGTCGTATAGGGATATTCGTTACTGTCATAGTCGCCGGGTATCCAGAAAGTCTTGTGATCTCCCGCCAAATGGAACTGCGTTAGCTCATCGGTCACCACAAAATACCGGAGCCCCGGTTGCCGCGGGAATTCATAGCGAAAGCCTGCTCCATCCCCGTAGACCCTGAAAACCACATCCAGCAGCCGCCCTGAACCCGGACCATCCCCACCCCGCCCTGACCCCGTCTGCCTCAAATGCACCCTCATCTCCCGATAATGATCCCGGATATCCTTCGTCTCACCCCATACCGGCTCCCACGTCGTATCCACTTCCTTCCGCTCCACCCCCGTCTCCACAAAACCCTCATCAAAAAGGCTGTCCTTATCCAACAACCGAAACCCCATCCGCGACGGCAGGATCACCGGCTTGTCTCCATACATCACCGAATAGACGGGCTCACCCCTCCCGTCCAGCCTGAATACCACCTTCACCTTCCCCATCTGTACCTCATCCTGCGCACTCGCCGAAAAATGGAACAATACGGATAAGCACAGGCAAACAAAAACCCGTTTGGTTATAAGCATAAGCAAGCAAAATTTTGATAAATATAGGCGATCCGGCCAAAACCTACGGTCTTACCGAATCGCCTTTTCCTGATTGTCGATTCTCCCCGACAAATCAGCTTCTTATTAATAGCCCGGATTCTGCTCGTCGGCTACCTTGGAATTCGCATTGATCTCCATCACCGGTATCGGCCACGCATAACACCGCGGATTAAATGTCAGCGGATTGGCGCCCAAATTATAGGTTTGATAATACGCCGCCTCGGACGCCCCCAAATGCCACCGGCATATATCCGTCCACCACGTCCCTTCATTGAACAACTCAGCCCAACGTTCATAATAAAGCGGATTATTGCCCAGCACCGGATCGCCCGCCGCCGCCGCCGGCGTTGCACTCGTCACACTCGCATAATCGACCGGCGATGGCGAATTCACCGGATACCCATAAGCCCGCCGTTTGACCATATTCAGATATTCCAACCCATCCGTATTGTCATTGGTATTGATACAGGCTTCCGCATACAACAAATAGACATCCGCCAGCCGTAATATATAGATATTGGCGCCATCCGCCTGGCCGCCCGGAACATCATTGACGTTACAGAAAATCGGTGCATACTTCCGGAAACTCCAATCCAGCTGCGTTGCGCTGGAAGTTCCCGCCGGCTTGGAGACCGGGATATAACCCGCCACCGGGACCGTTCCGGGCACCCATCCCGCCGCCGGCGCATTGACGGCCGAATCCAGCCAGGGTTGCATACAATTGACATACAACCTGGGGTCCGCCGTCTGATTGGTCCTCACTGCCATCGCATTCTGATAATACGTCGGATCCATGATCATCCTGGGATTGGTGGGAGAAGGCTGCTCGGCTGCGTCAAAATTCGGATTCGCCACCAACGTATACGCTCCGAGCGTATACCCGAACCGGAGGATATTGCGGTCATGGATCGTTTCATTGCCATATCCCAACGCCTGCGCATCGCCTTCCGATCCATCCGTTCCCAGGACCCACGGCGACCAGATCAACCCATTGATCGAAGTGCTGTTGGGCGCGCCGCCATACACCCCATAGTCACCAAACGAATTGTAGTCGATATTGAGCTCCAGCAGTGACTCCTGGTTGAATTCATTCGCGCTGATCCCGACAAACGCATCACGATACATCGCATACGGCATCAACGACTTGCCGCTGTTGCTAATGACATTCAGCAACGTGGTCCTGGCATCCGTCCAATCCTGCATATATACATAGGCCTTGCCCAAAAGTCCATCGGCGGCCCATTCGCTCGCCCGCCCCTTGTCATTCCCCGTCCATACCTGACCGTGCAGAAGGGTCGCCGCCTGCGTCAGGTCACTCACCACCTGCGCCCAGGACGCCTTGATGGAACTCCGCGGCTTCTGGGATGCCGCCAGGCTCGTCGGCAGCGTCGTGTCGATAATGATCCCGAGCGTATCCGTAGCCGAAGGGTTGGGAATGAAATCCTCCCCGAACAGCGACTCCAGCAACAAATAATAATACCCGCGCAGACAGTACGCCTGGCCCCGGATCAGATCCACCGTCGGGCCGTCCCCGGGCTGCGCATAGCTGGCCATGTATTCATTGGCCGCCTGCAACGTCGTGTTGCAGTTCTTGATACCCGCATAACAAACCTCCCAAACACCCAGACTGTACGTGTTCGTCGCTGACAGGTTGGTTTGCAGCATCTCCTGCCACCCCGCATCATAGCCGTTGTCGTCAGCCGTATGCGTAATACTGGCCATCGCCTTCGGAAGATAATTGAACCCATACATATTCGCATCCCGCATCGCGGAATACGCCGTTGCCAGCACACTGTTCAACCCGTCAATAGTGGCAGGGTAATTGGTCAGCGCATACTCATTGGTAGGCGCCACAGCGGATGGGTCTTTCGAACATCCGGCCCCCAGCAGGATCACCGGCACAAGTAAAGCAGCAATCTTTTTCAACATATGAATAGTTTTATTTTGTTAGAAATTCACATCGATCCCCGCCGAGTAGATCTTCGTCTGCGGATACTGTGAGACTGCATCGAGCCCCCGGGTCGTAACCCCTACCGAACCCCCGACATACCCATTCGTCGCAGCCTGTGAATAAGCACTGCCTACCTCAGGATCGATTCCGGAATATTTGGTGACCGTCAGCAGATTGTTCCCCATCACGAATATGCGCGCGCTCCTGATCTTGATCCGCTCCATGGCCGAATTGGAGAAGGAATAGCCGATCTGCAGGTTCTTGAGCTTGAGATACGCACCATTCTCGATGAAATAACTGCTTGGTTTGGTGTAATTCCCATTCGGATCATCCGTATACCCGCCGGCACTGCTCACTCCCATCCGCGGCTGACTCGTCAACCCGTTGGAACCAAAATAGGAATCCTTTAACGCCGCCGTCGTCACATTGGCATCACTCTCGAAGGCATGTTGCGCATAAGCCTTCACCCCATTGAACAGCTGTACGCCGGCAACGCCGTTAAAGAGCGCCGTCAGGTCAAAACCTCTATAGCCTACCCTGATATTGATCCCATATACCAGCTTGGGATTGGGGTTTCCAATGACCTGCTCATCCGCCGAACTGAGCGCACTGCCGTTCTTGGCATTGTGGACATACATCAGGTCCCCCGCATGAGCATTGGGCTGCGCGCTGGCCGCTGCCTGCGCATCTGTCTTGAAAAGCCCCTGCGTCTTGTAGCCATAGAAGCTCCCGAAAGGCAAGCCATTCTTGGTGATGGTGAGGTACTGCCCGATCATCGCTCCATACGTGGCGTTTCCATTGTTGTAGTAATTCAGGCCGTCATACAACGCATCCGTCGCAATCCCGTCCAGATTGGTCACCTTATTGCTGTTGAAACCGGCCGTTGCCGTAATATCATAGCTGACCGGGCCCGCCTTATCCTTATATCCCAATAGGATGTCTACCCCTCTGCCCTGTACGTTGCCGATATTCGTAAAGAACGGAGAAGAAAATCCGGCATTCGGCGGCAGCGGCAGCGCATACAACATATCCCTGGTGACCTTGTTATACCACTCTACACTGAAATACACCGTACCATGCCATAACTCTCCATCCACTCCGACATTGGTTTCCGTTACCGTCTCCCAGTGCAAGTCGGGGTTGGAAATGGTGTTGATCGAGGAGCCGATTAGCAACGGCGCTCCCGGCGCAAAATTGGCGCCGTTGACAGACGTATTCCCGAAACCTGTGACACCCGAATAAGGCCCATAGAAACCCGCAAAAGTATACGGCGGCACATTACTGTTGCCCAGTGTCCCATAGCTGCCTCGCAGCTTCAGTAGACTCACCGTCGGCAACATAGCCTGAAAGAAGCTCTCGTCACTGATCGTCCACCCCGCAGACGCCGCAGTGAATACCCCTTTCTGCTTCTCGGGGCCAAAAACAGTGAAATTCGCATCCTGCCGGATAGAACCCGAGATATAATAACGCCTGTCGAAATTGTAATTCACTCGCCCAAAATATGACTTGATCAGCCCATTCGGATCATATTCCCCCGTAGCCGTCGTCGTCGAGTTGGAAGTAGTGATGATCGAATAGTCCGGCAGCCCGTTCGACGATACCGTCGTATAGAGATTGTCGATCTTGGTCGTGATCTGCTCATAACCTGCGACGGCATTGATCGCATGTTTGCCGAACTCCTGGTCATAGGTAAGCACAAAATTATCCAGTAGCTGCCCGCTCTGGTTATACATCTTGTTCAACGCATTCGTCGCATCCACATCCGCACCGAAATTGAACGGCGCCTGGTAAAAATCTTCCGTCTCGAGATAATAGCTATACCCCAGCGTGCTCCGGAAATTCAGGTGTAAGGGTAATTTGACCTCGGCATAGACATTTCCCTGAAAATTGTTCTGAAAGTCGATGGCCTGCGCTGCATAGGCAGCCCCAACCGCATTCGGGCCCCCGAACTGAATGCCATAACCCGGCGGCACCGTACCCCAGGTTCCATTCTCATTTTTGATTGGGATAATGGGCATAGACCTGAACGGCGGATTGTGCAGCTCCGCATCCTGGCCGACAAGCGGCTGTGTTTTCCGCTGCGACAGCGCCAGCTGCTCGCCGATCTTGATCCGGTTACCCAGCTTGTAGTCCGTATTGACCCGCACCCCGCCGATATTCGAATAGTTTTGGATGAAGATGCCCTTCTGCGCATTGTAGAACCCCGAGAACAGGTAATTCATGGAAGGGCTGGCCCCGGACACCGAAAGATTATAGTTCTGCTCATACGCATTTCCATAGATCGCCTTCACCCAATCCACATCAGGCAAGGTATCCGTCTCAGTGGCATTGGCAAAATACGTCGGGTTGATCACGTTCTCGAAGGTGATATAGTCTTTCTTCCGCAAAAGATTATCGTATAGTTTCGGAACGCTCACCCCATACCGCGCATTGAAGTCCACCTGCGGCCTGGAGCCGCTGCCCCTCTTGGTAGTAATAAGAATAACGCCCCCCGCCGCCGCGGAGCCATAGATGGCGGCGGCACTCGCATCCTTCAGAATGTCGATCGTCGCAATATCCTGGATATTGATGTTGTCACCCGGCACCCGTACTCCGTCGACTATATACAGGGGCGCTGGCTGGTGCAAAGATGACAGCCCCCGGATAATGATCGTTGGCGTCGAGCCCCCCGGCTGCCCGGAATTCTGGATCACTTCTACGCCCGCCGCCCTTCCCTGCAAGGCCGCGGTGACGTCGGTCACCGGCAATTCCTTGATATCACTGCCTTTCACAGAGGCAACCGAACCCGTCACATCCTTTCGCTTCTGTACCCCATACCCCACGACGACCACCTCATCCAGGCTCGACCGGGCAGGCCTCAAACTCACCCGAACCGCCGCCAAATTCCGCACCGAAACCTCCTGCGGATCATAACCGACATAAGAGATCACCAGCATGGCCGCCTTAGGCGGCACAGAGATCGTGAACCTCCCATCCGCATCCGTGGTCACACCCTTTACACTACCCGGGAGCCGAACCGTTGCGCCGGACAAAGGACCGCCCTTATCATCCATCACCGTCCCGGTAACAACTTTGTTTTGCGCCCTCGCCAGTTGGAAAAGAAGTAGGAAACAAATGCCCGCAAGCATTCTGTTTAGCAATCGTTGTTTTGTCATAAACAGCTGTTTTAGTTTTTCAGGCTTCAAAGGAATATTTTGGGCCCGCGGGATGCAACTTTTATTCGCTTAGTATAAAAGATATTGCCTGAAACAGCCGTCCCTCCATCTGCAATAGAATAACAATCAGTCTATTGAAGACATATTTAAAAAGTCAATATATAATAGATTTGTAAGGAAATTTCGCCGTATTTCATTCTTCTTCCCACCTGCTTTCACCCTGCACGGTATTCAAACCTTGAACAACTTATCAATAAGCAGATTGATCACCTCGAGCGCAACAAGGATGATAATGATCCATTCCAGGAAAGTACTGTTGCGATATTGCAGCAGATCTTTGAAAAGTTCCAGGTTCTCCCGCACGATCTCCAGGCCTTCCCGGATATCGCGATAACGCTCTTGCAGATCAAATGTTTTTTTGAGCCCCTGGTCGATCCGATTCAGATTTTCATCCTCCCAGGTCTCGGGCGGTGAATCGAAGATATACAGGTTCTCGGCAATCCGGTTCTTGAGGTGAAGCGTTTTGCCGATATATTTTTTTAGATTGGCGCCCGAAATGTTCAACCGCCCCCGCCGCTCCAGGTTCAGCGTATTGGAATTGGTCTCTTCCTGTAACGCATTGGTCTGCTCCGAGAAATAATCCAATGCAACCGATTGACTGACATTCAGCATGATCAACCGCAACACCTCCACATCCGGCTTGGTGATCTCGATCTTGTTATACCCGAACTTGTTCTCCTGCGCATTCACCTCCACCTCGAACTCCTCACTCAACCGCTGCCCGAACACATTTCTGCAGAACGGCCCGATCCGCTCCATGAACGCCGCCGCCTCATTCTCACGATATCCCAGGAAACAAACCACACCGTACTTAAATACATACACATAACACCCCTCGCCCGTCTTATAAAAAAGTTCATCCGCATCATAATGATAGATCCCTTCCTTAAAAGCCGTCCGCAGACCCTTGACATCTATACTGTCCGCGATCTGATACGATACAACCCGTGGCATACCGCAAATTACACCCCAAAAAATAATTTGTTTTTACTAATTTTTTTAGTATATTTGACTAAAACATCACCACATGGACTCCCTCGCCCCCAATCTCTTCGTCAGAGACATCCGAGCCACCATCGAATTCTACAAGATCCTCGGCTTTAACCTCGTCATGTCCGTTCCCGCCGAAACGGACGGCATCCTCGACTGGGCCATGGTCAGCAGCGGCAACGTTACCTTTATGTTCCAGACCTTTCAAAGCCTCGGCGACACCCTCCCCATGATCAGCCGGCAGGACGGCGGCTCCCTGCTTTTCTATATCCGCACCCGAAAGATCCGCTCCTTCTTCGACGCCATTAAAGACAAGGTCAACGTCGTCCACGGCCTTCAAAAGACCTTCTACGGCGCCACCGAATTTTCCATCACCGATCCCAACAACTTCCTGCTTACATTCGCGGAGGATGAGGTTGATTAAACAACGCTGCATATCGAAA
>DATJMG010000306.1:0-5406 GCA_035508835.1 Puia sp.
CCCCGGCGGCCGCTTATACCACGGTAAATTCGTTCCCCCGTCCAGATACAGGAAAAACCAATTCTCTTTTCCGATCGCTATATCCCGTGTAACCGACAAGAACAACGGAACACTGCGGAACCGGTAATAATCCACGCCCGCGCCCAGTCCGGCGAACCACG
Source organism: Puia sp. (assembly GCA_035508835.1). GTDB lineage: Bacteria > Bacteroidota > Bacteroidia > Chitinophagales > Chitinophagaceae > Puia. The sequence continues at coordinate 162 of DATJMG010000306.1, forward strand.
GACCCCTGGAGACCCCATTCACCGTCTCTATCAGCCCGCAATTGCACGATGATCCGCTGGAAAGCCCCACGGATTCCACCGACCGAAAGTTCAACGGACTTTGTCCAAACGCCGCGGCGCATCCCAACATGCAAACCGCCCATACTATAGCCTTCGTCATGACTTTGAATGATTGACGCCCACGAAGCTCAGCTGCATGATATTACGGGGATCGGTATAATCGAACTGATACAGCCCATCCGGGGCAGCCACCAACATGACATGATTCGCCGCGATGACATCAGCAGGACTATTGACAGGCACCGATGAAAGCAGTTGAAGATTTCCGGGATCACTCGCATCGAATACTTTTACGACCGTCGAGTCGCAGACGAAAAGCAGCGACCCGTCGAGGCACAATCCCGTCGGCGAGGTCATCGGATAGGACGCGAGTTGAATAGTGTTCGAAAGATCCTGCGCGTCCAGGACATCCAATTCATTGGCCGCACCGCCGCAATCCGTACCCGAGCGTAACGTGACATAAGCATAGCTTGAATTGGCGATCACCGGATCACAGGCCGTCCCATGCTTGAATTCTCCCACTTCCGTCGGCTGGGCTGGGTTGCTGATCGAATAGACAAAGACGCCCTCTTTCGATCCAACCAAAAGATTCCCCTGTATCGGGAACATCGTCTCCAGGTCAAATCCGGATGCATCCGACAGAACCAGCGTAGGATTCGTCGAATCGGCAATATGCACGACGCCCACCGTGTGCTCTTCAGGGATCGCATACATATAATCTCCGACCAGCGTCATGACAGCCTCCGAACCCGCCGTCCCCGTGCCGGACTGGCTGGTGGAAGTGGCGAAGGCAGCGGCCAGATCATAGACGCCGGGAACGTTGTAGGTATAATACGTGGTGTTGGGAATAAGAACATATCCCTGCGGCACGACGGTGACGCTCGTGTCTTTAACGACCCAGTTGGTGATCACATAGTTAGAGTCCGAAGTGAACTGACGGCTTGTAAAAAATCCATGCAGCATGCCAAGGATCTTTACCTGATGTACATTCGTGATGTCGATCGACAACACATCCGCATACATATCCGCATACAGGATATTGTTCCGGATGCCGATATTCAGGTTTCCGGGAATATTCAGGAACGCCGTCTGCACCGGATGTGAGGGATCACTGTTGTCATAGATGTGAATACCCTTGTTCGGGTCATTCAGAAAGATGTACGAACCTTTGACATAGATCTGGCCCGTTTGACCGACCGGGGTGCCGGGATCACCGTTGATGCCTGCCAGCACCGCCGATTTCAATGAATAGACCGGTTCATATAATTGATATGACTCGGTGACATGGTCCTTCAGACAACCCGGGAATAGCAGCAGACTCCCCGTCACCACACCAACGCCTGCCAGCAGCAGGCCGATCTTTTTTCTCATAAAAGGGTTTTCCCCCCTGACAATCCAGGTCAACCGACCGTTGCATACCGGCACCACGCAATTTTCCATCCGCCCGCCACGATCAGGGAGGCCTTCCCCGGCCATTTTTTTTGCCTATATTTATTCCGGACCATGAACGTCATTTTGAAGCACTTGCCCCTCATCCTGCTTGCCTTTCTGGCAATGACCCCGGCCTGCGCTCAGAAGCCCCTGACCAATCTGGCCGCCACTCACGGCCTCTCGCTGGCAGGAGTTCCCGTTTGCACCGTCGATGGAGCAACAATCTCCTGGCCCCAACTCCTGACCCAACTCACTCACCATCCCCGCAGTCACGTTTTCGCTATTACAACCACCCTGCACAACAACACCGGCAATACCCTTCCGCTTTCACTCGACTTTGGTGAAGTGGATTACATTGATGTCACCCTGGGTTCGCAGCAAATCCAGGGCGGACGCATGCGGCCAACCCCACCGGGATCGAGCTACGTACAAAGACAAGCCGGCGTCATCCCGCTGTCCCTTCCGGCAAACAGCACTTTACCTTTGACCGTGACCATCCGCCAGCGGACCGACGAATTGACCTTCAATGGCCTCACACTTTACGACGCCGATTCCCTCAACGCCACTCTCGCGGGCGACCTCTCCGCCAACACTTCGACAATCATCGTTCGCATGCTGTTCATGGGTTTCCTTCTTTGCCAGCTGCTTTACATGCTATTCCAATGGATAATGGTGCGCCGCAAGGAATACCTTTACTACCTGCTCTATATGACGCTCATCATGGTCTACTTCCTGAGCAAACAGGAATCCATGTTCGGCACCGACATCCTCTTCACCCGCTGGCCCCTGCTCACCGTCTATCTTGGGAAGACCTTGTTGATCCTCCCTTACTACGTTTATTTCCGCTTCATCCGGAGTTTCCTCGAGATCCCCCGGGACTATCCACGCCTGAATAGCTGGATCATCCGAATGGAATATTTTTTGTTGGTTTACGCGGGCCTGGACTTCCTGTATATCCTGTTCACCTTTAACCGCCCCCTTCAAACGGAGATCTATACCATCGTCTTCGCCCTCGTTTTCCTGCTTACCGTCGGCTTCATCGTCTATATCTACCGCCGCGCCCGCCCCGGATCGCCCGGCGGCCCCCTCATTTATTTTGTGATTTCCGGCAGTTTTTTCGTGGCGACCGGCCACATCCTCGGTCTCATCTTTAGCTACCTCGAGATCAACCGGCATATCGACCTCGGGGTCCCCGATATCTTCATCTTCCCCCAGGCCGGTATTGTTCTCGAAGTATTATGTTTTACCGCCGGTCTTAGCTATAAGAGCCGGATGACCGAAAAAGAAAAGATCAGCAGCCAGCAAAAGCTCATCGAACAGCTGAAAGCCAACGAACTGCTCCGCGACCGCATGCAGCACATCCGCAACAAGATCGCCCAGGACCTCCACGACGATATCGGCTCGACGCTCAGCTCCATCTCCATCCTGAGCGACCTGGCCCTCCGCGGGAACAGCAGCGCCCGGACCATCGAGACGATGAGCGAAATCAAAGACAGCTCCATGATGCTCATGGAACGCATGGATGATATTGTGTGGAGCATCAGCCCGCGCAACGATTCGCTGGAGAACCTGCTGATCCGCGTCCGGCATTTCGCCACCACGCTCTTTGAAGCTAAAGGCGTCGAATATACCATCGACATCCAGAAAAATATCAGCGAGGTGCGGCTGCCTATGGATTACCGCCAGCACATTTACCTCATCCTCAAGGAAGCTATCAACAATTTGGTCAAATATGCGCTGGCCACTCAGGCATTCCTGGAGGTGAGCTTCGATCAGGAGTACCTCACGCTGACCGTCCGCGACAACGGCCGCGGTTTTGACCCGGCTATTCCATCCACCGGTAACGGCCTCGCCGGCATGCAGCGCCGCGCCGCTTTGATGAATGCCCGTCTGTCCATACGATCCGCCCCCGGCGAAGGGACCTGCATCGGCCTGCAAGTCGGCGTCGTCTGAAACCACCGCTTCACTTGCGGGTGACAAGCCTTTATAGCCTGAAAGCCATTTTGTAACTTCCGTCAACTAAATAAAATGCGCCCTGATTTTCAAAAAGGAATCAAGATCAGCCTTTAGCTCATTGATTGTCGGCGTTGTCTGGATGACGGAAGGACTGGAATGGCCATTGATGGCAACGCAACACTTTTCATATATATCATTCAACGCACCTTTATGTGCATCAAGTATATCGCCTCTGATCCGCAACAGTGCCGGAAATGCAACCCCCTTTGCATATCGGACGATCGTCCTTTTTAGAACTTCACGCTCTACCGAAATTTCAATCGCAGCCCGCAGATGTCCATATCCCTCCCGGGCCAACTTCGTCTCATCGGCGCCGGGCTTTCTTCCGTTAATTGCAGCCTCTACTTTCTTCCTATAGTCGGAAAAGGAATTCAACTCCTCGACTTCACCCAGGATGCCGGTTTCATCATAGTTGTTCCTAAGCGAATAAAACTTAAATGAAACTCCCTCCTGCTTGTTGGTATCCAATTCGGATTGTTGAAGAAGACTATTTAATAACAAAATACAATGGGTAAAAATAACCACCTGCCTCGTCTTCGAAAGCTGGATAAGCCGTTTGCCTACTTCGTCAATGATCCGATGATCGAGGCTGTTTACAGGATCGTCGAAGATCACTGGCGACCGGGCGTAATCCAACTGCAGCTCCGTCAGGAATTCTGCCAGCGCAATGGCCTTCTGTTCGCCCTCACTCAGGATATCACCCGGCAAACACGACTTCATTCGCTGGGTGATTTTGGAATTTCCCCTTTCGGTGCCGAAGGTCAGCTGTATTGTAATATGCGACTTTCGAAGTGCCGCTAATTCCCGGAGAAAAATTCTATCGAAATTCTGCCGGATCAGAACCTCTCTCGCCTCGGTCGTTTTCCTGCTCAATGATCCGGTATTAAATTCCGCCAATTTCGGCTGCAATAGCGCTATGATCTTATAGTTTTGGATCACCTTTTTGACTTCGTCCCGTTTGGAAAAGAGCAATTTCCTGTCTTTAAGCTCGTTTATTTCGCTGGTGATCGCCGCCGCCTTGACAACGATCGTCGCCAGATCAGTCTTCTTAGTGGCCAAATCTTTCTCGATAGTCAATTGAATACTGCCAAGAAACGAGAGGATCTCGGAATAATTAACATCGAATGGGGTCTCGCGGGTCACTAAATTAGCCACAAATAACTCCTGGATCAACGACAGTCTTTCATTATAAGTTACCAACTCAGCAGGTTGTATGACCTGGCCATCTTCACTCCGCCCAAATACCGGGTGATGAAACCAAAGACCGGCAACGATATTTTTAACCGGCCGGATCAGCGCTTCCCGCTCCTGCAATAGTTGATGTATCATCTGCTGAGTGGTGTCATTAAGAAGACGCTTATAGTTCGCCAGCAGTTTTAGGGCTGAATCTTCCAGCGGCTGATTGCAATATAGACATCTATCGTCTGGCCCCGGATACGTGTCCTTATCAAGAATTTTAAGGTAGCCGTCCGCCGCCTTTATAAATTCTTTAAATTCCATGCTTTCATATAACCGAACACCGTTCTTTTCGGCAATCTCTTTCAGCCCGATTTGAGTCTTGCTTTCCAAACGGAGGATAGCATCGTTCAATTCAACCAGTTTTTGCAATTGCTTTTCGGAGCATACAGACTTTGCCACGCCGATCTTTCCGATGATCGCTGCCAGCTCCGTCAACTGCGCATTCAGATTGTCGATTTGGGTTCTTAGTAATTCTTCGTTCAAACTGGCAAACGCCTTT